>NZ_LFVY01000001.1:0-497500 GCF_001050155.1 Nitratireductor soli
TCGGTGACGCTGTCGACGGACCACCGGGCGGTGGACGGGGCGCTCGGCGCCGAACTACTCGCTGCCTTCAAGCAGGTGATCGAGAACCCGTTCGCCATGCTGGTGTAGGGAAGGCGTTGCCCCCTCACCGACCCGCTTCGCGGGCCACCTCTCCCCCACTGTGTGGGGGCGAGGAGGGGAGCTCGTCATCGATGACAGCGCTCCTCTCCCCTGCTTTGCGGGGGAGAGGTGGCCCGCGAAGCGGGTCGGTGAGGGGGCTTGCAGCACCAGCCGGAGATCAGCCCTCGGCAATGGCACCCGCGATAAAGCCGCGCCGCGCCAGTTCGCGCTCCACTTCAGGCCAGTCGGCGCAAATTGCGTGTGCGCCGGCTGCCGTCAGTTTTTCGGCGTGGCCGGGATAGGTGTGGCTGCCGCCCGTGAAGCCGATGGCCGTCATGCCGGCGGCCACCGCACCCTGTATGCCGAAGGGAGAATCCTCGATCACCACCGATGAAGCCGGCGCGGAACCGAGCCTTTCGGCGGCGAAGAGAAAGATGTCCGGCGCCGGCTTGCCGTGCCTCACCATCGACGTGCTGAAGACCTCGTCGCCAAAGAAGCCGGCAAGGCCGGTGACCTCCAGGCTGAGCGCAATGCGCTTCATCGACGAGGAAGAGGCGACGCAGCGCGGCCCGCGCAGCATCTGCAGAAAGGGAAGGATGCCGCGTGTCGGCTCCAGATCCTCGGCGAACAGCGCCTGCGTTTCCACCCAGAAATCGTCGGTGGCATGCTCCGGAAAGGCATGCCCGGTGAGTTCATGGATGCGGGTGATGATGTCGGCCTCCTTCATGCCGATGCACTGGCCGACGATCTCGGCGGTGATCGTCATGCCGTGCTTGCGGTAGACGCGTTCGAAGGCAATGGCGGCCAGGGGCTCGCTGTCGACGAGGACGCCGTCGCAATCGAAGATGATCAGGGGACGCTGCATGTAGGCTCCGGGTTTTTCGGGAGGCGGGTTGTCGTGGGCGGAAACGGATCGCCGTTCAGGCAGAACCGGGGATGGCCGGCAGCGCCTCGAGCGCCTCGAGCGCCCGGCGCATGGCAAGCCGCCCCTCGACCAGGTCCGGGGCGACCCAGTTGGGCTCGCTGCCCAGGAAACGATCCAGGAAGGCGACGGCGGAAGCCGGCATTTCGCGCGTGTTCTCGCGATAGGACCACCAGGTGCGCAAATCGTCGGCGCAGCGGTCGAGCAGCGGCGCCTGGCCGAACTCCTGCTCGAATATGGCGGCGATCGCGCAGACGCAGTAGTTTGTGTAAAGGAAGCCTTCCGGCCAGAAGCGGACGATCTCCGCATTGGCAGCGGTGCTGGCGACCTCGCTGCCCGGGCTTATGCTGGCGGGCGCCCGGCGGATCAGTTCCTTGAGCGCCAGGCCGGCCGTGTAGACGATGAAATCGGCGCGGTCGAGCCGGGCGAATTCCTTGCGTGCGTCGATCATCTCGACCCAGTCGAGAAACACGCGGGTCAGCTTTTCCTCGTCGATGTCGAACCGGACGCCGTAATGCGTGGTCACGGCTTTCGCATTGCCGCGAAACGTGGCGCGGAACCAGCGCAGCTGCCGCAGCCTGTGCCGCAGGTCGGGCATCACCGCCAATTCGTTCTTGAAGTCCAGATCCACGTTTGAGGCTCCTTCGCGGAAATCATAGCATGCGGGCGGCGGTTTCCAATCAAATGAGCCGCGCCGGGGGCGGCGACGCTTCCCGCATCGAATATACAATTTGACATTTGAAAAAACAAATGTTCTTAATTTCCTGTTCCCGTTGTGCCGATGCAGGCTTCGCACGCACAGGGGAATAGGCGGTTTGGGAGGAGTTGCCTGATGGCATTATGGCAGTGGGGGCTGTTGCTCCTGGCTCTGGTATGGGCGTTGCAATCCTACGGGGTGTGGCTGCAGATGCGCCACTATTCCGACGTCTTCAAAGGCATCACACAAAAGTTTGCCGACGGCTATGTCGGCACGGGCGCGTTTCACGGCCGGTTCCTGAAGAAGGGCGCCATCGCCATCGTCGTCATCGCGCCGGATCTGACCGTGCGCCGCATCCTGACGATGAGCGGCCGGTCGGTCTTCGCCAAGTTTTCACGTCATGAAGAGTTCGAGGGCATGACCCTCGACCGGCTGCGGGCCGAGCCCGCCCTGTTCGGCGCGGACGCACCGGGCCTGACGTCGGCGATCACCCAGGCGGTGGCGCAGATCGACCGCACGCGCTCCGGCGCCGAGCCGCCGCTTACGGCGTCGCTGGCGGCGGCAAACGCACAGTCATGAACCGGCAAGCATGAAACGGGAATCCTGAGCCGGCCGAAAGACCGGTGCGGATCAGCGAAGGAGAGGGAGGAAAATGTCAGTCATTTCACTTATGGCGCAACACGCCGATACGGCCATGCAGGGGTTGCATATGGCCGGATCGCTGGCGGGCGATGCCGCGCTGCATGGCAAGCTTGCCATGAAGGGCGCATCGCATGATCTCGTCGTTCTCGCCCAGGCGAGCGGCGATATCTCGGTCGAGGAGTTCCGCGAGAAGCTGAACACCGTGACCCAGGAAGAGCAGCTCGGCTGGCTCACCGCCGCCGGCAAATATTTCATCGGCATCTTCCAGAAGGGCGGCGAAGTCTTCGCCGGCTTCGTCACCGGCATCATCCCGACGCTTGTGGTGCTGATGACCGCCTTCTACGCCATCACCGAACTGGTCGGCGAAAAGCGCGTGCACGGCCTGGCCCAGAGCGCCGGGCGCATCGCACTGACGCGCTACACGGTGCTGCCGGTGCTTGCCGTGTTCTTCCTGACCAACCCGATGGCCTACACGTTCGGTTCGTTCCTCGAGGAGAAGCACAAGCCGGCCTTCTACGATGCTGCAGTGTCCTATGTGCATCCGCCGCTCGGCCTGTTTCCGCACATCAATCCGGGCGAGTACTTCGTCTGGGGCGGCATTCTCGTGGCGCTGCTCGAACTGGAGCGTACCGGCGCGGTGCCGGGCGGTTATCACATCACCGTGGCGATCTGGTACGCCCTCGTCGGTCTCGTCGTGATCTTGCTCAAGGGCATGCTGACCGAGCGGATCACCGCCATCATGGCGCGCCGCCAGGGCGTTGAGCTCTAGGGGAGGGGCGGACATGGCTAACACATACAAGGCAGTCAAGATTTCGAAGGGCGCGTCCGGCTGGGGCGGTCCGCTGGTGATCGAGCCAACGGCCGAGCGCAGCAAGATCGTCTCGGTCACGGGCGGCGGCATCCATCCGGTCGCCAGGCGCATCGCCGAGATGACGGGCGGCGAAGCCGTCGACGGGTTCAAGAGCCCGCCGCTGGAAAGCGAGATGGCCGTGGTGGTGGTCGATTGCGGCGGCACGGCGCGCTGCGGCGTCTATCCGCGCAAGCGCATCCCGACCGTCAACCTGACCCCGGTCGGCCAGGCCGGGCCGCTGGCGCAGTTCATCACCGAGGACATCTATGTGTCCGGCGTCAAGCTGGAGAATCTCGAGATGGCCGACGGCAGCGCGGCTGCAACGGTGGCGGGTGCGGCCTCCTCGGACGGTTTCGCCGCAGCCGGTGCGGCGGCACCCGTTGAAACGGCCAGCGAAGGCGGCCTGATCGGCCTGATCAGCAGCATCGGCCGGGTGATGGGCCGCGTCGTCGGCATCTTCTTCAACGCCGGGCGGCGAACCATCGACCAGGTGGTGCGCAACGTGCTGCCGTTCATGGCCTTCGTGACCATGCTGATCGGCCTGATCCTCTACACGGGCATCGGCGATGTGCTGGCACAGCCGATGGGACCGCTGGCCAACAACATCGTCGGCCTGTTGATCATCTCGGCCATTTGCGGCTTGCCGTTCCTGTCGCCGGTGCTTGGGCCGGGCGCGGTGATCGCGCAGGTGATCGGCGTCGCCATCATCGGCCCGCAGATCGCCAACGGCACCATCGCCCCGGCCATGGCGCTGCCGGCGCTGTTTGCCTACAACACGCAGGTGGGTTGCGACTTCGTGCCCGTTGGCCTGGCGCTGGGCGAGGCGAAGCCGAAGACGATCGAAATCGGCGTTCCGGCGGTGCTCATCAGCCGCCAGATCATGGGTCCGGTCTCCGTGCTCATCGCTTGGGTGGTGAGCCTGCTGGTGCTGTAGGAATGCAGGCCCGGCGGCTGCATTCGCCATCGCCGGGCCTCATTCGATTGGTTGCATGCTGTTTTTCCGGGAGTTTCTGAATGCCGGTGTTTCTCAAGACGCGCATTACCGCAGTTGGACCTGAAGTGGCGGAACTGGCCGAGGGCGGTGTGCTGATCCTGTTTGCCGATGGCGCACCGGAGGAGCTTGCCGAAGTGTCTGTGCTGCATGCCGCTCAGGAAGGCCCGGCGTCCAATGCGCCTTCTGCCGGCACGCCGGTGCGCGTGGGCACGGTTTCGGCAGAAATCACAGCCATGGGCGATGCCGCCTGGAACAAGGTGCGCGAAATCGGCCATGTGGTGATCAATTTCAACGGCGCCCGGACCGTGGAGCGGCCGGGCGAGATCTGCGCCTCGGCGATCGAACCCTCGGTCCTGGTCGCCGCGTTGCAGACCGGTGCCGTCATCACCATCGGCGAATAGCGCCGTCCGTTCACACAGAGTATACGAGAATCGCATGGAACGCTCGACCATCGTCCGAGTGCAGGAAGGGCTGCACGCCAGACCCGCGACCCGCTTCGTGCGGCTCGCCAAGGGTTTCGAAAGCGATGTGGAAATCGTCAAGGGGGGCAAGGCCGTCAGCGCCAAGAGCTCCGTCAAGCTCATGCTGCTCGGTGTCAAGGAGGATGACGAGGTCACCATCCGCGCCGAGGGCGCCGATTCGATCGAGGCCGTCGAGGCGCTGATCGCCTATCTGGAAAACCCGTTGTCCGGGGTCGACGAAGCAGCCGTGGAGGCGCAATCCGCGCCGGCGGCGCCATCGTCCGCGCCGGCAAACCGGCCCGCGCCCGCCGGTGGCACGGGTGGTCTCAAGGGTGTGCCGGCCAGTGCGGGCGTGGCGCTTGGGCCGGTGTTCGCGCATTTTCCCGCGCAGATCGCACCGCGCAACGAAACGCTGGCGCCCGACCAGATCGGCGCCGAGAAAGCGCTGTTCGAAAGCGCGGTGGCGCGCCTGCAGGAGCGGCTCGACCAGTCGCTCGCGGCAGACGGCATGCAGGACAGCGATCGCGGCATCGTTGCCGCGCTGCGCGACATTGCAGCCGACGATGCGCTGCGCGACGAGACTTTGGACGCCATCGACGGGGGGCTTGATGCCGTTTCGGCGGTGATCGCCGCATCCTCGCGGCTTGCCGGCGAATTCCGCGCGCTGGACGACGCCTATCTGAGCGCGCGGGCCGAAGATCTCGACGCCATCGCCCGGCAGATCTGCCTGGCGCTGCTTGGCCAGGAGGACGCCCGGCTCGACGACATCGCCGATGGGGCGATCCTGGTGGCCGAGGACATCGGCGCCTGGGATCTGGCGCGCGCGCCATTAAAGCGGCTTGGCGGGGTGGTCTGCGGACATGGCGGGGCGACCTCGCATGTGGCGATCATCGCCCGCACGCACGGCATTCCGGCGGTGCTTGGCCTTGGTGACGCGGTGCATCAGTTGCGTGAGGCGAGCGAGGCGGCGATCGACGGCAATGCCGGTCGGGTGTTTGCCGACCCCGATGATGCTGCGCGTAAACGGTTCGCCGAGATGATCGGCGCGGCCGATCGCGAGAAGGAAGCGCTGAAGGCCTACAAGGATCTGGTGCCGCGCCGCGCCGACGGGAAGATCATCCAGGTCGCGGCCAATCTCGGCGCACTGGAGGAGATCGAGGCGGCGCGGGAAGCCGGCGCCATGGGCGTCGGCCTGTTCCGCACGGAGCTGTTGTTCATGCGGCACATGCACCTGCCGTCCGAAGACATGCAGGCCGAGACATACGCCACGCTGGCGCGGGCGTTTCCCGACCACCCGGTGATCGTGCGGACGCTCGATATCGGCGGCGACAAGCCGATTGCCGGCGTCGAGTTTCCCGAGGAGGAGAACCCGTTCCTCGGCTGGCGCGGCATTCGCATGTGCCTCGACCGGCCGGATATCTTCAAGGTGCAATTGCGGGCATTGTTGCGCGCCGCCGTCCACGGCAATCTGCAGGTCATGCTGCCGATGGTGTCCGACGTGAGCGAGGTTCGGCGCACGCGCGTCATCATCGAGGAATGCGCAGCCGAGCTCGCGGCGGAGGGCGTCGCCCATGCGGATTTCCCGCTCGGCGTGATGATCGAGACGCCGGCGGCGGTTTTCGCCGCGCCGGCGCTGGCCAGGGAAGTGGCGTTCTTCTCCGTCGGCACCAACGACCTGACGCAGTATGTGATGGCGGCGGACCGGCTCAACCCGGCCGTCGCCACGCTCAACGATGCGTCGCACCCCGCGGTGATGGCGGCCATCGAGCAGGCGGCGCAAGCGGCGCTCGCCGCCGGCATCGAGATCGGCATGTGCGGCGAGGCGGCGGCGCGCAGCGACCTGATTCCCGAATTCATCCGCATGGGGCTGACCGAACTCAGCATGAGCCCGGCCTCGGTCCAGGGCGTGAAGAAGCAGCTTTCGGAGCTGTTCAGCGGGGCCGGTTAGAGCGGTTCGGCGTTTCACAGAAGCGCCGAACCGGTCTAACGCATTGTTTTTCCGCATTTATGCGGACGCCAGGTGATTCCACCTGACTGCAAAATGCTAGTCCTGACCCTAGAGCAGATCACGGCAGATGCGTCAGCAGGCTTTCGAAGATCGCCGTCAGATCGGCAATCGGCCGGTCGGCCTGCAGGCCGCGCGCCATGCGCTCGCTGCGGGCGGCGATGCCGAGGGCGGCGATCTCGAGCAGGTCGGCCGCATCGACGCCGTCGTCGAGCATCAGCAATGCCGACGCCAGCAAGCCAGGCGCGAAGCAGCGGATGCAGGGCTCCTGGCGACCGTGCTCGAAACCCTCCTCGCTCAGCGCCTGACGGCAAATCTCCTGGAGCAAAGCAGCCAGGAGGCTGGCCGTGATGGGTCGCGCCACGGGTCGGGGCGCATCGCGCAGGGCGAGCAGCAGATGGCCGTGCCGGCGGCGGATTTCCGTGTGGGCGCCGGTGAAAAAGGTCTCGCGAAGCACCGGGGCGTCGCCATCTTCCAGCGTCGCGGCCAGGGACTTGGCCGCACGGTACATATGGCGGCGGAAGGCGCGCTCGCCCCCGGCCGGGTCCGGCACGAAATAGGCGATGAGCGGGCGCAGGACAAACGTGCTGCTGCCTTGCCGGCCGGGCAACACGGTGTGCGAGACGGATTCGGCCAAGGTCAGCGTGTCGTCGACAACGCTGACGGCACGGCCGATGATGCCTTCCACCTGGGATAATCGGCCCTGCGGGCGGGCCGGCGCGTTCTGGTCGTGGCGGAGTGCGCGCAGAAAATCCCGCATGTCGCGCAAGCGGTCCTTAAGATGAACCGCCGCTTCTTCCGAAGCGTCTCTAAGCATAAGGTGTCATCCTCAAGTAACCGGTTTTCCGCCGCCCGCCATTGACCGGGGCACCACATCATTGTTTTGGTCTGTCGGGAAATCAAGCTCGGTGATTGCGTCGAGCGTGGGAAAGGTGCGGGAAGGCCAGATGAGCAAGGCGAAGGTTCAAAAACAGGCAGCGGGGACGACCGGTTCGGCAGAGATGGCCGCCGCGCGTCCCAGGAGCAGCGCCATCAGCAGCAAGACCGACCGCCTGCGCGTGCGTGCCGCATGGATGTATTTCGTCGAGCAGAAGACGCAGAACGAGATCGCCGAGATTCTCGGCATCGGCCGCGTCAGTGTTGTGCGCATGCTGGCCGAGGCGCGCTCGCGCAACGAGGTCAAGATCACCATCGAGGGCGATCTGGCGGAAATCACCAGCATCGAACGCGCCCTGGAAGAGCGGTTCGGCCTGCAACGCGCCGTCGTTGCGCCGCTGTCGCAGCCAGGCGCCGATCCGATCCCCGCCATCAGTGCCGCCACCGGCAGCTTCGTCTCCGACGTGGTGGCCGCGGGCATGTCGGTCGGCGTCGGCTGGGGGCGCACATTGTTCGGCTCGCTGCCGTTCATGCGCGCCCGCCCGCTGGCCGATTTCAAGGTTATTTCGCTGCTCGGCGGTGTCGGTGTGGCGCGTCGCTTCAACCCGGCGGAATTCGCCTGGCGCTTTGCCCGTGCCTTCCAGGGGGACGGCTATCTCATCCCGGCGCCGGCGGTGGTGGACAGCGTCGAGACCAAGACGGCGCTGATCGAGCGCTGCGGGCTGCATGAAATCCTGACGCTCGCCGATACGCTGGACGCGGTGCTGGTGTCGGTCGGCGGCATCGCCTCGGCGACCACCTTCTATCGCGGCGGCTATCTGAGCGAGGCGATGCGCGAGGCCCTGGCGGGCAAGGGCGCGGTGGGCGACATTCTCTATCACTTCTATGACCGTGACGGCGCGCTGGTGGATCACCCGATCAACGACCGGGTGATGTCGGTCGATGTCGACCGGTTGCGCCGCGCGCGCATGCGCATCCTCACCTCGGGCGGTGCCGACAAGATCGATGCGCTGATCGGTGCGATGAAACTCGTCGAACCGACCGTGTTCATCACCGACGAGGAAAGCGCGCGGCAGGTCCTGGCGCTGGCGTAGGCAGGCATTTGATCATGGTGGAAGACAGGTTCGCGCGGCGTTTCCTCCCCTCATTTTCCGTCCTGCGCAGCTTTGCCTCGGCAGCGCGCCACCAGAGTTTCACGCTTGCCGCGGAAGAGCTGAACCTGACGCAGAGCGCCGTCAGCCGGCACATACGCGACATGGAGGCGGCCCTCGGCTTCAGCCTGTTTCGCCGCGTCGGGCGGCGGGTGGTGCTGACACCGGCCGGCAAGAACCTGGCGGATGCGCTGGAGGACGATCTGGGGCGCATCGCGCAGACGCTGCACCGGGCGATCGCCGCCGGCATGTCGGGTACGGTGCTGAATGTCGCCAGCCTGCCGACCTTCGCCGCGCGCTGGCTGATTCCGCGCCTGCCGGACTTCGAGAAGACTCATCCCGGCATCGGCATCAACCTGACGGCGCGCATCGATCCGTTCGACCTGGCGCGTGAGCGGTTCGATGTGGCGATCCATTTCGGCCGCGAGAACTGGCCCGATGCGAAACTCACCAAATTGTGCGACGAGGCGATGATCGCCGTCGCCGCGCCGCGCTTCATCGAGCGTCATGGCATCAGCGGGGCAGAGACGCTTTTCGACGCACCCCTGTTGCATCTGCAGAGCCGGCCCGGCGCCTGGGCCGACTGGATGCACGAGGCCGGCGTCGATGACGTTCCGGCCCTGCCCGGCAAGCAGTTCGACCAGTTCACCATGGTCATTGCCGGCGCGTCGGCCGGGCTCGGCGCCGGGCTCGTGCCGGCCTATCTGATCGAGGAGGAACTGCGCTCCGGCGCACTGGTGCCGCTCGGCAAGACGATGCTGAAGACGGCAAACAGCTATTTCCTCGTCCAGCCGCTCGGTGTCGACAACCCCTCGGCGGATGCCTTCGTGTCGTGGATCGTCAAACAGGTCTGACCGCCGCCTGCCGGCAGACGCATGACCGCTCATCATCAATACAGTCCGATTTTCCGTTTCCATTGCGGCGGGCCGGACCCTACATTCCGGCCGAAGGGCCAGACCCTATATTCCGGCCGCATGCGGCGTGCTTTTGCGCGCCAGTCAAACCAACTCCCAGGGAGCCAAGCACCCATGAGCATCAAGACCGAGACGAGCGACATCCTGAAGCGGCTGGGCGTCGACCCGAAAACCCTCTCCGGCGGTGACCTGATCGTCCGCACGCCGGTGACCGGCGAGCAGATCGCCGCAATCGCCTCCATCTCCGCGGCCGAAACCAGCGCTGTCATCGACCGGGCGCATGACGCCTTCAAGGCCTGGCGCGACGTGCCGGCGCCGCGGCGCGGCGAACTGGTGCGGCTGCTGGGCGAGGAGCTGCGCGCGGCGAAGGAGGATCTCGGCCGCCTCGTTTCGATCGAGGTCGGCAAGGTCCGTTCCGAGGGCCTCGGCGAGGTGCAGGAGATGATCGACATCTGCGATTTCGCCGTCGGCCTGTCGCGCCAGCTCTACGGGCTGACCATCGCCACCGAACGGCCCGGCCACCGGATGATGGAGACCTGGCACCCGCTTGGCGTGATCGGCGTCATCTCGGCCTTCAATTTCCCGGTCGCCGTCTGGTCCTGGAACGCAGCGCTGGCGCTCGTCTGCGGCGACAGTGTGGTGTGGAAGCCGTCGGAGAAGACGCCGCTCACCGCCCTTGCCTGCGCGGCGATCTTCGCGCGTGCCGCCAAGCGTTTCGGCCAGGACGCGCCGGACAATCTGATGACCGTGATCATCGGCGACCGGGCGGTCGGCGAGGCGATGGTCGATCATCCGAAGGTGCCGCTGGTCTCGGCCACCGGCTCGACGCGCATGGGCCGCGAAGTGGGTCCGCGCCTGGCGAAGCGTTTCGCCCGCGCCGTTCTGGAACTCGGCGGCAACAATGCCGGCATTGTCTGCCCCTCGGCCGATCTCGACATGGCGCTGCGCGCCATCGCCTTCGGCGCCATGGGCACGGCCGGCCAGCGCTGCACGACGCTGCGCCGGCTGTTCGTCCATGAATCGGTCTATGACGCGCTGCTGCCGCGCCTGCGCAAGGCGTATCAATCGGTATCCGTGGGCAGCCCGCTGGCGACGGATGCGCTGGTCGGCCCGCTGATCGACAAGGCGGCCTTCGACAATATGCAGAAGGCGCTCGAAGCGGCGAAGGCGCTTGGCGGGCAGGTGACGGGCGGCGGGCGCTTCGACGCCGGCAACGCCGATGCCTATTACGCCCATCCGGCCCTGGTGGAGATGCCCAGGCAGGACGGCGTGGTGCTGGAAGAAACCTTCGCGCCGATCCTCTACGTCATGAAGTACAGCGATTTCGACGCGGTGCTGGAACAGCACAATGCGGTCGGCGCCGGCCTCTCCTCGTCCATCTTCACCACCGACATGCGCGAGGCGGAAGAATTTCTCAGCGCGCGGGGCTCGGATTGCGGCATCGCCAATGTGAACATCGGCACGTCGGGTGCGGAGATCGGCGGTGCGTTCGGCGGCGAGAAGGAAACGGGCGGCGGGCGTGAATCGGGCTCCGACGCCTGGAAGGCCTATATGCGCCGCGCCACCAACACGGTGAATTATTCGAAGGCGCTGCCATTGGCGCAGGGCGTGTCGTTCGACATCGAATAGGCAGCGCTTGCGGCAAAACGTAAGGGCGGCAACCCTGTCATCCTGGCGGGGTGGTCGCATTCATTGGTGCATCCGAGCCTCCGCCTTGGGCGAACCGGGTTTTTCTCCAACTGCCGGCGCACGAAAGCGATGGGGACAAGCGCGCCATCGCGCCACGATGCGCGGTCAGCGGTCAGCCGAGTTACGCTGCTGTGCCTGCTGGACAGCGGCGCCGAATTGCTCCGGCGTTGGAGATTCCTCAAACGAGGGGACACCATCAGGGAGGCTGATCCAGTGTTGCTTTCGCCTGGTCCACATATGAACGATGGGCTCCAGCTTCTGGCTGCCGGCCAGCGTGCCCGCACGCAGGAAAATCATATCTGGGAGAGCGCTATTCCGGTTGAAGAGGCGCGTATGACAAACGTCGCAGAACACCTCCTCGAACCGGATGTCATTGGCCGTCCGGCTGTAGGTTGTCGTTGTCCCTTCACAGGCAAAGGCGGAGGCCGGCACCATCGCATGCTCGGCGAAAGCGCTACCACTGCGGGTTTGGCAGTTCAGGCAGTGACACGCGTAAACATGCACGGGACCATCGCTTGTGAGGCTGTAGGCGACTGATCCGCATTCGCAACTTCCAGCCTCTGTCATGGAAGACCCCTCCAAGAGTACAGTGTTACGTGCTGTTGCCATTCCGCACCGGCGGCCGAGCAGCCTATTCCATGCCGAGCGCGGCCATGTAGAGGTCGAGGATGGCTTCCTCTTCCTGGCGCTCGGCCTGATCCTTCTTGCGCAGCCGCACCAGCGTGCGCACCGCCTTGGTATCGAAGCCATTGCCCTTCATCTCGGCATAGACTTCCTTGATGTCCTCGGCGATCGTCTTCTTGTCTTCCTCGAGACGCTCGACGCGCTCGATGAAGGCGCGAAGCTGGCCGGCGGCCACGGTCTCGGATGTCTCTGTGGTGATGTCGTCGGCCATGCGAAACTCCAGTTCATGGATCGAATGCCCGCGACTCGGGGCGCGCGGGCTGGTTGCAGGTTCGATGCCTCAGCCGAGGTCCAGGGTCAAGGGGCGAAAAGGACGGGGAACCGCGCTTTGAGGCTCAGTGGTCCTTCGGGCGGTTGTCCTGGAAGGAGGCCTGCTGCTCGGGGGTCGCCTCCGTCTGGTGACGCGCGCGCCATTCCTCATACGGCATGCCGTAGATGATTTCGCGCGATTCATCCTTGCCGAGCGCAATGCCGTCGGCTTCCGCCGCCTCGCGATACCAGTTGGACAGGCAGTTGCGGCAGAAGCCGGCGAGGTTCATCAGATCGATGTTCTGCACATCGCCGCGGTCGCGCAGGTGATCGACAAGGCGGCGAAAGGCGGCAGCCTCCAGGTCGCGTTTCTGATCGTCGGTGAGCGTCGTCATGGCAGGGTCCTCGTCATATCCGGTCGGTGCGCGAGCCGTAATGCCTCACCTCATGCATATCGGGGCGGGCGTTGATCGCGTCAAGGATGGGCGCCAGGCGTTCAGCCCAGCTCCGGGCGCCTTCCTCGTCGGCGATCAGGTCCTGGCGGATCTCGATCAGCGCGTGGGCGAGGCCGCTCATCGTCGCGTGGCGGTGCATCGTGTCGCCCGGCAGGGCGCCGTCATAGGGTTCATTGTCGCCGATGGTCAGACGCTCGTCGGCGGCAAGGGCGGCGATCAGCGGCGTCACCGCGCGGTCGTCGCGGTCCCACAACAGGCCGGCGTGCCAGGGGCGTGGCCGCCCCTGCATGACCGGCGTGAAGGAATGGAGCGAAATAACCAGCGGCGCGGCGCCGCTGGCCGCCGCCGTGTGCGCGATCAGTTCCGCGACGGCCGCGTGATAGGGCCGGTAGAACCGGTCGAGCCGGGTCTGCCGCTCTGCCTCGGAGATCGGATAATTCCCCGGCACGATGGTGCCGTCATAAAGCTGCCGGATCAGGGTCGGATCGTCCTCGCCGCGGTTGGGGTCGATCAGCAGGCGCGAAAAGCCGCACAGGATTGCCGGCGCGCCGGTCAGCCTTGCCAGTGCGCGTGTCACGTTCTCGACACCGATGTCGTAGGCGATGTGGCGTTCGAATTCGCCGGCAGGCAGGCCAAGCCCGGCATAGGCGGCGGGCAGGGCGCGCTTGGCATGGTCGGCAATCAGCACCAGACCCTTGCCGTCGTCGCCGGCAATGCGTTCATAGGGAGCTTCGAAGGGGTGGGACGTCATCGGGCTTTCGGCAGGCTTGAAACGGTTCGTTTAACGGTGCTGTTATCGCTCTATGACCGTTTCCTTCCATGAAGCGCGCTCAATCGCAATGGCTTGGGCGAAAACGTGCCGCGGCTGCCGATGCCGCGTTGACAGGGGGGCGGACATTGCCGAAAAGGAAAATATGCTCAACTTGCGATCAGGGTGTCGGGAAATGCTGCGTCGGGCGTCACGCGTGAATTGCCGGGGGGCTTTTCTGCTTGCTGCTGCCGGATTATGCGCGCTTCTCCTGGCGCCGACACCGGCGCTTGCCGATTTCCGCGTCTGCAATTCGACGCAGAACCTGGTCGGCGTGGCGATCGGCTACCGCACGGCCAGCGGCTGGGTCAGCGAAGGCTGGTGGCATATCGAGAAATCGAGTTGCAAGACGCTGATCGAGGGCTTGCTCGAATCGCGCTATTACTACATCTATGCGGAAGACGCCGCGCGCGGCGGGCGCTGGGAAGGCGCGACCCAGATGTGCATAGCCCTCACCGAGTTCAAGATTGCCGGCACCAATGATTGTTTCGCACGCGGCTTCCAGCGTGCCGGATTCCAGGAATACGACACGCGCGAGCAGGAAAACTGGATGGTGGATTTGACCGATAGCCCGACCGACGACACCACGCTCAACGGTACCAATGGGGGCACCAATGGGGGCACCAATGCGGGCGCCAATGGCGGCGGTGCGCAATGAGGCGTAACCGCAAGGTCAAGATTCTGGCGACGCTCGGCCCGGCCTCTTCCGACGAAGCCATGATCGAGCGCCTGCTGACGGCGGGCGCCGACGTCTTCCGCATCAATATGAGCCACGCCAGTCACGACCTGATGCGCACGCTCGTCGCCCGCATCCGCTCGGTCGAAAAGAAGGTGGGGCACCCGATCGGCATTCTCGCCGATCTGCAGGGGCCGAAACTGCGCGTCGGCGCCTTCGCCGACAAGAGCGTGGCGCTCGAGGTCGGCCAGAAATTCGTGCTCGACGACAATGCGGCGCCGGGCGATGCGACCCGGGTGCACCTGCCGCATCCCGAAATCCTGAAATCGGTCGAGCCGGGACATCGGTTGCTGATCGACGACGGCCGCCTGCAACTGAAGGCGCTGGAGAACGACGGAAAATCGATCACCTGCGAGGTGGTGGCGGGCAGCAAGATCTCCGACCGCAAGGGCGTCAGCCTGCCCGACACGGACCTGCCGATGGGCGCGCTGACGGAGAAGGACCGCAAGGACCTCGACGCCGTGCTGTCGGCCGATGTCGACTGGATCGCCCTGTCGTTCATCCAGCGGCCCGAGGATCTGGCCGAGGTGCGCAAGGTGGCGCGCGGCCGGGCCCTGCTGCTGGCCAAGATCGAGAAGCCGCAGGCGGTGAAGCGCCTGGCCGAAATCATCGAATTGTCCGATGCGCTGATGGTGGCGCGTGGCGATCTCGGCGTCGAGATGCCGCTCGAGGCCGTTCCAGGCATCCAGAAGCAGATCACGCGCGCCTGCCGGCGCGCCGGCAAGCCCGTGGTCGTGGCGACGCAGATGCTGGAATCGATGATTTCGGCGCCGGTCCCGACGCGCGCCGAAGTCTCCGACGTGGCAACCGCCGTGTTCGAGGGCGCCGACGCCATCATGCTGTCGGCCGAATCGGCGGCGGGCGACTATCCCGTCGAGGCCGTCACGACGATGAACTCGATCGCCACGCAGGTGGAGCGCGACCCGACCTATAGCGACATCATCAACGCCCAGCGCAGCGAGCCCGAGGCGACCGGCGCCGACGCCATCTCGATGGCGGCGCGGCAGATCGCCGAGACGCTCAACCTGTCGGCCATCATCACCTACACCTCGTCGGGGACGACCGGCCTGCGCGCCGCGCGGGAGCGCCCGCACGTGCCGATCATCGCGCTGTCGCCGGTGGTGGAGACGGCGCGCCGCCTGTCGCTGGTGTGGGGCACGCATTGCGTCGTGACGGCGGATGCCAACGATCTGGACGACATGGTCGACCGGGCCTGCCGCATCGCCTATGAGGAAAAATTCGCCAAGCCGGGCGACCGGGTGATCATCACAGCCGGCGTGCCGCTGCGCACGCCCGGCGCGACGAACATGCTGCGCATCGCCTATATCGGTTCGGACGGCCTCGGCGGAATTTGATGCGTTCATCGTTTCACGGAAACGATGAACCGATCTAGATTCCCTGCCCCGCCAGCTCATCGGCCAGCTCGCCAACGGCTTTCTGCGCGCTGCGCAGCATCGGGTAGACGTCCAGGACACGCTGATAGGCGGCCAGCGCCTGCTCCTGACGGCCTGTCGACTGCAATATCCTCGCCATTCCCGACAGCGCGCCGAAATGGCGCGGTTCCAGTTCGAGCGTGCGGGAGATGTCGGCCATCGACCGGGCGTAGTCGTTCATCATGAAATGCAGCGTGGCGCGGCGGTTCCATCCCTCGGCATAGTCCGGGTAGAGCAGGATGACCTGGTCGAGGAAGTCGAGCGCGACGGGGAACTTCTCAGCCTTGATCGCCTCGTTCGCCCATTGCACCAAGAGGGCGGCCGTGGCGCTGCCGGAATCGCTCCATGTCTCGCCAATGCGCAGGGCGATGCGCCGGGCGGCCTGCTCGTTTCTTTCGTGCTTGAGATCCCGGAAAAGCGCGTCGAGCCGGGACGGCGCTTCCTGCGCCGTCCCGGTATCGGAAGCCAAGGGTGCCCGAGGCTGCTCGTCAGCCTGGGTGGCCGGTGAGAACGCAAGGAATGCCGTGCAAAAAACTGCGATGAATCGGACCATGGCGCGATCATACGCGCGCATCGGCATCAGGAAAACTGAATTTCGCGTGAACCGCGCACGCCCGAGAAAACGGGCATGCCTGAGGATCAGCCCTGGCGCGCCTTGAAGCGCGGGTTGGACTTGTTGATGATGTAGATGCGGCCCTTGCGGCGGACCAGGCGGTTTTCCCGGTGGCGGGTCTTCAGCGCCTTGAGCGAATTCTTGATCTTCATCGGTCTTGTCCGTGATTGGGCCTCGCGGCCCGGAATGTGATTGAGCCTCGCGGCCCGGAAATGGCAAGGCGCGCTATCTCTGCGCGCCATAAGTTGCCCGGCTCATAGACGAGGATGCTTGTCCGTGTCAACCTTTTGCACCGCCTCTATTGCTCTGAAAGCAGGGTTGGCGGGCAGCACGGCGGTCTCCTCACCTGCTCGTAAGGCGGGTGAAGTGACCCATTTTGCGGCCCGGCCTTATCTCGGGCTTGCCGTAGAGATGAAGAACCAGGTTCGGCTCGCGCAGAAGCTGCGGTGCGCGCAGAACCTCGTCGCCGACCAGGTTCTCCATGACGCAGTCCGAGTGGCGCCGGGGATTGCCGAGCGGCAGTCCAGAGACAGCCCTGACGTGCTGCTCGAACTGGGAAATGGCGCAGGCCGCCTCCGTCCAGTGTCCGGAATTGTGCACGCGCGGCGCGATCTCGTTGACCAGCACCTTGCCGTTCTCGAGGACGAAGAACTCGACGCCGATCACGCCGACATAATCCAACGCGGCCAGAATGTCGGCTGCGGCCTGCCGGACAGCTTCAGACGTCTGCTGGCCAATCGCGGCCGGCACGGTCGAACTGTGCAGGATGCCGTTCCGGTGCCGGTTTTCCACCGGGTCGTAGACGGAAGTGGCGCCATCGTGTGTGCGCGCGGCGATCACCGACACCTCCCGCTCGAAGGGCACGAGCGCCTCGAGGATCAGCGGCACCGCGCCCATCGCCTGATAGACGCCGTCGAGGCTTGCAGGCGTCCCGGCGCGGAAGACGCTCTGTCCCTTGCCGTCATAGCCGAGGCGGCGCGTTTTCAGGACGCCGCTGCCGGCGAAGCGCCGCAGGCCGCTGCGCAAATCGTCGTCGCTATCCACAGAAACGAACGGGGCTGTGGATATCCCGGCCGAATTCAGGAAAATCTTCTCGGCGAGACGATCCTGGGCGATCTCCAGCGCATCGGGGGGCGGAAAGACGGGAAGCAGCTCGGCAAGCATCCGTGTCGTGGCGACCGGAACGTTCTCGAACTCATAGGTGACCACAGCACACAGGGACAGGAGCCGGCGCAGGGCGGCCGCGTCGTCAAACGCGGCGTTGATGAATGTGTCGGCGACCTGCGCTGCCGGGCTGTCTTCGGCCGGGTCGAGAACGACGGTGTGGTAACCCAGCCTGGCGGCGGCCATCGCCAGCATCCGGCCAAGCTGGCCGCCGCCGAGAATCCCGATCGTCGCGCCGGGCGGAAGAGCGGTTTCCATGGTCAATCCACCGGGTACTCGGCCACTTGCGCGGTTTGCGCGGCGCGCCATGCATCCAGGCGTTCGGCCAGCACTTCATCGTGCAGGGCGAGGACTGCGGCGGAAAGAAGCGCTGCGTTGACGGCACCGGGCCGGCCGATGGCCAGCGTGCCGACGGGGATGCCGGCCGGCATCTGGACGATCGAGAGAAGCGAATCCTGGCCGGAGAGCGCCTTCGATTCGACCGGCACGCCGAAAACCGGAAGCGGGGTCAGGGCGGCGGTCATGCCCGGCAGATGCGCCGCGCCGCCGGCCCCGGCGATGATGGTCTTGAAACCCTCGTCGCGGGCGCCGCGGGCAAAATCATAAAGGCGTTCCGGGGTGCGGTGCGCCGAGACGATCAGGGCCTCGTATTCTATGCCGAGCGCGTCGAGCGTATCGGCCGCGTGCCGCATCGTCGCCCAATCGGACTGGCTTCCCATGATGATCGCCACCGGCGCGGATCGCTCAACCATGCAGTTCCCCAATCCCTGGCGCCGTTCTCCGCTGGCCGAAGGCTCAACGGCGCTGATTTCTCGTGCAGCACATGCATGCGGATGCCAGACATTCCCGCCAGACGTTCCCGGGAGCAGCGTGTAGTCAAAAGCGTCCTTCGCCGCAAGGCTGACGGGTCGCCGGCGCGCTCCGCAAAACCGCGAATCAGGCGATGATGTCGGGAATGATACGGTCTTCCAGCTCTTGCAGGCGGTCCTTCAGGGCCAGCTTCTTCTTCTTCATGCGCTGGATGCGCAGTGGATCGCACGCGGTGGCGATCATTGCCTCAATTGCGGCATCGAAATCCGCGTGGTCCTGTTTCAGGCGTGCGAATTCAAGTCGAATCTCGGCCTGTTCCTGTTCCGATATCACCACGGTCAGCTGGTCCATGAATGTGCCATTCCGGCGCAAAACGCCCTGTCGAATGCGCTGCCGAACATGCCAGGCAGCACTGCTACCGATAGCATATTCACGCGGCTCGGGAAATCCTACCAGCTTCTATTCGACAAGCCACAATTGCGGTGGCAGACTGTCTTTCGCCGCCGGGAGAACTGGGCGGGTCCCGGTCCCGGCGCGTATTCGAGGAAGCGAAGGAGATCCAAATCATGTCTCTTGAATCCCATCTTGCGGAGTTGAAGCGCAAACATGGTGAATTGGAGCGCGAGCTAGACGACGCCAAGCTGCACCCGTCAGTCGACGAATCCGATATCGCTCTACTCAAGCGGCGCAAGCTGGCCATCAAGGACGAGATGGAGAAGCTCAGGGCGGGCTGGACCCGTCACTAGATCACGATGATTTTGGATTGAATCAATCCAAAATCATAAACGTGATCGCTCTCGATAAGTTAGAGCGGGATGCGGGCGGAAAACCGCTTCACACTTTTCCTCATCCCGCTCTTGGAGCGCCGTGCGTCCATTCGGGCGCACAATGAAATGGCAATTCCGTAGCGCAGGCGCGTTGGCGCCCGCGCTATCCATTCAACCATTTGTTTGACGCATCGACGCAAGGCCGGATGACCACGCCCGATCCTATTCGACCGGTTCGGCCTCGACCTCGCCGTCGCTGCGTGGATCGAGCACCGCGGCTTGCGGTGTCGCGGCGCGCTCCGACGGCAGGGTCTTGAACGCCTCGCGGTCCTCGACCGGCACCGGGGCACGGCGCGTGATGCGCAGCAGCGTGTAGGCGCCCAGCGCGAAATGCGCCAGCGCGGTGGTCAGGAACAGGCTTTCCGGGCGCATCCACTCCATCAGCACGCCGCCGAGGAGCGGCCCGAGCATGGTTCCGAAGCCGTAGAGGAACAGGAGGCCGCTCGACACCTTGACGAAGTCCTGCGAGGCGGCATGGTCGTTGGCGTGGGCGACGATGATCGAATAGAGCGTGTAGGCAAAAGCGCCGTAGACGGCCGTCATGGCGATGACGAAAGCGCCGTTGCGCGGCGCGGTCAGGAGAATGAGCAGGCCGATCACGCCGGAGCCGAAGGCGGCGGCGGCGATGACGAAACGGCGGTCGATCCGGTCGGAGATGCGCCCGGCCGGCAACTGGAAGGCGGCTCCCGCCAACACGGCAAGGCTCATCATCGTGGCGATCTGCAGGGTCGAGATGCCGATCTCCCCGCCATAGACGGCGCCGAGCGTGCCCCAGGCGCCATTTGCCATGCCGATCAGCACGCAGCCGATGAAGGCCACCGGCGAGTTTGCGTAAAGCCCCTTCAGGTCGAGGGAGACCTCGGCCAGCGGTTGCGGCGTGACCGCCTTGGAAACCGCCGTGGGGATGAGCGCCAGGCAAAACAGGATGCCGGTCGTCATGAACAGCATGGTGTTCGACACGTCGCCGAAAGCCACCATCATCTGGCCCGTGGTCAGCGCGGCGTAGGTGACCATCATGTAGATGCCGAACACCGTCCCGCGGTTTTCATTGGTCGATTTTTCGTTCAGCCAGCTTTCGATCACCATGAAGGCGCCGGCCATGACGAAGCCGGTGAAGACGCGCAGCAGCACCCAGCCGATGGAATCGATCCACATGCCGCTGAGCAGCGCGACGATGGCGCCCAGCGCGGCGAAGGCGCCGAAGGCGCGGACATGACCGGCGCGGCGCACCAGGCGCGGACCGAGAAAGCAGCCGGCGACGAAGCCGATGGCCCAGGCCGTGCCGAGCGCGCCCAGCGCGGCGGTCGGGAAACCTTCCGCCTGGCCACGCAGCGGCAGCAGAAGCCCGTGCAGTCCCGATGCGGTCAAGAGAAACGCGGTTCCGCAAAGAAGCGCGACGATGGAGCCGAGGGGAGACAGCATGGGTATGATCCGCGTGGTGGTTGCTTTTCAGCCTGTGGCCGGCCGGCGGTTGTTCAGGGTCGCCTTCACCTTCATTCGTGGCTCAAGCATGATCTTGTCAGACGTCGAAGTATCATTCGACCGATGAATCGCACTATGGGCAAACAAGCAACGCATCAGCATCGCAAATCCGCCACCAAACGACTCGATTGCGCTGGCGGTGCGGGTTCTACACGCGGCGAAACAACGCTTCGGCGGCGTTCTTGGTTGCGCCCTTGCTGGCGATCTCCTGTTCCAATCGGGTGATCTCGCCCTTCATCTGCGCGATGCGGCTGTGCAGTTCCTCCACGGAGAGGAGGGACAGGTCCTGGCCGATCTGGTGGCCGGTCTTGGGCTTTGCTCCATCTTCGTCGAAGATGCTCATGGCGTTTCTCCCGTTGCCTCCCACCCGCAAGACGATACATAACCGACAGTCAGATCGGCGCGGGCCCGTGCAATGTGGCCCCGTTCCCACCAACTCCCGTCCGGTGATCGTGCAGCGCGGCGGGCATCAAATCAACAGGGGCATCATGAATCAAAAAGCGCTTCCCGAGAAGATGACCGCCGTGGCGATCAGCGAACCCGGCGGGCCGATGGCCCTGAAACCGGAGCAGAGACCCCTGCCTCAACCCGGTGAAGGCGAGATCCTGATCAAGGTGCGCGCCGCCGGCGTCAACCGGCCGGACGTGATCCAGCGCAAGGGGCTCTATCCGCCGCCGCCCGGCGCCTCGGACCTGCCCGGGCTGGAGGCGGCGGGCGAGGTGGTCATGGTCGGCGAGGGGGTCAGGCGCTGGCACGTGGGCGACCGGGTGACGGCGCTGACGCCCGGCGGCGGCTATGCCGAATATTGCCTGACGCATGAAACCAACGCCCTGCCCGTGCCGCACGGCTTCACCTTCACCGAGGCGGCGGCCATTCCGGAAACCTTCTTCACTGTCTGGCACAATGTGTTCCAGCGCGGCGGGCTGAAGGAGCGTGAGACGCTGCTCGTGCATGGCGGCTCGTCGGGCATCGGCACGGCGGCGATCCAGCTCGGCACGGCGCTCGGCGCGCGGGTGATCGCCACGGCCGGTTCGGCGGAGAAATGCGCTGCCTGCACGGCGCTTGGCGCGGTGCGCGCCATCAATTACCGCGAGGAGGATTTCGTCCAGGCGGTCAGGGACGAGACGGAGGGCAACGGCGCCGACGTCATCCTCGACATGATCGGCGGCGATTACATCGACCGCAACTATGCGGCGGCGGCAATGGACGGGCGCATCGTGCAGATCGCCTTTCTCAACGGCGCCAAGGCGACGGCGGATTTCTCGCAGGTGATGCGCAAGCGGCTGACCCATACGGGCTCCACCCTCAGGCCGCGTTCGGTGGCGTTCAAGGGGCGGATCGCCACCGAGCTCGAGGCGCATATCTGGCCGCTCCTGGCGGCGCGCAAGATCGCCCCGGTGATGGACATGATCTTTCCGCTGAAGGAAGCCTGGCGGGCGCACGAGCGCATGGAAGACGGAGCGCATATCGGCAAGATCGTTCTCGACGTTTCCTGAATGGGAAAACATTGGTCCTGAATGTGAAAACCCCGGCCTCGGTGAAGCCGGGGTTTTCCGCCTTGGGAGGCTTACGGGATCAATTCAGCGCGTCGAGCTTGCCGAGATTGACGAAGATGGTCTCGCCAGATGAATCGTCGACGCCATCATTGTCGGTGACGAAATAGGCCGTCCCGTCGGCGTCGATGGCGAAGCCTTCGACCTTGTCGAGGACATAGCCAGTGGTCGCCGATTTCATGTCGGGAAGGATGTCGCGCACCAGCGTCTTCTCCACCACCGGCAGGTCGGAGCCGAGTGCTGCCGGCTTGAAACCGTCGAGCGACACGGCGTAGAGCTTCTTGATCTTCGCCGCCGCGCCGATCTGGTTGTCGCGCTCGACGATGTAGAGCTTGCCGTTGCGCGCGGTGATTTCCGACAGGCCGACCCAGCCCTTCTCGCCGGCGTCGAGCGGATAGCGCACGGCCGACCACTCCTTGGTCGCGGGCTTGTAGGCGACCAGTTTCACCTGGCCCTTCGGGTCGTCCTTCCATTCGCGCTGGATGGCCATCACCAGCATCTGGTCGTCGCCTTCGCCGACCGTGGTGACGCCTTCCATGCCGAAACGGAGCTCGTTGGCCAGGAGCTCGGCCGGGAAGGCAATCTCCTTCCTGATGCGGCCGTCGCCGTCCACATGAAACAGCGCATGCGGGGTCAGCTTGTCGCTGTTGCCTTCCGAGGCCAGCCAGAAACCGCCCTTGCCGTCGGCGGCGATGCCTTCGAGGTCGAGCTTCTGGGCGGCAGCGCCGCCGCGCGTGACGACGATCTTGCGGGTGATCCGCGCCGGCGTCTGCGTCGCGTCGATGGCGAAGATGGCCGGCTGGCTGCCGTAGAAGGAGTCCGAGACGGCATAGAGCATGCCGGGCTTCTCCGGGTCGGCGGCAAGTCCCGACAGGGCGCCCCAGCCGATCGGTACGCCGGCATCGTCGTTGACCGAGACGATGGTCGGATAGACCGCCGCGCCTTCGCCAAGCTCGTAAACCATGACATGCGAACGGGCGCCGCCATCTTCCACCAGGTCGGCTTCATTGGCCGTTACCAGCAGGTTGCGCGCAGGGATGGCGACCAGGCCTTCCGGGCCGATGCCCGAGGGCAGCAGCTGAACGAATTCGGGCGCTGCGCCCGTGTCGCGATAGACGGCGATGAGCGAGGCGCGCTCGAGGGTGACGAAGATGTAGCGCGTGTCGCCGAAGGTGGCGACCTCCAGGCCTTCGGGCTCGACGCCCTTGGCGTCGGAACGCTTGTCCGGGTAGTGACCGACGGCCGCGGCGCGGTGCTCGAGGTCGGCGCCCGAATCGAACAGCATCTCGCCCTTCTTGTTGAAGATTGAGAAGCTGCGCGAGCCACCCTCGTAGTCGCCTTCATTGGCAGTGACGAAGCGGTCGTTGTCGAGCCATTTCACGGCATCCGGCTCACGTTTCAGGTCGCGCGCCTGCTGGCTGAAATCGAGCGCGCCATCGTCCAGCGTGTCGATCTTGTCCTGGTTGACCGTGCCGGCGGAGAAATGACTGATCACATCACCCGTCTCGGCGGAGACGATGGCGATGTGGTTGTTCTCCTGCAGGGTGACGACGATTTCGCCGGCCTCGTTGAAGGCGACGAATTCGGGTTCCGGATCCTCCGGCGCAATTTCGGCGAGACCGGTCAGCGCGACCGTTTTCATGCTGCCGCAATCGGGAATGCCGTCGGCCAGGGTGAAGATCTTCAGGTCGCCGGCCGGCATTTGCGGGATGACGCCGTCGTTCAGGTCCTCGTCGCGTTCGTTCTCGATGGCGACGGCCAGGAAGCGCTCGTCGGCGCTGATGGCGACCGAATCGGGCTGTCCGGACAGGTCACAGGATTTTTCCGCCGTTTTCGTTGCCATGTCGATGACGACCAGATTGCCGGACGGCTTCACATAGCTTTCGGACGTGTTGACCGCGGCGATGGCCTTGCCGCCGACCACGCCGACCGAAGTCGGCTCACCGTCGAGCAACAGCGCGCCGCCGGCCTTGGGCGCCTTGGGGTCGGTGATGTCGATAAAGCCGACGCCGCCCAGCGGGCTGTCGGAGTAGACCAGCGTCTTGCCGTCAGGGCTTGCGGCGATGATTTCGGAAGAGGTCACGGTTGCCGGATCGGCATCGGCCGGCAGGTTCTCGGCCACCGGAAAGGTGGCGATGCGGTTGAACGCCATCTCGGCATGCGCCGGCACGATGGCCGCCGCGCTGAACAGCAGGCTGAAGAAAAAAGTTCGGTGTCCCATGTGGCAAGCTCCCTCGCGGCCCCGCAGCGCCGTGTGCCCGACCGGACACGCTCGAACGCCGCCTACAGATGAACCCGCGCATCGCGCTCCCTTAGAAACCCAGTTTCGTTCTGGGGTCGATGCGCCGGAGGCGGCACCATCGGGAGCATGCGTTTCAAACGAATGACGCTTTGATGACAGTCGGGTGACAGTCCCCAAAAGCGGGCCCGCGCATTTTGTTGCGTCGCGGGTCGGTTTGAGTCTATAAAGCGCCCATATTCCCAACATCGGTGGCAATGACCACCGCCCGCGCTAGGGACGCGGGCGAAGGAAGAGGATTCATATCTATGGCCAACACGCTTCTCATGCCCAAGGCCACCGCTGTGTGGCTGGTCGACAATACGGCGCTGACCTTCGAGCAAATCGCCGAATTCTGCAGGCTTCATCCGCTCGAAGTGGGCGCCATCGCCGATGGCGACGCGGCGCAGGGCATCAAGGGCATGGACCCGGTGATGACCGGCCAGCTGACGCGCGAGGAGATCGCCCGCGGCGAGGGCAATCCGAACCACAAGCTGAAATTGTCGGAACCGAAGGTGCGGGTGCCGGAGACCAAGCGCAAGGGACCACGCTACACGCCGCTGTCGAAGCGCCAGGACCGGCCGAACGCCATTCTGTGGCTGGTGCGCAACCATCCCGAGCTGAAGGACGCGCAGATTTCGCGCCTGGTCGGCACGACCAAGTCGACCATCGAGCAGATCCGCGACCGCAGCCATTGGAACTCGGCCAACCTGGTGCCGATGGACCCGGTGACGCTCGGCCTGTGCTCGCAGATCGATCTCGACCTCGAAGTGCAGCGCGCCGCGCGCTATGCGCCGGCGGCGCCGGCCGGCGACACGCTGTTGCCCGCCGCGCAGACCGAAGGCCTGTCACTGGACAGTGCTGACGGTCCTGAGACGGCTCCGGAAGACAGGGAACTCGATGCCGACGCCGTCTTCGCCAAGCTGTCGTCGCTGAGATCGAAGGATGAGGACGAAGACGAGGAATAGCTCGCCTTCGTCCGAATCAGCTCGCGTAAGCCTTGCCGATCATCGCCTCGTGCATTTCCATGCGGCGGTAGAAATCGGCGAGCTGCTTGCCGCGCTCGGGGCGGAAGGTGCGCCCCACCGCGGTGATGGTCGCGATGCGGTCGATGCGGAAGGTGCGGAAATCACCGCGCAACTCGCACCAGGCGACCAGCGTCCAGACCTTGCCCCAGAACCATAGGCCAAGCGGCCGGACATCGCGTTCCGAGCCGCGGCCGCCCTCGTCGCGATAGTCGAGACGCAGCACGTCGCGCGCCTCGACGGCACGCTCAAGCGCGTCGATCGTTTGCCGGTCCATGTCGCTGACAACCCAGCGCGGCGAATGGATCTCGGTGCGGGCGATGCGGTCGCGCTCCGGCTCGGGCAGGACGGTGCCGATCTTGATCAGCGCCTCCTCGGCCGCCCGCGCCATGGCCGCGCCGCCAAAGGCGCGGACCATGCGTCCGCCAGCCACCAACGCGACGATCTCGTCGCGGGTGAACATCAGCGGCGGCAGCTCGAAGCCTTCGCGCATCAGGTAGCCGACACCGGCCTCGCCGTCGATGGGCACGCCGGTCGACTGCAGGTCGGCAATGTCGCGATAGATCGTGCGCTCGGATACTTCGAGACGCTCGCTCAACAGGCGCGCGGTCACAAGGCGTCCACCACGCAAATGCTGGACAATCTGAAAAAGTCGGTCAGCGCGGCGCATGAATTACTTTCCTCACGCAAATATTCCGAAGCTGTTTCCATCGGGGTCGAGACAATACACGAAACGGCCGGCAGGAATAGTGATTATGGGAGAGACCAATTCGCCGCCATTGTCGGTGACGCGCTGCATGGCGTCTTCCAGCGGTTCGGCAACGGAAAGATGGACCGTCGGGCCGGTGCCTCGGGGCGCCGGCTTGCCGGGATAGATGTGGCCGGCGATGGCGCTTTTCGGCTCACGGGCGGCAAACACGGCAAACGGGTTCGGGCCATCTTCCTCAAGCTGCAACTCGTTCTGCACGACGGCTGCATAGAAGGCGCGCGCGCGATCCATGTCGGTCACCGGGATCTCAGCCCAGACGACGGCATTCAGCGGTAGAAAATCAGACATGTCAAAACCCTCCATTTGATGCCCTTACAGTGACACATGGCTCCTGACAGCATCCTGTCAGGAGCGATGGCGCGCGCGCTAAGCGATGCTTTAGCCGGCCAGATGGCTGCCGGCATGCGTGAGCCGTGGTCGCAGTTCGGGTTCAATGGAAGTCGGGTCGTGCCGGATGCCAACCGATATCGCGCTGCAGGGCAAGCGGCAGTTCGTTCAGGGTGCAGACGGTGATGGTGTGCCTGCGCTGCTTCCGCTTGTACTGGAGCCAGCGCTGGAACGCTGCTAGTGGTCTGACCCAAACAGATGGTACCCATCTGTTTGGAAAAGTCAGCCCACAAGCTATTGTGGTCTGGTGGGGCGATTTGTCCTGACAGATGGGTACCATCTGTCAGGATCGCACCACTAGTGCAACGCTTCAGTTGAAATGAAGGCTTCGCATTCATTTCAACTGAAGCAAAGTTGCCCTAGAATCAATAATTTAGTGGCCTGCTTGTCCCAGTCCAAACCTATCGGTTTGGCTGGGGCAGGACACTAGGACGTATTTATGCTTGGTGGTCATGTCGATTCGCCTCCTGATCGTGTCAGGAGGAGTATCCTCGGGCCGTGCTGACAGCGTGTTGTCAGGTGGTTTCCGGCTTCGGCTCGACCGTGTAGTTGAGGGGCAGGCGCCCGCCATCGGCATAGATGGTCTGGCCCGTCACATAGCTCGCATCGTCGGAGGCAAGGAAGGCGGCGATGGAGGCGATCTCCGACGGCTCGCCGATGCGCCCGAGCGGCGTGCGCGACAGGAGACGGGCGCGCGAGGCCTGGTCCGTGTTCACACTGGTCAGCATGTCGGTCATGATCGAGCCGGGCCCGATGGCGTTGACCCGGATGCCGTAGGGCGCCAGCGCCAGCGCCATGACGCGGGTCAACTGGCTGACTCCGCCCTTCGATACGGTGTAGGCGAGCTGTTCGGGGATCGCCAGGATGGCGTTGACCGAGGACATGTTGATGATCGTGCCGGCCGCCTCGCCTTTCTCCACCTTCTCGACCATGTAGCGGGCGACCGCCTGGCTGGCGAGAAACGTGCCCTTCAGGTTCGTCTCCAGAACCTGGTCGAAATCTTCCTCGCGCAGATCGAGAAAGCCGGCGGCGTGGACGATGCCGGCGTTGTTGACGAGGATGTCGACATCACCGAAGGCGTCGATGGTCTCGGCGAGCAGATTGTGCACGTCGAGCCGTTTGCCGATGTCGGCCTTGACGAAACGGACGTCGCCCAGCTTCTGCAGATCGGGCAGCGCGCGCAGGCCCTTCTCCGCGTCGATGTCGGCGGTCATGACCCTGACGCCCTGGCGCAGGAAGCGCTCGGCGATGGCGTAGCCGATGCCGCCGGCCGCCCCTGTCACGATGGCTGTCTTTCCGTCCAGTGCCATGGTCTTGTCCTCATGCCGAAACCGGCTGGACCCTGCGACGGCGGGCGTTGAAGGTCAAGCGAAGGGGCGTGTTTGTCCAGGGCAATCGGGTGAACCCGATTGCCCTTACTTTTATTGCTGCCTCAAACGCCGGCGGTCGCATCCGCGACCTTGGCTTCACGCGCCAAAAGGCGCGACGGCCAGTCGGCCTTGCCATTTTCGCTTCACGAAAATGGTTTCCACAGATCGCGCCGAGCAGCAAAAAGGGCTTTTTCCTACACCCGATTGCCCTGCGTGTTTGTCATGGGACGAGCTCAGTCCTTCGGCTTTTCCAGCGCTTCGGCGATCTCATCCAGGATCAGTGGATCGTCGATGGTCGCCGGCATGGTCCATTCCTCGTGGTCGGCGATCTTCTGCATGGTGGCGCGCAGGATCTTGCCGGAGCGCGTTTTCGGCAGGCGCTTGACCGGCACGACGCGCTTGAAGGCGGCGACCGGGCCGATGCGTTCGCGCACCATGGCGATCAGCTCCTTCTCGATGGTGGCGATGTCGGCGGCCTTGCCGTTAAGGACGACGAAACCGCACGGCACCTGGCCCTTCAGCGCATCGGCGATGCCGATCACGGCGCATTCGGCGACGGCCGGGTGCTCGGCCACCACCTCCTCCATGCCGCCGGTCGACAGCCGATGGCCGGCGACGTTGATGATGTCGTCCGTGCGCGACATGATGAACAGATAGCCGTCCGCGTCGATCAGGCCGGCATCGGCGGTCTTGTAATAGCCCGGAAACTCATGGAGATAGGCTTCCTCGAAGCGCTTGTCGTCGTTCCAAAGGGTCGGCAGGGAGCCCGGCGCCAGCGGCAGCCTGACCACCACATTGCCGAGCTTGCCCGCCGCGACGGCGTGGCCGGCATCGTCCAGCACCTGCACGTCGTAGCCGGGCATCGGCAGGCCGGGCGAACCGTATTTGACCGGCAGCATGCCCAGCCCGACCGGGTTCTGGCTGATCGGCGCGCCGGTCTCGGTCTGCCACCAATGGTCGATCACCGGCACGCCCAGCGTGCGCTCGGCCCATTTCACCGTGTCCGGGTCGGCGCGCTCGCCGGCGAGGAACAGCGTGCGGAAGCGCGACAAATCATGCTGTGGCAGAAGCGCGGCCTCGGGATCGGCCGTGCGGATGGCGCGAAAGGCGGTCGGCGCGGTGAACAGCGCCGTAACCCGATGCTCGGCGATGACGCGCCAGAATGTCCCGGCATCGGGCGTGCCCACCGGCTTGCCCTCGAACAGAACCGTCGTACAGCCATGCAGGAGCGGCGCGTAGACGATGTAGGAATGGCCGACCACCCAGCCGACATCGGAGGCGGCCCAGAAGGTCTCGCCCGGCCGTATGCCGAACTCGTTGAACATCGACCATTTGAGCCGCACCATGTGGCCGCCATTGTCGCGCACCACGCCCTTCGGCCTGCCGGTCGTGCCGGAGGTGTAGAGGATATAGAGCGGATCGGTGGCCAGCACCGGCACGCAGGGCACGTCGCGCCCCTCCTGCCGGGCGGCGGCGACCAGGGCGGCGTAGTCATGATCGCGCCCCTCGACCAGATCGCAGCCCTGTTCCTCGCGCTGCAGGATCAAACAGTTTTGCGGTTTGGCGGCCGACAGGCGGATCGCCTCGTCGAGCAGCGGCTTGTAGGCGACGATGCGGCCGGGCTCCAGGCCGCAGGAGGCGGAGATGACGGCCTTGGGAGCCGCATCGTCTATGCGGGCGGCCAGTTCGCGCGCGGCGAAGCCGCCGAAGACGACCGAATGCACCGCGCCGATGCGCGCGCAGGCGAGCATGGCGAACACGGCTTCCGGCACCATCGGCATGTAGATGACGACGCGGTCGCCCCTGCCGACGCCGAGATCCTGGAGAACGGCGGCGAGCGCCGACACTTCGGCCTTCAGCGCGCCATAGGTGTAAGTCCGCTTTCGTCCGGTGATCGGGCTGTCGTAGATGAGGGCCGGCTGGTCCTTCCGCCCGCCCTCGGCATGCCTGTCCACCGCATTGAAACAGGTGTTGCAGGTGGCGCCTGGAAACCAGCGGCCATAGATGCCGGCACCGGCATCGAACACCCGGTCCCAGGGGCTGAACCAGTCGATCTCCGTCGCCGCTTCGGCCCAGAAGGCGTGCGGATCGTTCTGCCAGCTCCGATAGACCTCGCGGTAGCGTGACGCCATTCCGCCTCCTCCTGCGGTTCGTGCCCGTGTCGACCCATTGATAGCGGAACAGGCGCGGCGAGGTAAATCAGACTTGCGGTGGAGGCGGGTGCTTTGACAGGAGGCAGGGCGAGCAGGCACAAGGAGGCACCGTTCTCGTATTGGCTCCGCTCATGACGAAAATCCTGCTGCTGCTCATCCTGGCGATGATGGTCGTGCACCTCATCAAGCCGCTCGGCCTGCCCGGGCTCCGGAAGCGCAGCGATTTCTGGAAACTGGCGCTGGTGGCGCTCGGCGCCGTGTCGCTGACCATTCTGCTGCGCGGCGGCGTGTGAGGCCTTGAGGTCGGCAGGCGCCCGCGCGGCGGATCGAGCATGGGAAAACGACCTGCAAGCGCTGTTGACAGGCCGTTTCGAAATTTCTTGAAGCGCTAAAACGCGCCCGGGAGGCTTATATGGTATCTGATCACTCTTCGGTGATCATATCTGGTGCTTTCGGCATTCCATCATCATTTGTGAATCAGGCGGAGTGGCAGGCGCCACGACCGCCCGCAAACAGACCGGAATTCAAGAAAGGAGCGACGCGATGATGACGTCGGAACCGGCCTGTCCCGTTCCGGCGCTGCGGAGCTGAATCCACTTCTTCCTCGCCGGGACGGAACGGCGAAGGAGATGTGCGATGTTTATGAAGAAGATCATCAGAAATGCCGCTGCGATACTCGGCGCGGCGGTGATCGGTGTCGCCGGTGCGGCAAGCGCGCAGGCGCAGGTTAGGGCATGCGGGCCACGGCCGGAAATCGTCTTCTGGCTGGAAAGCCAGTTCCAGGAGCGGCAGGCCGGCTTCGGCCTGATCGACGACCGGGCCGTGATGGAGCTGTACACGTCGTCCAGCGGGAGCTGGACCTTGATCGTGACGGACCGCCTGAAACGAACCTGTTTCGTGGCATCCGGAAACTCCTGGGTCAACGTGCCGCCTCCCGCCACCCAGGCGCAAGCGGCACCCTGACCTTGGTCAGGTCCGTGGATCCTGCTGGATTGGCAGGCGATGGACTTTGAACTGCCGCGTCAAGCCGCGTGCCCGGGCTCGGGCGGCGGGGGTGTGAGGCCGTGAGACTGGCCGGCGCCCGCGCGGCGAACAGAGCATAGGAAAACGGCCCGCAAGCATCGCTCACGGGCCGTTGAAGTTTGAGACACTGGCCGATCAGGCGGCTTCGAGTTCTTTTTTCCACTCGCCGGTGGCGGCCAGGCTGTTCATCCGGGCGCGGTGCGTGAAAGCGCGTTGCGCGGCGGCGACGTTGTCCTTCTTGCCGCCCCAGGTTTTCAGCGCGGCTGCCTGCAGGGCGCGGCCATAGGAGAAGGTCAGCGCCCAGGGCAGGTCGAAATTGGCGTTCATGATCGACAGATGCGCCGTCGCCTCTTCATCCGACTGGCCGCCGGAGAGGAAGGCGATGCCCGGCACGGCGGCCGGCACGGTGGCCTTCAGGCAGCGCACCGTCTTCTCGGCCACTTCCTCGCGCGAAGCCTTGCGGGCGTTCTTGCCGTCGATGATCATGTTCGGCTTGAGGATCATGCCTTCCAGCGAGACACGGGCGTCGTAAAGCTCGTCGAACACGGTCTTCAGAACCCAGTTCGTCACCTCGTAGCAACGGTCGATCGTGTGATCGCCCGGCTGGCCGTCCATCAGCACTTCCGGCTCGACGATCGGCACGATGCCGGCTTCCTGGCAGAGCGCGGCGTAGCGGGCCAGCGCCTGGGCGTTCTGCTTGACGGCGCCCCAGCTCGGCAGGTCCTTCGAGATGGAGATGACACCGCGCCATTTGGCGAAACGCGCGCCCAGGCCGTGATACTCGGCCAGCCGTTCGCGCAGCCCGTCGAGACCCTCGGTGATGGTCTCGCCATCGAAGCCGGCCATCGGCTTGGCGCCGGCATCGACCTTGATGCCCGGCACGGCGCCCGCCGCCTTGATGATCTCGGCCAGCGGCGTGCCGTCGGCGGCCTTCTGGCGCAGCGTCTCGTCATAGAGGATGACGCCGGAGATGCAGTTCTTCATCGCGTCCTCGGCGCGGAACATCATCTCGCGATAGTCGCGGCGGCTGTCCGCCGTCGATTCCAGGCCGATCGTGTCGAAGCGCTTCTTGATGGTGCCGGAGCTTTCGTCCGCCGCCAGAATCCCCTGTCCGGGGGTCACCATTGCGGCTGCAATGTCCTCAAGCCGTTCGCTCATTTCAGGTCTCCTGTCTGTTCCTGACGGGGCGCATAGCAGATGGCGCAGTTAAACGGAATGTCGGCGGCGAAGTCCTAATCGATTGAAGTGACGGCCTGTTCACACTTTGCTTAACGGGCTGTCGCAAGCGCCTGGACACCAGGCAGGGTTTTGCCTTCCATCCATTCGAGAAAAGCACCGCCGGCGGTCGAGACATAGGAGAAGTCTTCGGCGACGCCGGCGTGGTTGAGCGCCGCCACCGTGTCGCCGCCGCCGGCGACCGAGACCAGCAGCCCCTCGGCGGTGCGGGCGGCGGCGTGTCTCGCCGCGGCCACCGTCGCCGCGTCGAAAGGCGCGATCTCGAAGGCGCCGAGGGGCCCGTTCCAGACCACGGTGTCGGCGCGGTCGAGCCATTCGTTGATCTTCTCGATGCTCTTCGGACCGACATCGAGGATCATGGCGTCGGCCGGCACCGCTTCAATCGCCACGATTTCGCTCTCGGTGCCTGCCTTGAATTCGCGTGCCACCACGGCGTCAACCGGCAGGATGATCGCGCAGCCGCTTTCCGCGGCCTCGATCATGATCTGCTTGGCGGTGGGCGCCAGATCGTGCTCGCACAGCGACTTGCCGACCTCGGTGCCGCGCGCGGCGAGGAAGGTGTTGGCCATGCCGCCGCCGATGACCAGCGCCTCGACCTTCTTGACCAGGTTCATCAACAGGTCGATCTTGGTCGACACCTTGGCGCCGCCGACAATGGCCAGCACCGGGCGGGCCGGCGCGCCGAGGCCTTTCTCAAGCGCTTGCAGCTCGGCCTGCATGGTGCGGCCGGCATAGGCCGGCAGGAGATGGGCCAGCCCCTCGGTGGAGGCATGCGCCCGATGAGCGGCGGAGAAGGCGTCGTTGACGTAGATGTCGCCATTGGCCGCCAGCGCCCTGGCGAAGTCCGGGTCGTTCGCTTCCTCGCCGGCATGGAAGCGCGTGTTTTCCAGAAGCAGGATATCGCCGTCGGCCATCTCGGTGACGGCTTGTGCCGCCACATCGCCGATGCAGTCGGCAGCGAAGTGGACGCGACGGTCGAGCGCCGTCTCGGCGGCGAAGGCGATCGGCTGGAGCGAGGCGGCCGGGTCGGGCTTGCCCTTGGGGCGGCCGAAATGGGCGAGCAGGATGACCTTGGCGCCCTTGTCGGAGAGTTCGGTCAGGGTTGGCGCGATGCGCTCGATGCGCGTCATGTCGCTGACCTCGCCGTCCTGCACGGGCACGTTCAGATCGACGCGGACGAGCACCCGCTTGCCGGCGATGTCGTTGAGATCGTCAAGGGTCTTGAAGCCTGGGGTCTTGAAGTCGGGCATGTCCCGCCGCTGCCTCCATAGGGTAAAAATCGTTGGCGACCATACAGTGCGCCGCGCTGGACGCAAGGCATGAGGCGAACTCAGCCCTTTCCGCCGCGGCCGAGGGTGAAAAGCCGGCGCAGCAGGTCGCGCGGGCTGAGGAAGATCGGCACGCGGACGATGGTCGCCGGCGGTTCCAGCGACAGGCCGATCGCCGTGATCGCCCCGGCCTCATCGACGTCGCGGACGATCAGCTCGATGGTCCCCAGCGGGGCGCGGTCGCCGTACTCGGCGCGTCCGCCCAGGCGTTCGCGCACCAATTCGGCAATCGTCAGCTTCTGCTCGTCCTCGGTCAGGCCGGGCGCGTAGGCCGCCTCGATGTCGGAGGCGGGCCGTTCCGGGTCGACGGCGAAGGCGCCGAAGAATTCGGCGTCCTCCGGATCCATCTCGACCGGACTGGCAAACAGGCGGTCGAGCAGGCGCGGATAGCGGTCCGGCACGAAGATGTAGACGTGGTCGCCGGCGGCCAGCCGGCCGGCATACTGATAGGTCATCGAGCGCCCGTCGCGCACCACCAGCGAGGGTTTCGCCCAGCGTGGAATGCGCTGGCCGCGCTCGACCGGGCTGCCGGCGACGACGCGGTAGGCGAGCAATTCATGGCGGGCGGAGCCTGGCAGTTCGAGCTCCACCTTGTTCAGCGGTCCCATGCGCGGCGGCACGGTCAGGGCCAGGCGGCGGGCGAGCGGCCCGACGCTCCAGCCCTGGACGATCAGCGACACCAGCACAATGATGAAGACGATGTTGAACAGGGGACGGCCGTTCTCCAGCCCGTCGATCAGCGGTGTGATGGCGAGCAGGATCGACACCGCACCACGCAGGCCGACCCAGGAGATGAAGGCGTTCTCGGCGCGCGCGAAGCGGAATGGCAGCAGGCACAGCATGACCGCCAGCGGGCGCGCGACGAAGATCAGGAACAGGCCGATGAACAGTGCCGGCAGGATGATCGCGGCGAATTGCGACGGCGTGGCAAACAGGCCGAGCACCAGGAACATGATGATCTGGGCCAGCCAGGTCACGCCGTCCTGGAAGCGTTTCAAAAGGGCGGTCGAGCGCAGCCGGGCGCTGCCGGCCAGCAGGCCCGCCACATAGACCGCGAGGAAGCCGGAGCCGCCCAAGGCGCCGGCCAGCGCGAAGACCAGCAGCGACAGCGCCAGCACGAAGATCGGCAGCAGGCCCTGTTCAAGCTTCAGGCGCATGACCAGGCGGACGATGGCATAGCCGCCGACCACGCCGGCGACGAGGCCGATGCCCATCTGCTGCAGGAAGCCCAGCGCGATATCAGCGGCAAGCGCATTGGCCTGGAGCACTTCGCCGCTGCCGATCAGGCTGACCAGCGACAGGGTGAGGAAGATGGCGATCGGGTCGTTCGAGCCCGATTCCACCTCAAGCGTCGAGCGGACGCGCTCACGCACCGAGATGTTGCCGACACGCAGCAGGAAGAACACCGCCGCCGCATCGGTGGAGGCGACGGTGGCGCCGAGCAGGAAGGCTTCGAGCCAGCTGAAATCGGTAACGTAGTAGGTGGCGACGCCGACCAGGCCGGCGGTCAGGACGACGCCGATCGTCGCCAGCACCAGGGCGGGCGCGGCGGCCTGGCGAAACGAGGCGAACGAGGTGCCGAAGCCTGAATCGAACAGGATGACCGCCAGCGCCAGCGAGCCGATGAAATAGGCGAGCGCCGCATTGTCGAAATCGAGCCCCAGCCCGTCCGTGCCGGCGGCCAGGCCGATGCCGAGGAAGATCAGAAGCAGGGGTGCGCCGAAGCGGAAGGCAACCAGGCTCGAGAACGCGGCAAACAGCACAAGGGCCGTACCCACCAGCGTAATGAGATAAATGCCCTGATCCATCCGCCTCTCTGTCGTTGTCGTGCCGCAAGCCGCTGTTCTCTTTTATAAAAGATGCGGCGGAAGTGAGATGCAAGGGCGATGCACAAAGAAAAACGCCCGGCGGGACGGCCGGGCGTCGTTCAGGTCGGTTGAGGTGGGATCAGATCGTCTTGCCGAAGGCCACCGCCGTGTCGGACATGCGGTTCGAGAAGCCCCACTCATTGTCGTACCAGGACATGACGCGCACTAGGTCGCCCTCGATGACCTTGGTCTGGTCGAGCGCGAAGGTGGAGGAGGCCGGGTTGTGGTTGAGGTCGATCGAAACCAGCGGCTCATCGGTGTAGGCAAGGATGTTCTTCAGCTTGCCGTCGGCGGCCGCCACCAGCGCGTTGTTGACTTCCTCGACCGTGACCTTGCGCTTCGGCACGAACTTGAAGTCGATGACCGAGACGTTCGGCGTGGGCACTCGGATCGACACGCCGTCGAGCTTGCCGTTGAGTTCGGGAAGCACGAGGCCGACGGCCTTGGCCGCACCCGTCGAAGTGGGGATCATCGACATGGCGGCGGCGCGGGCGCGGTAGAGGTCCTTGTGCATCGTGTCGAGCGTCGGCTGGTCGCCCGTATAGGCGTGGATCGTCGTCATGAAGCCTTTTTCGATGCCGAAGGCGTCGTTCAGCACCATGGCGACCGGCGCCAGGCAGTTGGTGGTGCACGACGCGTTGGAGACGATCAGGTGCTCCCTGGCGATCTTCTCGTGGTTGACGCCGTAGACGACCGTCAGGTCGGCGCCCGTGGCGGGCGCCGAGACCAGCACGCGCTTGGCGCCCGCTTCCAGATGCAGCGAGGCCTTTTCCTTGGAGGTGAAGATGCCGGTGCATTCCATGACGATGTCGACGCCCAATTCGCCCCAGGGCAGCTTGGCCGGATCGCGCTCGGCGAAGACCTTGAACGAGTCTGTGCCGATGTTGATCGTGTCGCCCTCGACCTTCACCTCGGAAGGAAAGCGGCCATGCACGCTGTCGTAGCGCAGGAGATGGGCGTTGGTCTCGACCGGGCCGAGATCGTTGATGGCCACGACATCGATGTCCTTGCGGCCCGATTCATAGATGGCGCGGACGATGTTGCGGCCGATGCGGCCAAATCCGTTGATGGCTATTTTGACGGTCATGAATTTCCTCCGCGGAGTGGGTGGCCGTGCGCGCGCACGGGAAAGGACGCCGCTTCATAGCGGCGCCAGCCTCAAGAATCCAGATATGGGGACCAGCAAATGCTGGTCCAGGAACGGGCGAGGACGTGCTTGTGGGCTCAACCGCGCTGTGCGAGGCGCTTCTGCGCTGCGCTCGCCGCGGCTTCCGCCGTGATGCCGAAATGCTGGTAGAGCGCCGGCGCCGGGGCGCTGGCGCCGAAGCCGGTCATGCCGATGAACACGCCATCCGAGCCGATGATCGCGTCCCAGCCCTGGCGGATGCCGGCCTCGATGGCGATCCTGACCGGCGCGTTGCCTATGACGGCGGCGCGATAATCGTCGCTCTGGGCAGCGAACAGCTCGAAGCAGGGTACCGAGACGACACGCGCCGGATGGCCGGCCTTGTCGAGCAGCGCCTTGGCGGCCATGGCGATTTCCACTTCCGAGCCGGTGGCGAACAGCGTCACTTCGGCATCGTCCTCGCAAGGGGCGAGCTCATAAGCGCCACGGGCGCAGAGATTGTCCTCCTCATAGGCGATGCGCACGGGTGCGAGGTTTTGCCGCGACAGGGCGAGCGTCGACGGCGTCTCGCGCGAAGCGATCGCCACCTGCCAGCATTCGGCAGTCTCGACCGCGTCGGCCGGGCGAAAGACATTGTGGTTGGGGATGGCGCGCAGGGCGGCCAGATGCTCGACCGGCTGGTGTGTCGGACCGTCCTCGCCCAGGCCGATGGAATCATGCGTCATGACGAAGATCGAGCGGATCTGCATCAGCGAGGCAAGCCGCATGGCCGGGCGCGCGTAATCGGAGAAGGTGAGGAAGGTGCCGCCATAGGGGATGATGCCGCCATGCAGCGTCATGCCGTTCATTGCCGCCGCCATGGCGTGCTCGCGAATGCCGTAATGCACGTAGCGGCCGGAATAATCCTTGGCCGAGATCGGTCCGGTCTGGCTGGTCTTGGTGTTGTTGGAGCCGGTCAGGTCGGCGGAACCGCCGATGGTCTCCGGCAGGCAGGCATTGATGACTTCGAGCGCCATTTCGGAGGATTTGCGCGTCGCCACCTTGGGCGGCTCGGCGGAGAGCTTTTCCTTGTACTCGGCGATCACCGTGTCGAAATTCTCCGGCAGGTCGCCGCGCATGCGGCGCTCGAACTCGCCGCGCATTTCGGCCTCGGCGCCGGCGAGGCGCTGTTCCCAGGCCTTGCGCTCCTTGGTCGAGCGGAGACCGGCCAGCCGCCAGTCGTCGAGAATGTCGGAGGGGACGACGAAGGGGGCCGCGTCCCAGCCGAGCGCCTTGCGCGCGCCGGCAATTTCCTCGGCGCCGAGCGGCGAGCCGTGCACCTTGGCGGTGCCGGACTTGGTCGGTGCGCCAAAACCGATGGTGGTGCGGAAGGCGATCAGGGTCGGCTTGCTGGATTCGCGGGCTGCCGTGATCGCCGCGGCGATGGCGTCCGGATCATGGCCGTCGGCGCGCATCGTGTTCCAGCCGGAAGCGGCGAAACGGGCGCACTGATCGGTGGAATCGGTCAGCGCGGTCGAGCCGTCGATGGAAATCTGGTTGTCGTCGAACAGGACGATCAGCTTGTTGAGCTTGAGATGACCGGCCAGCGTCAGCGCTTCCTGGCTGATGCCCTCCATCAGGCAGCCGTCGCCGGCCAGCACATAGGTGTAGTGGTCGACCAGATCGTCGCCGAAGCGGGCGTTGAGGATGCGTTCGGCGAGCGCCATGCCGACCGAATTGGCCAGGCCCTGGCCGAGCGGACCGGTGGTCGTCTCGATGCCGGCGGCGTGGCCGAATTCCGGGTGGCCGGCGGTGCGCGAGCCGAGCTGGCGGAAATTGCGGATCTCGTCGATCGCGATGTCCTCGTAGCCGAGGAGGTAGAGCAGCGAATAGAGCAGCATCGATCCGTGGCCGGCCGACAGGACGAAACGGTCGCGGTCGGGCCAATGCGGGTTCTTCGGATCGTGCGTCATGAAACGGGTGAACAGCACGGTGGCGATGTCGGCCGCGCCCATCGGCAGGCCGGGGTGGCCCGAATTGGCCTTCTCCACGGCGTCCATGGAAAGAAAGCGGATCGCGTTTGCCATCCGGTCGTGTTTGTCGCGTGAGATCATGATTGCTCGCTGGTCCGCTGCAGGCAGTTGATGAAGGACTGGTTTGACAGTCCCGGCCCCTTGAAAAGCAGGCGACACATAGCAGTTGCGGCCTTGAAGTCAACAAAGAGGCGGCGTCGGTGGACAAGTCGCCCGGAGGCGGGAGACGGCGCACCCGCACGCTTCATGTCAGAGCTGTCGCAGCATTTTGGGGGATTAGCCGACGCGCTTTGTTGACGGGAGGTTCACCCGGCGCCTAATCTTTTTGCGGTAAGGTGTTAGTAAGGCCCGCGATTCGCGAGCACGGCCTGATGGGGCGGTCTGCCGGCCCTGCCGACGGGACCACCGTGCGCCAGCGGAAGGGCTGCATGAAAGTAAGCAAGATTGCCTGTGTCACATCGATTGCGGATCGTTATCCCACGCGCGGCGTGCCGGATGGACGGTGCCCGGAATCGCAGGACTGGGGTTGGCGGCCATGAGTGGTGAAACGACGCTCAAGGAGGTGATCGGGCGTTTGGGCAAGGCCCTGACGTCGCTCGAGGACGCGGTCGATGCGCGGCTGGAGCACGAGCAGGACTTCGTCGATTCCGACGCTGAACTGCAGCGGATGAACGCCGACCGCGCTCGCCTTGCACAAGAGATCGACAAGTCCGAGGCGCGCGCCGAGCGGCTCGAGGATGTAAACCGCGAGGTGTCGCGGCGCTTGGTCACGGCCATGGAGACGATCCGCGCCGTTTTGGATCGATAGGATGTTGCGATGGCACAGGTAACGGTCACCATAGACGGCAAATCCTACCGGATGGCCTGCGACGAGGGGCAGGAAGAACACCTCATCGACCTTGCCCAGCGGTTCGATCGCTATGTGATGCATTTGAAAGGCTCGTTCGGCGAGATCGGCGATCACCGGCTGAGCGTCATGGCCGGCATCATGGTGATGGACGAGCTGGCCGAACTGCAGAAGCGCATGCAGGGCATGGAAGGCGAGATCGCCACCCTGCGCAAGACCCGCGACGACGCGCTGAACAAGGCGGACAAGAACGATTCCGCGCTGACCGGCGTGCTCCTGGAGATGGCCGAGCGCATCGAGGTGTTGTCGGGAAAGCTTGCCGGCAGGCCGCAGAATAGCGCATAAGCCGGGTTTCCCGTACGCCAGAAGCGGCAAACCAGGCCTATGAGCAAACCAACCAGGAATGACACACTCATCCAGCTTGCCGTGATCGGCGCTGCGCAGGGGCTGCACGGCGAGGTTCGCGTCAAGGCTTTCACCAGCGATCCCATGGCGCTCGGCGATTACGGACCACTGAAGGCGCGCGACGGGCGCGTCTTCACCGTGCGGCGGCTCCGGCCGGTGAAGAATGTCGTCGTGGCGCGGTTTGCCGAGGTGACCGACCGCAACGCCGCCGAAGCCTTGAACGGCACGGCGCTGTTCGTCGATCGCGCGGCGCTGCCGGCGGAATTGGACGAGGAAGAGTATTACCATGCCGATCTGATCGGGCTGGCGGCCGTGGACGAAACGGGCGCCAGCCTGGGCACGATCGGCGCGCTGCACAATTTCGGCGCCGGCGATATCCTGGAAATAACCCTGGTCGACGGGGGCTCGGCGCTGGTGCCGTTTACCCGCGCGGCGGTGACGTCGGTCGATCTCGCGGCGAAGCTGGCGCGGTTCGACAGGGCGGCGGCGGGGTTGCTTGACGAGGAAGCCGATGGGGATCCGGACGGCGAAGCTCCCTCGGGAGATGGGAATTGAGTTTCCGCGCCACGGTGCTCAGCCTCTATCCGGAGATGTTTCCCGGCCCGCTCGACCTCTCGCTGGCCGGCAAGGCGCGCGAGGCTGGGCTGTGGTCGCTGGAGGCGGTGCAGATCCGCGACTTCGCCACCAGCAAGCATCGCAATGTCGACGACACGCCGGCAGGCGGCGGCGCCGGCATGGTGATGCGTGCCGACGTCCTGGCGCGCGCGCTCGACCATGTGGCAGGGCCGCAGGATGCGCGTCCGAAACTGCTCATGAGCCCGCGCGGCCGACCGCTCGACCAGGGGCGCGTGCGGCAATTGGCGACGGGTCCCGGCGCGGTGATCCTGTGCGGGCGCTTCGAGGGCGTCGATCAACGCCTGATCGAGGCGCGGGCGCTGGAGGAGGTGTCGATCGGCGATTACGTCCTGTCGGGCGGCGAGCCGGCGGCGCTGGTGCTGCTCGATGCGGTGATCCGGCTTCTGCCGGGCGTCATGGGCAATGAGCAATCGGGCGAGGAGGAAAGTTTCGAGGGCGGTCTTCTGGAGCATCCGCAATACACGCGCCCGCAGCTCTTCGAGGAACGGCCGATCCCGGAGGTGCTTCTGTCCGGCAACCACGCGAAGATCGCCGCCTGGCGGCGCGCCGAGGCGGAGCGGCTGACGCGGGAGCGCCGGCCTGACCTGTGGGCAGCCTATCGCGGCGACAAACCGGTCTAGCGCGTTGTTTTCCGCATTTGCGCGGACGTCAGGTGCTTCCACCTGACTGCAAAATGCGCCAGGCGCCCGCTTACCTTATTCGAGCCATTCGGTGATGAACGTGCCGTTCTCGTGGATGTCTATCGTGGCGAGCATGCCGGGACCGAGATTCTCGAACCGGTGCGGCGTATCGGCCGGAACGACCAGGATGGCGCCGGCGCCGGCTTCGATCCGCTCGTCGCCGACAATGAAAAGGCCGTGGCCACGGCGGATGACGAAGGTCTCGGCATAGGGATGCCGGTGCAGGCGCGGCCCGCCGCCGACCGTCTCGATTTCGTTGACGATGACGCAGATGTTCGCGCCTTGCGGCCCGCCCTGCCATTCGCCGTGAAAGCGGTCCGGATCGGTGAGCCAGTCCCTGGCCTGGGTGATGGGTGTCATGAAAGGATGCTTCCTCTGTTCTCGATCGGTGCTTCGGGACGGCTGCGGAGCACCCGCGGGAAACCGAAACTGCCGCGCTTGTCCGGTAGCGTCAATGAGGGGAATCATGCGTGCGCCGCCGTTGCGAGAGGCGCCATGGCTGTCAACCGGCTGTTGATTCCCATTCCGATCTCGTGTATGTGCCGCGCACGCAACGGCTCATGCCGACAGACTCAAATCAATGAACGCGTGAACTCGCTCCTGTTCCTCCTCTGGGAGGGCACTCTTCAGGCGGTTTTCAGAACTGCCCCTGGGATGAGCGCTCTGACGGTTCGAGAAGAACAAGAGGACAGTGAGATGGACATCATCCGTCAGCTCGAGGCCGAGCAGGCCGAGAAGATCGAAGCCCAGCGCAAGCTTCCCGCATTTCAGCCCGGCGATACGCTGCGCGTCCTGGTGCGCGTCACCGAAGGCACGCGTACCCGCGTGCAGGCCTATGAAGGCGTCTGCATCGCCCGCGCCGGCTCCGGCTTCCAGGAGAACTTCACGGTTCGCAAGATCTCCTATGGCGAAGGCGTCGAGCGTGTCTTCCCGGTCTACTCGCCGCTCGTCGAGGGCGTCGAAGTGGTCCGCCGCGGCCGTGTGCGCCGCGCCAAGCTCTACTATCTGCGTGATCGCCGCGGCAAGTCGGCCCGCATCACCGAGAATACGGGCGCCCGCGCCCGCCGCCTGAACGACGCCGAGCGCCAGGCGCTGGCCGAGGAGAAGGTCCGCGTCGAGGCCGAGAAGGTCGCCGCCGCCCAGGCGCTGGCCGCCGAGAAGGCCGCCGAGGACGCCGCCAAGGCCCAGGAGGCCGCGGCCGCCGAGACCAGCGCCGAGTAGGCTTCGGTCTCGCACCGATGGTTGTGAAAAGCGCGCTTCGGCGCGCTTTTTTTGTTCTGGATGCCGTGCTTCAAGGGTGACGATCGGGCGGTGGCGCTCTTTCGTCCGCCCGATTGCTGATTTAAGAATGGCCCATCGCCCGGCCGAACGTTCGGCCTTGTCACAGGGAGATTGACCATGACGTTGCGCATATCTCTTTTGGCCGCGTCGTTGTTTGCGGCCGGTTTCACGTTTTCCGCCCTGTCCGCCGCCACGGCGCAGGATTTGCCCGATCTCGGCGGCCGCGAGGTGATCGTGGTGACGGAGAATGCCTATCCGCCGCTGCAATTCGTCGATCCTTCGTCGGGCGAGCAGATCGGCTGGGAATATGACGCGATGAACGAGATCGCCAAGCGTCTCAATGTGTCGTTGACCTTCCAGAACACCAGTTGGGACGCGATGATCCAGTCGGTTTCGGACGGGCAGTACGATATAGGCATGACCGGCATCACCATTCGCGACGACCGCAAGGAGAAGGTGGATTTCTCCGAGCCCTATCTGCGTTCGGAAATGTTCATGCTGGTGCGCGGCGATGAGGACCGCTTCGATGACGCCGAAAGCTTCGCCGCGCTGGAAGACAGCCTGATCGGCGCACAGCCGGGCACGTCGCCCTTCTACACGGCGGTGTATGAGGTGCTGGACGGCGATGAGGCCAATGCGCGCATCAAGCTGTTCGAGACGTTCGGCGCCTCGGTGCAGGCGCTGCGCGCCGGCGACGTCGATATGGTGCTGACCGACAGCACCGGCGGCAAGGGCTATGTGGATGCGTCGGAGGGCGCGCTGAAACTCGTCGGCGAACCGCTCGGCTCGGAGGATTTCGGCTTCATCTTCGCCAAGGGCTCCGACCTCGTCGTGCCGGTCAACGCGGCCATCGCCGCGATGAAGGCGGACGGCACGATAGATGCCCTGAACAAGAAATGGTTCCTCGACTACACGCTGGGTGAGTAGAGCGTGCCCGGCGATTGCCCGCATGCCCATCGGGCGTCCGGCTGAAGACGATGGCCATCAACGCTTCCGGCAAGTCGAAGAAAGATGATTTTCCCTGGTGGCTGGTCGTCGCCGGGGGGCTTGCCGCCGGCGTCGCCGTGCTGATCGCTTCCAGCGGGCTCCATGCGCAGGTTTTCAGTGTCATCTCCAAAGGCATCGGCGTCACCGTGTTCGTGACGGTGGTGGGCTTTGCCCTTGCCACCGCGCTTGGCCTCGGCATCGCGCTGATGAGCCTTTCCGGTTCGCTGGCGCTGCGTCAGACAGCGCGGTTCTATGTCGAGATCATTCGTGGCGTGCCGGTGCTGGTGCTCCTGTTCTGGATCGCTTTTGCCGGCGTGCCGCTCGTCGTCAGCGGCTGGAACGCGCTGACGATGCCGCTGCAGGAGGCGGGCGTGCTCGGTGAATTGCGGGTGCGCGATATCTCGCTCTTGTGGCGGGCGATCATCGCGCTGACCATCGGCTATTCGGCCTTCATCGCCGAAGTGTTTCGCGCCGGCATCCAGGCGGTCGATTCTGGCCAGGTGGAGGCGGCCAAGGCGCTCGGCCTGACCCGCTTCCAGCGCTTTCGCCTGATCGTCCTGCCGCAGGCGATACGCACCATCCTGCCGCCGCTCGGCAATGATTTCATAGCCATGGTCAAGGATTCGTCGCTGGTTTCGGTACTGGGCGTCGCCGACATCACGCAGATGGGCAAGATCTACGCATCCGGGTCGTTTCGCTTCTTCGAGACCTATTCGATCGTCGCCTATGTCTACCTGCTCCTGACAGTCGGCCTGTCACTGGCCCTGCGGGCGCTTGAAAGGCGAATGCGCAACAGCCAGGCGCGCCGCTAGGGCATTTCCATTTCCCCCGAGTCACGGAAATGCTCTATCTCCTTATCCTTGCGCAATTCAGGACGGAAAACCGGTTCTTGCTTTTCCTCATCCCGCCCAGGGTCAGGATCGCACCACCAGGGAACTTCCCATCGCTTTTGGCATTTGTCAGCCATGGACGCCTTGATCGCCGAATTCACGCCGGCAACCAGCCTGCCGTGGCAGGTCATCGCGGCGCGTCTCCTGGTGGCTGCCGTGCTCGGCGGGATTCTCGGCTTCGAGCGTGAGCTGGCGGACCGGCCCGCCGGGTTGCGCACCCACATGCTGGTGTGCCTCGCCTCGGCGGTGTTTGCAGTGATCACGCTGGAAATCGTCGCCATGCCGATCTTCAACGACGAGCATGTGCGCGCCGATCCGCTCCGTCTGGTCGAGGCGATCACGGCGGGCGTGGCCTTCCTGGCTGCCGGTTTCATCATCTTCAAGCGCGGGGCCGTGCGTGGCCTGACGACGGGCGCGGGCATGTGGCTGGCGGCGGCGACCGGCCTGGCCGCCGGCCTCGGCCTGTGGCTGATCGCGGGGCTCGCCTGCGTTCTCGGCGCGCTCGTGCTGGCGCTGATACGGCGGCTGGAGTTCTCGCTGGAACTCAAGCCGCCGCAGGAAGGCGACTAGAGCATTTCCATTTCCCCCGAGTCACGGAAATGCTCTATCTCTTTGTTCTTGCGCAATTCCGGACGGAAAACCGGTTCCCACTTTTCCTGGAATTGCTCTAGCTACTGCTTCGTCACCCGGCCGGGCAGCGACAGGTCGCCCGAAGCGATGTCATGGACGCCGGTCACGCACAGCAACGGCGTCTGGCCCTCCGGGTGCACCTGCAGCGTGGCGGTTACCGCGTCGAAGGCGGCATCGGTGCCATCGCGCAGGGGAACGGTGATGCGCACCGCCTTGCCATCGAGGCGCGGCGACATGCCGGGACTGTCAAGCGCCAGCGGCAGCATCGGCGCGGTGGCCGGCAGGACGTCGACGCCCGGCGACACGTCGCGCACCTTGTAGCCGGCGCCGCAGGCCGTCGCCTTTTCCAGGACGACCCAGTGCGAATGCCAGCCGGCGCCGTCATTGGTCGGGTCGCCGTCGCCGTTTTCATCGAACAACGGCGTGTCGTCGAAATCGGGGTGGGCGGTGACGGCGAGCGCCAGGATGCCGGATTTTTCGGCAAAGCCCACGATGGCCGGGTCGAGGCTCGTCGGCCAGACATAGGCATGGACCCAGGCACCGGGCAGCGCGCCCGTGGCTTCGGGTTTGACGCTGCCGGCCTCACCTTCCATCTCCATGGTGAATGTGACGAGGCGTTCGTCGGCGGTGGCGCCGGCGCGGCGAATGTCGAAGGCGGGTTCGACCGCCGCATTGGCGGGGCTTTCGATCTCATGCGCCTGGAGCGGCGTCGGGACGGCAAGCGTCGAGAGCAGCGATAATGCAAGGGCGCGAATGAGCATGGTTTCCATGATGTCCTCCATTTAGTATCGAGTCGATACATATTGGCTAGCATGCGGCGGCGGCCATTGCAATCATGGTATCGACACAATACTGTCTGCCGATGAACGACGACGAGACATTGGCGATGATCGGCCGGCTGGCGCGCATCGTCACGCATGACGGCCACGCCGCCGGCCTGAAGCCGGCGCAATGGGAGGCCTTGCGCTATCTGGCGCGCGCCAACCGCTTCTCCAACACGCCGGGCGCCCTGACGGCCTATCTGGGCGCCACCAAGGGCACGGTGTCGCAGACCCTGATGGCGCTGGAGCGGGCGGGACTGGTGCGCAAATCCGCCGATGCGGCCGACCGCCGTTCGGTGCGGCTCGAACTGACTGCGGCGGGCGCGGCGCTTCTGCCGCAAGACGAGACGCTGCGCTTTGCCGAGGCATTGTCGCGGATGGACGCGGCGCAGCGGGAAGCGCTGAACGAGGGGCTTGCCGCCTTGCTCAAGGCGCGTCTTGCGGCGGATGGCGGGCGGACTTTCGGGCTCTGCCGCGATTGCCGGCATTTTCGCCGGGACATGGAAGGCGCGGGCCGGCATCGCTGCGCGCTGCTGCATGTGCCGCTGAGCGATGAGGACACGGCACGGATCTGCGTCGAGCAGGAAGCGGCGTAGTGGTCTGACCGAAACAGATGGATACCATCTGTTTCGGTAAGTCAGCCCACAAGCGATTGATCTGGTGGTGCGATCCCGACAGATGCGGACCATCTGTCGGGATCGCACCACCAGGCTGCTTGGACAGATTGCCGAGCCCGCGAAACGCTGGTAAGACGCTCTCATGGAAGAACTTTTCGGAAGCCCGACCTACAAGCGCTTCGTTCTGCAGGATGTGAAACGCCTGCCGAGCCGCTTTTTCGCGCGGGTCTCCGGCTCGCTTCTGAGCCGACTGCCTTAGGCGGACACGCCAGCCGGCGATCATTTGATTTGCCGGCAAGCCTTCCATTTCGCTCCGCTGAGGATGAAGACAATGACCAAACCACGCACGCTCTACGACAAGATTTTCGACGACCACCTGGTCGATCAACAGGATGACGGCACCTGCCTGCTCTACATCGACCGGCATCTGGTGCATGAGGTGACCAGCCCGCAGGCCTTCGAGGGGCTGCGCATGGCCAGCCGCACGGTGCGCCACCCGGAGAAGACGCTGGCCGTGGTCGACCACAACGTGCCGACCTCGCCCGACCGCAAGTTCGGCATCAAGAACCCGGAGAGCCGTATCCAGGTCGAAGCTCTGGCGACGAACGCCGCCGATTTCGGCATCGAGTATTTCGACGCCGCCGACGAGCGCCAGGGCATCGTCCACATCGTCGGCCCGGAGCAGGGCTTCACCCTGCCGGGCATGACCATCGTCTGCGGCGACAGCCACACCTCGACGCATGGCGCCTTCGGCGCGCTGGCGCACGGCATCGGCACCTCCGAGGTGGAGCATGTGCTGGCCACGCAGACGCTGATCCAGCGGCGCGCCCAGAACATGCTGATCGAGGTGGACGGCAAATTGCCGGCCGGCGTGACGGCGAAGGACATCATCCTCGCCATCATCGGCGAGATCGGCACGGCCGGCGGCACCGGCCATGTGATGGAATATGCCGGCGAGGCGATCCGCGCCCTGTCGATGGAAGGCCGCATGACGGTCTGCAACATGTCGATCGAGGGCGGCGCGCGCGCCGGCCTGATCGCCCCGGACGAGACCACCTACGCCTATATCAACGGCCGCCCCCGGGCGCCGAAGGGCGAAGCCTGGGATCTGGCGCGCGCCTATTGGGATACGCTGCACACCGATGACGGCGCGCATTTCGACCGCGTGGTCAAGCTCGACGCGGCCAACCTGCCGCCCATCGTCACCTGGGGCTCCTCGCCCGAGGACGTGGTGTCGATCACCGGCGTGGTGCCGAACCCGGACGAGATCGCCGAGGAAAACAAGCGCCAGTCGAAGATGCGGGCGCTGGAATATATGGGCCTCACCCCCGGCACCAGGATCACCGACATCGCGCTCGACCGCGTCTTCATCGGCTCGTGCACCAATGGCCGCATCGAGGATCTGCGCGAAGTGGCCAAGGTCGCCGAGGGCCAGAAGGTCAATGAACGGGTCAGCGCGATGATCGTGCCGGGCTCCGGCCTGGTCAAGGCGCAGGCCGAGGCCGAGGGGCTGGACAAGATCTTCAAGGCGGCGGGTTTCGACTGGCGCGAGCCGGGCTGCTCGATGTGCCTGGCGATGAACGACGACCGGCTGAAGCCGGGCGAGCGCTGCGCCTCCACCTCGAACCGCAATTTCGAGGGCCGCCAGGGCTTCAAGGGCCGCACGCATCTGGTCTCGCCGGCCATGGCGGCGGCGGCGGCCATTGCCGGCCATTTCGTCGACATTCGCGAGTGGCCGCAGGGCTGACGCCAGATCGGTTCACCGTTTCACGGAAACGCTGCCCCGGCTCTCTTTTGACCTCACGTCCTTGCAGGGAGGAATTCCTGCAAGGGACTTCCCGCCAAGCATCTTCTGCAATCCGATCTCGCCGGTCAGGGGGAAGAATTCTCCCCCGGCCTCGGTGCGCATATAGCTGCGCACCGACAGGGTCTCGGTATCGAGGGGACCGCTGCGGCAGCCGCCCCTGACCGTCACACCAAGCGTTCCCTTGCCATTGGCTGTCTTTGCCGCGCGCGCGCGATGCTGCACCGTTTCGAAACGCGCCCTGTCCTCAGGCGCGACCATTGCCGTGAGGACGTGATCCCCAGGCTCGACAGGCGCGCTGAAACCGGCGCCCGCGGCACTGTCGGCAATGGCCAGGACAAAGGTTTCATCGAAGGCCTCGGCCTTGCCTCCCGCCGCAAGCGCGATCCGCAATTCCACATCGCCGCGCCGCAGCCACAGGTTCCGGTCCGTCTTGACGGCGATGGCAACGTGGCGCGGATCGGCCTTGAAGGGGTCGAAACGCGACAATTGATGGAGCGCGTGCGGATTTGTCGCCATGCAGGCCGATAGCATGGCCGCGCCGAGCAGGATGCAGGCGCGCGAGGGCGGACAGCCGGGTTTGACGCGTTGCGCGGCGGAAAACAATGGAGAGAAAATCGAGGCAGGCATCGCTTGACCCTTCATGGGATGAATGATATTGGATGATTAGTTACTGTAAAACGATAATTTATTCAAGCACTAGGAGAATGAAATGGCTGATGTGATGCGCTTGCGACGGCTCAGTCGCGTCATGCGGAGCGCCGTCCTGGCTTGCGCCGCATTGATCCTCGTCGGCGTGGCGTGGGTGCTTGGGGTGTCGTTGTCGGATCCGGCCGGTTTCGAAAATTTGCTGCGCGAAGGGCTTTCCATCGCGGGGCCGGTGACCCTCACATCATCGTCGATCGGCATCACGATCGTGCTGATCGCCGTGCAGGTCGGCCTTCTTCTTGCGGCGCTTTACTGCGTCTGGCGGATGTTCGGCGCGTTTGCCGCGGAGGAGCCACTGTCGGGCGAATCGGCCCGCTGGATGCGTCGCGCCGGTGTGGCTTTCGTCGCCATCGCCAGTGGCAGCATCGTGCTGCACACCGTCATGGTGCTGGCCCTGACGATGGGCAATCCTCCCGGACAGAAGGCGCTGTCGATCGGGATCGGCTCATCCGAGCTTTTGTCGCTGCTGATCGCCTGCATCATGTACATGACCAGCCACCTGATGGCTGTCGCCGCCGAGGCGCGCGCCGACCAGCGGGGCTTCGTCTGAGCCATGGCGATCATCGTCAATCTCGATGTCATGCTGGCGCGGCGCAAGATGCGCTCGAAGGAACTGGCCGAACTGATCGGCATCACCGAGCAGAATGTTTCACTGCTGAAATCCGGCAAGGTGCGCGGCGTGCGCTTCGAGACGCTGGAGAAGATCTGCCAGGTGCTGGAGTGCCAGCCCGGCGACCTATTGGAGTATCGGCAGGACGAGGGCTGAGAGGCTCAGTTGCGCGCCAGGGTGATCGGCCCGGTGACCAGGCGATAGCGCTGCAATTGCTCCGGCGTCAAATAGTAGAGCGCGCGCGGCGGCGTATCGAGCGCATGCAGCCACAGCGCCGGGTCGATGCCCATCTCGTCCAGGTGGCGCGAAATGCGGGCGGTGATCATCTGCGCGTCGGCCATGGCCTGCGCCGGGTTGGCGATTTCTTCCGCCGCGTAGAACTGGTGGACGCCGATCGCCGCCTTGGCGCCGGCTTGCCGTGTGACACCACCGGCCAGGATCAGCGGACAGGAAGAGGCGCAGATGGCGCCGTCCTCGACGCGCGTCGACAGGCCGCGTTCGCGCACCAGGCGGGCCATTGCCATGGCGTCCTCGAGCGAGCCACCCGGCGAGTTGAAGGCAACGGTCGAGACATATTCGCCGCGCGCCTCGAGTTCGGCGGCAAAGCGCGCCGATGCGCCCGGATCGATGGCGCCTTCGACCGACAGCACGCCGCCCGCCCGCAGGGTGAAGCGCACCGGGTTACGGAGCATGGTGCGGTCTGTGGTGACGAACCGGCGCGGATCGGCGGATTGCTCGCCGGCATCGCCCCCGTCGATAACCGGCGGCAGAACGGTGACGCCCTGCTCGAACGGCTGCGGGGCGGCGCTCGGCCACAGGCCGCCATTGCGGTCGACCAGCTCGCGCAGATCCATGCCGAGGACCGCCGCCGAGCCGATCAGCACGCCGACAAAGGCGGCGCGAATCAGCGCCCCGTCGTCAAAACGGCTGAAATAGCGGGTTAGAGCATTTCCGCTTTTCCCCGAGTCACGAAGATGTTCCATTTCTTTGTTTCCACGCAATTCCGGACGGAAAACCGGTCCCCACTTTTCCTGGAATTGCTCGGGCAGGCCGCGGCGCGGCTTTGCTTCGATGGAAGAGGCGAGATGGTCGCTCATGGTTCATGCCGTTTGCGGTCTGACAGGGAAAGGGGCGTGATGTTTTCGGCCGGCGCTGTGCGGGGTGCCTCCGCAGGCTCGGGTTCGGCCTCATCTTCGGTTTCGGTGGCGGCCTTCTTGCGCGCCAGGATCGTGTCGTGCAGCTCCAGCGAGCGCAGCATGTCGGCGGCGGTGATGCGGTCGGCGTCGGTCAAGCCGACCTCGCCGCGGCGGATCGTGCCGAACACCACCACCATGACGCCAACCAGCACGGCCGGCAGGAGATCGATCGAGATGGCGCCGGCCCAGCTCGGCAGGAAGTTGCCGGCATAGCGCAGCACTGCTTCCGCAGAGGATAACGGCACGTAGCGCCGGTCGGCGACCTTCGGCTGCGCCAGGATCTCGGCGGCCGCGTCGGACAGCGCCTTCGACTGGGCGGCGACCGATATGCGCACGGTGGCCATCACCGCATCCTGCCGGCCGGCGAGATCGGATGAGCGGCCGTCGGCGACGGGCGCGATGAAGCCGGCCGAGAGATCGGCGGCGGCGCGGGCGACCGAAGGGGCGATGGAGGTCTGTTCGAGCGAGGCGACGACGCCTGCCAGCGCCACCGCCTCCTCGGCGAAGCGGTCGGAGCGCGGCTGGATCGGGCCGGGCGCCGAGACCAGCGTGCGCATCGCGGCAAGCCGCTCCTGGCCGCGCTGGAACAGGTCGCCGACCGTTTCGCGGGAATTCTGGATCGTCGTTTCCAGCTCGCGCATCTGCGCCGACATCTGGGTCAGGAGCTGGACCACGCTGCCTGATCCGGATGTGCCGGTCAGCGCGCCGGAATTGCGCTCGTCGTCGGCCAGGCGGGCAAAACGCTCCGAGGCGCGCTGGATGTCGGGCAGGAGCGACAGCGCGCCAAGCGCGTTGGAATGCGCCTGGTCGAGATCGCCTGTATAGTCCTCCAGCGTCTCGGCCAGATGCTGTTCGACCGCCGCCGAGCCGGCCAGCGCCGCGGCATTGAGCCAGGACGACATGGCGACGATCATCAGGCAGCCGACCGCCATCACGCCGAACAGGGCCAGCCGCGAACCGGCATCGCGCATCTCCGGCAGGAAGCGGATGAGATAGGTCCAGAAGCCGTAAATGCCGACCGACACCGCCGCCGAATAGATGACGGCGGCGAAGAAGACGAGCGTCGCCGTTCCGTCGAGCAGGCTGCGCACGCCGAGATAGGTGTAGACGCCGCTGGCCAGCGCCAGCGTGGCCAGCACGAAGCGGGTCATCGTCTGCATCTGCTCGATATGGGCGCGCAGCTGGCGGGCGGTGTCGGCCTCTCGGCTCATCGGGGCTCCCGTCTTTTGGCCGGGTTTCGTTTGGCCGGCGATCAGTGGCAGGGGCCGGTCAGGACCGGCAGAACGCCGTCGGGCAGGCCGTACATATAGCCGCGTCCCTTGACGAGAACGCCCTGGCTGCAGGGGGCCGAACGGCGCAGATAGAGGCTGCCGCCATGGCGCTGCAGGTGGGCGACGCGCGGCGTCTCGATGCCGAGATCGGCATAGTCGTCGGCCATATGGCCCTTGCCGACCAGAATGCGCTTGAAGCCCGCCCGGCTGTGAATCACGAGGTTGCCATAGGCATCCGCGTAGACGCGGCCACCATAGGCATCACCATAACCGCCGGCCTCTGCCGGCATCGATATTGCTGCGGCGGCAAGCGCCGCGACCACGAAAAAAGACTTCAAAGGCATGCGCCATGGCTCCTTGCCGCTCCCCGTGGCCTCCTCGATCCTCTACATTAAGCTTTTCTTAACCTTTGTCACGGGGAGCTTGGCGGGCAAACATGCCGATTGACAGATGTGGTTAATTTCGGGGAAGGGTTGGCCATGGGCGAGAATCACCAGATCGATATCCAACCGCTGCGCCTCAGGGACGCGCATGTCCTGGCGCCTCTCCTGGCGGCTTACACGCAGTCGCTGAAGCGCGGCGCGCCGCGCCGGCCGGACGCGTTTTACGCGGAAACGCTCCTGCAGGATCGCGCGGTCGAGATTCTCGGCGCCTATCTGGACAGCCGGCTTGTCGGTTTCGCGCTGTTCTACGACCTGCCCGAACCGGTGACGGGCATGCGCTACGGCATGGTCGATCACCTCTATGTGCATCACGATCACCGCCGCAAGGGCATCGGCGAAGCGCTCATCGATGTGGTGGCCGACCAGGCCGAAGAGCGCGGCTGGGCGCGCCTGACGCTCAATGCGCCACGCCAGCCGGAGGAAGGGCGCAAACTCTACGAGAAATTCGCGGCGCCCGCCGACTGGACCGGCCACGTCATCCGCTTCGACACCGGTGCCGACCGGCCAAGCGGCGACGGGCAGTAGCGGCGCGATGGGTACGAAGACACCGGTACCGCTAGAGCGCCGTACGTCCATTCGGACGCACAAAGGACGCTCTAACACTTTGAATCCATGCATCGTGCTTCGCGTAAATCGATTCCGATTTTCGGGCCGATGCAATAGCGGGCCGCACGGCCGATGGGCAGCGCTTCTGCTGCTGGCGTTGGCGGGCGGCTGCACGAACGCTTCCTCTTCAGCCGGTCAGGCCGGCAATGCGGCGGCCTTCAGCGGTCCGGTCACCTATCGCTGCGAGGACGACATGCAGATGGTCGTCGAGCGCAAGGGTCCGCTGGTCAGCGTCCACAGCCCGCGCGGCCTCGACCTCGATCTGCCGGCCGCGCCGCCCGGCCAGAGCGCGCGGTTCGGCGAGGCGCTCTATGCCGTCGTGCTGGAGGAAAAGGACGCGCTGTGGATGGTCAACGGCAAGTCGCCGATCAGCTGCACCCAATAGAGCGCCATGCGTCCATGCGGACGCGATAGTACACGACGCAACAGCTTGCACCCCATTGCAATGACGTGGATGCGTGGTTCGACAAGCTCACCATGAGGGATGTTGGGCTTTGCAGGAAGTCTGGTTCCGCGACGTTGCGGATGGTTTTGCAGCCATATATCCACCCTCATGGTGAGCTTGTCGAACCACGCACAACGCTGTTGCCACAAGATCAAACACGACCGAAATCGGCATGCGTCGTGTACTATGTCAGGACGCATTGAGGGCACCTTGTCTCATTGTTTTTCCGCATTTATGCGGATGTCAGGTGATTCCACCTGACTGCAAAGCACGATAGCGCCCGACAGCGGGACGACTCATCAGGCGCACGAAATATTCGCTTCAATCGTTTGAAGCCGCAGCGGCCCAGTCCTTGCGCGGGACGAGGGGGTTAAATATCGACGCCGGAACGCTTTTGCGGCTTTGACGCACTGCAAAAACCGCATTAGAAAGCGACTGCCGGAGGGCGCGGGTCCGGGCCGAACATCGCTGTTGCGACGCACGCCAGACCAAGCCGTATCGAATTGGGCCGGTATCGAATTGGGGAAGCCATGAGCAAATCCAGCACCATCCACGCCAGGCCGCTTTCGCCGCACCTGCAAATCTACCGCCTCATCCCGACCATGCTGATGTCGATCGTCCATCGCATCACCGGCTCGGCGCTGTATTTCGGCGTGGTGCTGTTCGTCGTCTGGCTTGCCGCCGCCGCGTCTTCCAAGGAAACGTTCGACCTGGTCAACGGCGTCTACGGCTCGTGGTTCGGCCGGCTGGTGCTGTTCGGCTTCACCTGGGCGCTGCTGCACCACATGCTGGGCGGCATGCGCCACCTGATCTGGGACACCGGGCGCGGCCTGGAAAAGGCGACCACCACCAAGATGGCCAAGGCGACGCTCGCCGCCTCGATCGTCCTGACGATCCTGGTGTGGATCGCCGGTTATGCCGTGCGCGGAGGGTTTTGATCATGAGCGACATGCGCACCCCGCTGAACCGCATCCGCGGCCTCGGCTCGGCCAAGGAAGGCACGGGCCATTTCTGGCATCAGCGGCTGACGGCCATCTCGAACATCCCGCTGGTGATCTTCTTCGTCGGCTTCATCATCGCCCATAACGGCGCGTCCTACGAACAGGTGCACGCGGCGCTGGCCAATCCGGTCGTCACGCTGCTTCTCGCTTTCGCGCTCCTGTCGGTGCTCTACCACATGAAGCTCGGCATGCAGGTGGTCATCGAGGATTATGTGCATGGCGAGGGCGCGAAGATCGCGCTGCTGATCCTCAACATCTTCTTTCCCCTCGTCCTGGGCGCGGTCTCCCTCTTCGCCCTCTTGAAAATCGCCTTCGGAGGCTGAACCCGGTTATGGCAAAGGCAAACGAAAAGAAGGCCGCAAGCGCCTATACCTATGTCGATCATAAATTCGATGTCGTCGTCGTCGGCGCCGGCGGCGCGGGCCTGCGCGCCACGCTCGGCATGGCCGAGCAGGGCCTGAAGACGGCCTGCATCACCAAGGTCTTCCCGACCCGTTCGCACACGGTGGCGGCGCAGGGCGGCATCGCCGCCTCGCTGAAGAACATGGGCCCCGACCATTGGCAGTGGCATCTGTACGACACGGTGAAGGGCTCCGACTGGCTGGGCGATGTCGATGCGATGGAGTATCTGGCGCGCGAGGCGCCGGCCGCCGTCTACGAGCTCGAGCACTATGGCGTGCCCTTCTCGCGCACCGAGGACGGCAGGATCTACCAGCGGCCGTTCGGCGGCCACATGCAGAATTTCGGCGACGGCCCGCCCGTGCAGCGCACCTGTGCTGCCGCCGACCGCACCGGCCACGCCATCCTGCACACGCTCTACGGCCAGTCGGTGAAGAACCATGCGCAGTTCTTCATCGAGTATTTCGCCCTCGACTTGATCATGACGGACGGTGTTTGCACCGGCGTCGTGGCATGGAACCTCGAGGACGGCACCATCCATCGCTTCGCCGCCAAGATGGTGGTGCTGGCGACGGGCGGCTATGGCCGCGCCTATTTCTCCTGCACCTCGGCCCACACCTGCACGGGCGACGGCAACGGCATGGTGGCGCGTGCCGGCCTGCCGCTGCAGGACATGGAGTTCGTGCAGTTCCACCCGACCGGCATCTATGGCGCCGGCTGCCTGATCACCGAGGGCGTGCGCGGCGAGGGCGGCTATCTGGTCAATTCCGAGGGCGAGCGCTTCATGGAACGCTATGCGCCATCGGCCAAGGATCTCGCCTCGCGCGACGTCGTCTCGCGCTGCATGACCATCGAGATCCGCGAGGGCCGCGGCGTCGGCAAGAACAAGGATCACATCTTCCTGCATCTCGACCATCTCGACCCGGCGGTGATCCACGAGCGGCTGCCCGGCATCGCCGAATCGGCGAAGATCTTCGCCGGCGTCGACGTGACGCGCGAGCCGATCCCGGTGCTGCCGACGGTGCACTACAATATGGGCGGCATCCCGACCAATTACTGGGGCGAGGTGCTGAACCCGACCAAGGCCAACCCGGACGCCGTGGCGCCCGGCCTGATGGCCGTCGGCGAGGCGGCCTGCGCCTCCGTGCACGGCGCCAACCGGCTCGGCTCCAACTCGCTGATCGACCTGGTCGTGTTCGGCCGCGCCGCCGCCATCCGCGCCGGCGAGGTGGTCGACCGCGAAGCGGCGATCCCGGCGATCGACGAGGCGGCCTGCGACAAGATCATGGAGCGCTTCGACCGCATCCGCCATGCCGACGGCGCGACGCCGACGGCGGCGCTGCGCGAGAAGATGCAGCGCGCCATGCAGGAAGACGCCGCCGTGTTCCGCACCCAGGAATCGCTGGAGCAGGGCTGCAAGCGCATCAGCCAAGTCTGGAGCGAGCTTCCCGACGTCAAGGTCACCGACCGTTCGATGATCTGGAACTCGGACCTGATGGAGACGCTGGAGCTGGAAAACCTGATGACCAACGCCATCACCACGGTCTACGGCGCCGAAGCGCGCAAGGAGAGCCGCGGGGCGCACGCCCGCGAGGACTTCTCCGAGCGTGACGACAAGAAATGGCGCGTGCACACGCTGTCGCATGTGGACGAGAAGGGCAAGGTGACGCTGAGCTATCGTCCTGTCCACACCGAGCCGCTTTTGAAGGAAAAAGACGGCGGCATCGACCTGAAGAAAATCGCGCCCAAGGCGCGGGTTTATTGAGCCGAGGACGTCATGGTTGAAATCACCCTTCCCAAGAACTCCAAGGTCCATCAGGGCAAAGTCTGGCCGAAGCCCGAGGGCGCCAAGAGCCTGCGCGAGTACAAGGTCTACCGCTGGTCGCCGGACGACGGGGACAATCCGCGCGTCGACACCTATTACATCGACATGGACGATTGCGGGCCGATGGTGCTCGACGGGCTGATCTACATCAAGAACAAGATCGACCCGACGCTGACCTTCCGCCGCTCCTGCCGCGAGGGCATTTGCGGCTCGTGCGCCATGAACATCGACGGCACCAACACGCTGGCCTGCACCAAGGGCATGGACGAGGTGGCGCAGGCGGCCGTCAAGATCTACCCGCTGCCGCACATGCCGGTGGTGAAGGATCTGGTGCCGGACCTTTCGGTGCCCTATGCGCAGCTCTCCTCGATCGAGCCCTGGCTGCAGACCGTGACGCCGGAGCCGGCGACGGAATGGAAGCAGAGCCACGAGGACCGCACCAAGCTCGACGGGCTGTACGAATGCATCCTGTGCTTCTGCTGCCAGACTTCGTGCCCGAGCTATTGGTGGAACGGCGAGCGCTATCTCGGCCCCGCCGTGTTGCTGCAGGCCTATCGCTGGCTGATCGATAGCAGAGACGAGGCGACGGGCGAGCGGCTCGACAATCTGGAAGATCCGTTCCGGCTGTATCGCTGCCACACGATCATGAACTGCACCCAGGCCTGCCCGAAGGGGCTGAACCCGGCCAAGGCGATCGCCAACATCAAGAAGATGATGGTCGAGCGGCGGGTCTAGCACCGGTGCCGGCACGGCTGCCTCTGCTCCCTTCGCTACCGATCGCCGGCTGTGTGTCGATGGTCAGGCATGGGCGGTGCGTGCTCCTCACGCAAGCGTGTAACGGTTTGATTTGAATTCGCCCCATGGCGGGGTAGGTCTCTCCTGAACATAGGAGAGACTACCATGCTGCGACGCTTGTTTCTGGCTTCGGCGTTTTCCCTTGCCACCCTTGTGGGCGGCGTGCAGCCATCCCTTGCCGAAACGAAATCGGCGATTTTCGCCGGCGGCTGCTTCTGGTGCGTGGAAGCGGATTTCGATCATGTGCCGGGCGTCGTCGCCACCACATCCGGCTATGCCGGCGGCTCGACCAAGAACCCGACCTACCGCAACTATTCCTCCGGCGGCCACCGCGAGGTGGTGAAGATCGATTTCGACGATGCGAAGGTCAGCTATCAGCGGCTGGCGGAGATCTTCTTCCGCACGGTCGATCCGACCGATGCGGGCGGCCAGTTCTGCGACCGGGGCGAAAGCTATTCGACGGCCATCTACGCGCTCGACGACGCGCAGAAGGCGGCTGCAGAGAAGGCCAGGCAGGAAGCCGATGCGGCGCTCGGCGGCAAGGTGGTGACCCCGGTGCTTGGCGCGGCGACCTTCTGGCCGGCCGAGGACTATCACCAGAACTACTATCAGGGCGACAATCGCATCCTCAGCCGCTTCGGCCTGGTCAGGCAGTCGGATGCCTATGACGGCTATCGCAAGGGCTGCGGCCGCGACGCCCGGGTCAAGCAGGTCTGGGGCGAGGCGGCCTATAGCGGGATCGGGAAATAGGGCGCTGCGGGCAACCCCCCATCGTCATCCGGCCGACCGCAGGGAGAGCCGGGATGACGGTATAGGCGATTGCCCTGCCCACGTGTGGAGCGGGCACAGCGCTACTTCCGCGCCGCCTCGATCCGCTCATAGGCGATCTCCGCGGCGACATCGTTGGTCGAGCGGTTCTGTGCCTCGGCGCGCTGGAAAATGTCGGTCAGCGTGTCGGGAATCTGCGCCACTTTCGCCATTGTCGCCGCGCGATCGTAGCCGCCCGGCGCCAGTTCCGCCGCGACGTTGAGCAGGCCGCCGGCGTTGATGACGTAGTCCGGCGCGTAAAGAACGCCGCGCTGCAGAAGCAGCTTTGCATCCTCGTGCCGGGCGAGCTGGTTGTTGGCGGCGCCGGCGACGATCTTGGCGCCGAGCGACGGGATCGTCTCGGCCGAAAGCACGCCGCCCAGCGCGCAGGGCGCGAAGACCTGCGCCGGCACCTGGAGAATGGCGTCGGTCCCCACGCCTTCGGCGCCGAAGGCCTCGCCCGCCTGGCGGATGCGGACGGCGTCGATGTCGGTCACGGTCAGACGCGCGCCTTCGGCATGCAGCTTCTCGCACAGGGTCCAGCCGACGGAGCCCAATCCCTGCACGGCCACATGCACGCCGGCAAGCTTGTCGACGCCACGGTGCTTCAACGCGGCCTTGACGCCGAGGAACACGCCGTGCGCGGTGACGGGAGAGGGATTGCCACTGCCACCGACGGTGGTGCCGGTGACGTTGGGCGTGCGGGCGCGCAGGAAATCGGCATCGGCGACGGTGAAGCCGACATCCTCGCCGGTGTAGTACTGGCCGTCGAGGGCGGCCAGCATCTCGGCATAGGCTTCGAGCAGCGCGGGGGTCTTGTCGGTCTTCGCGTTGGCGATGATCAGCGCCTTGCCGCCGCCGAAATCCATCCCGGCGATGGCCGATTTGAAGGTCATGCCGCGCGACAGGCGCAGGACGTCGGTCAGCGCCGCCTCGAAGGTCTCGTGCGGCCAGACACGCGTGCCGCCCAGGCCGGGGCCGAGCGCCGTGTTGTGAATGGCGACGATGGCGTTCAGGCCGCGCTCCACGTCGCGGCCATGCCAGACGCGCTCGTGATTGTCGAACGCGTCCAGCCTGGAGGCCTCCGCCGTGATGTCGGTGATCGTCAGCGTGGTGTTTTCAGCCGGGACCCTGAGGGTCCGAGGCGTGTGAGTCTGCAGCATGTCAATCCTCCCGAACGGCTTGTTTCGTAAGGGAATTTTAGCTGCATCGCGCGTTTTTTGGTTGCGAAGTCTGCCCATCGTACGACCTTCCATTGCGCCGGCCGACGGATTTCATCGCAAATCTGTCGTCAGCCGTATTTGGCGTCCAGTGTAATCTCGATCGCGCCCAGCGCCTTCGAGACCGGGCACGAGGCCTTGGCCTTGTTGGCCATATCGAGGAATTTGTCTTCCGCCAGACCCGGCACGTTGCCGACCAGCGTCAAGGCGCTCTTGACGATCTCAAAGCCACCGCCCTGTGCCGGCTGCAGGGTTACGTCGGCGCGCACGTCCAGCTTGTCGGCCGGCGAACCGCTTTCGGCCAGCATATGCGAGAGCTGCATGGCGAAGCAGCCGGCATGGGCGCCGGCGATCAGCTCTTCCGGATTGGTGCCGGAGGTGCCGCTTTCATCCTGGAAGCGCGCCTTGAAGCCGAGCGGCAGCCCTTTCAGCGCGCCGCTTTGCGTGTCGAGGCTGCCCGAACCCTCGACCAGGGAACCTTTCCAGGTGACGTCCGCATGCCGTTTCATTGTCATGGTTTTCTTCCTCTTGGAAATAGTGCTGTGAACCATAAAAGCTAGATGGCCTCGCCGCGCAGCAGGCGCGGCGTGCCGGCCGACAGGCCTGAAGCCTGTCGGATGAAGTAACGTTTCATGCCGGGCATTCGTTCAACCAGGCCGAGACCGAAATCGCGCAACGCGCGCACGGGCATGAGATCGTTGGAGAAAAGACGGTTGAGAATATCCGTGGTGGCGCCCATCTGCACCGTGTCGAAGCGGCGCCAGCGCTCATAGCGCCGCAGCACGTCGAGCGCGCCGATGTCCTCGCCGAGCCGCTCGGCCTCAACGATCACCTCGGCCAGCGCGGCGGCATCCTTGAAGCCGAGATTGAGGCCCTGGCCGGCAATCGGGTGGATGCCGTGGGCGGCGTCGCCGGCCAGCGCGAAGCGCGGCTTGACGAAATCGCGCGCCAGCGTCAGGCCCAGCGGCCAGGCGCGGCGCTGGCCCTCGACGCGGATTTCGCCAAGCTTGAGGCCGAAGCGCAACTCGAGTTCCTGTTCGAAGACGAGGTCGTCCTCCTTCACCAGCCGTTCCGCATCGGCGGTTCGCTCGGTCCAGACGATGGAGGAGCGGTTGCCCTTGAGCGGCAGGGTGGCGAAAGGGCCGGCGGGCAGGAAATGCTCTTCGGCCCGGCCATTGTGCGGCCGTTCATGCGCCACGGTGCAGACGATGCCGGACTGGCCGTATTCCCAATGCACCGTCTTGATGCCGGCCATGTCGCGCAGGCGCGAGCGCACGCCGTCGGCGGCGATCAGCAGCCGGGCGCGACACGAGCCGCCGTCGCCAAGCCGCGCCTCGATGTGTCCGCCGGCGTTGATGAAATCCTCGACGGCGACGCCTTCGATGATCTCGATGCCGCGTTCGGCGGCGCGGGCGCGCAGCGCGCCGTTCAGATGGCGGTTCATCACCATATGGGCGAAGGGCTCGCCTGCCTCGGTCTCGCCGCCGAAGGTGAGGAAGACCGGGCGGACGGGATCGGCGGTGCGCGAATCGGTGATCACCATCTCGGTGATGGGCTGCGCTTCCGGCTCGATCTCCTGCCAGCAATCGAGCCGCTGCAGCATGCGGCAGGCGGCAGCGGCAATCGCCGAGGCGCGCCCGTCGCGCTGCCAGACGCCCGCGGGCGCGGCATCCACCACGGCGATGCGCAATCGCGGATGGGCGTGGGCGATGGAGACCGCGGTGGCGAGGCCGACATAGCCGGCGCCGGCGATCAATATGTCCAGCTCGCGCGTGGCGCCGTCCTTCGTGCGCGTACCCTTGGCCATGCCGTTGCTCCAATTCTCATCATTACAGTTTGCGCCGACTTGCGGGCCTTGCCTTGACTTACAGCGCCGCGCATCCGATTGGATGCGCAAAGGACGCTGCAACTCTTTGACAGGATGCATGTACGTTATCATTCAAATGAATCCATTTGAATGCGACATGCATCAGGGCCCGTCATCGTCTTGGAAACCTGCAGCGCGTACAGGATAGCCGCCGGAGGGGACCCTTTTATGTCGGCCATGCAAGACCTTCTCGCCATACTCGATCTTGAGCGGCTGGAACACAATCTGTTTCGTGGTCGCAGCCCGCAGGTGGGCTGGCAGCGTGTTTTCGGCGGCCAGGTGATCGGCCAGGCGCTGGTCGCCGCGCAGCGCACGGTCGATGCGGCGCGCCATGTCCATTCCTTGCATTGCTATTTCATGCGGCCGGGCGACCCCGCCGTGCCGATCATCTATGAGGTGGACCGCATCCGCGATGGCGGCAGCTTCACCACGCGGCGCGTGGTGGCGATCCAGCACGGCCATGCGATCTTTTCGCTGTCGGCGTCGTTCCAGCGCGACGAGCCGGGGCTGGATCACCAGATCCCCATGCCGCAGAACGTGCCGCCGGCCGACAATCTGCGCACCCAGCGCGAATTCCTCGAGGAGTTCGGCGACCGGGTGCCGGAGAACATCCGCCGCTACTGGGCGCGCGAGCGGCCGATCGAGGTGCGGCCCGTGATGGTCGAGCATTATACGAGCCGCGACAAGCTGCCGCCGCGCCAGGATGTGTGGATCCGCACCACCGGTCCGGTGCCCGACGAGCGGCCGCTGCAGGCGGCGGTGCTTGCCTATCTGTCGGACATGACGCTGCTCGACACATCGACCTTCGCCCATGGCCGCTCGGGCTTCGATCCCGACATCCAGATGGCCAGCCTCGACCACGCGATGTGGTTCCACCGGCCGCACAAGCTCGACGGCTGGCTGCTCTACACGCAGGACAGTCCCTCGGCGCAAGGCGCGCGCGGTTTTTCGCGCGGCAGTCTTTACGGCCTCGATGGAACGCTGGTTGCCTCGGTGGCGCAGGAAGGCCTTGTGCGTATGCGTACAAAATAGGCAAAGCGATAATTCTGCATATTTATTAGTCATTTGCGTGCTGTCCGGGCCGGCTGGCATGCGTTGGCGTATCCATTTTTTCCTTTATTTACAAAGCTGTACCAATCGTTGAGCGCAACTGGCACGGTATTTGGTTCACCTTTGCCGTCGCGGTCCGCCTGCGGGTGACCGGCGATGCAGGCAACCCGCGGGAATCCGCTACAGCAAAGGTGAACTGCCATGAAAATCGTGATGGCAATCGTCAAGCCCTTCAAACTCGAGGCCGTGCGCGACGCGCTGACCGGTCTGGGCATTCACGGCCTCACCGTGACGGAAGTGAAGGGCTATGGGCGACAGAAGGGGCATACCGAGATTTACCGCGGCGCCGAATATGCCGTGACCTTCCTCCCCAAGGTCAAGATCGAAGTCGCCGTCGACGACGATCTGACCGACCGCGTGGTCGAGGCGATCGCCGAGGCGGCCCGCACCGGGCAGATCGGCGACGGCAAGATCTTCGTCCACTCGCTTGAAAAGGCGGTGCGCATCCGCACCGGCGAAACCGACACCGATGCGCTCTAGGCGGCGGACAATTCCGATGGAGAAACACATGATGTACCAAGCAATCACACGCGCTGCGCGTCCGCTGGCGCTGGGCGGGCTGGCGCTCGCCGCCGTGTCGTTTCCGGCGTTCGCCCAGGAAACCACGGAAGCTGCGGAAGCGGCCACCGGGCCCGAATTCGCCACGGTGGCGGAAACCGCCTTCATCTTCAACACGCTTCTGTTCCTGATCGGCGGCTTCCTCGTCATGTGGATGGCCGCCGGTTTCGCCATGCTGGAAGCCGGCATGGTGCGCACCAAGAACGTATCCATGCAGCTCCTCAAGAACATCGCGCTCTATTCCATCGCCGGCATCATGTACTGGGTGGTGGGTTACAGCCTGATGTATGTCGACGTGTCGGGCTATATCGGCAGCTTCGCCGCCTATGGCTGGCCCGATGCGGGCACGGCCAACGAAGGCGACTATTCGGTCGCTTCCGACTGGTTCTTCCAGATGGTGTTCGTGGCGACCGCAGCCTCGATCGTCTCCGGCACGCTGGCCGAGCGCATCAAGCTCTGGCCGTTTCTGCTGTTCGTCGTCGTGCTGACCGGCTTCATCTACCCGATCGCCGGATCGTGGAAATGGGGCGCCGGCTGGCTCGACGCCATGGGCTTCCAGGACTTCGCCGGCTCGACGCTGGTCCATTCGGTCGGCGGCTGGGCAGCGCTGGCGGGCGCCCTCCTGCTCGGCGCGCGCAATGGCAAATACACCCCCGACGGCAAGGTCGCGCCGATCCCCGGTTCCAACATGGCGCTGGCGACCCTCGGCACGTTCATCCTGTGGCTCGGCTGGTTCGGCTTCAACGGCGCCTCGCAGCTCGCCATGGGAACGAATGCCGACGTGTCCGATATCAGCCGCATCTTCGCCAACACCAACCTGGCGGCGGCCGGCGGCGTGGTGGCGGCGCTGGTCCTGACGCAGCTCCTGTACAAGAAGGTCGACATCACCTTCGTCCTGAACGGCGCGCTGGCGGGCCTCGTCTCGATCACGGCCGAGCCGCTGACGCCAAGCCCGCTGATGGCGATCATCATCGGGGCGATCGGCGGCATCATCGTGGTTCTGTCGGTGCCGCTGCTCGACAAGCTCAAGATCGACGATGTGGTGGGCGCGATTCCCGTGCACCTGATCGCCGGCATCTGGGGCACGATGGCCGTGCCGCTGACCAATGGCGATGCCAGCTTCGGCGTGCAGTTTATCGGCGTCGCCGCCTATGCGGTGTTCACCTTCGTCGCATCCTTCGTCGTCTGGATGGCGCTGAAGGCGTCGATCGGACTGCGGGTCAGCGCCGAGGACGAGATGAACGGGCTCGACGTCGCGGAAGTGGGCGTGGAAGCCTATCCGGAGTTCATCGCCGTTCATGGGCGCTGAGCCGAAGCAAAGTCTACCCTGGCGACCGGCGCGTTCACGCCGGCCGTCATTCCTGGAGGCCCGGTTCATCCGGGCCTCTTTCTTATGTGCAGACGGCTATCCAGGAATCCGGCGAGAAATCCGCCACGCGCCGTGCATGGTTAATGCCGCCTTAACCTTCCCCTCGCTAGGGTTCGACAGAGCAATCACGGCGCCTGGCGCGCCGCCAGCAACGCGCGAGCGGAGAATTATGCGCATGAGTTCGGGGTCTTCCGCATTCTTGACGATCGGTGACAATGCCTACGGGTTGCACGCTTTCCTGCGGCGGCAGGCGGCGCGGCTCGCGGGCCTGGCGCTCATCGCCTTCGTCGCCTTCGCACTGGGCAGTCTTGCGACATGGAGCGTGGCCGATCCAAGCTTCAGCCATGCGACGGCCAATCCGGTCACCAATGCGATGGGCTATCCCGGCGCGGTCTTCTCCGATCTCGCCATGCAATTCTATGGCCTTGCCGCCGTGGCGGGCCTGGTGCCCGCCGTGTTCTGGGGAGTGCTCCTGCTTGTCGGACAGGACATGGACAGGCCGCTCCGGCGCGCCGCCGCCTGGTTTGCGGGCGCGGTCATCGCCGCCGGCGTGGTCGGCTCGTTCGCGCCGCCGACCACGTGGCCGCTGCCGACCGGGCTTGGCGGCGTCCTGGGCGACATGCTCTTGTCCGTGCCGGCGAAGCTGACCGGCAGCTACCCGGGCGGGTTCATCGGTTTCGTCATCGCCGCCGTGCTGGCCTTCCCGGCCGGATGGCTGCTCCTGTTCGGCGCCGGCGCGCTCGGCCGGCCGCAGGACGATTTGTTCGACGCGGAGATGGAGGACGAGGCGCCGTTCGACGACGCCGACGATGCCGATGGCGGCTTCGTCATCCTCGGCTATGTGGCCCATTGGTGGCTCTCGCTGCAGGCTTTCTTCCGGCGCAATTTCGCCCACTCGGCACCGAGCCTGCGCGAACCTGCCTCTATCGACGGGCCGGAGAGCGAGGACGAGCGTTTCGACGATTTCGACATGGACATGCGCGTCGAGCCGGATTTCGATCACGAACCCACGCTGCGCCGGGGTCCGGCGGACGAGGACGACTACACCTATGCGCGTGAAGCCGCCGACGCGCCGGCCGGCAGGGCGGGCGTGGTGGAAAAACGCGTCGACAATCCCGCGCCGCGCCCCGTCGAGGGCGCACGGGTGCGCCGCGAGGCGCAGACCTCGCTGCTCGACAATGGTGTGTTCGAACTGCCGCAACTGCATCTTCTGGCCGAACCCAAGGCGTCGGCGCGCGACCCGATGCTGTCGAAGGATGCGCTGGAACAGAATGCGCGGCTGCTTGAAGGCGTGCTCGAGGATTTCGGCGTCAAGGGCGAGATCATCCATGTGCGGCCCGGCCCCGTGGTGACACTTTACGAACTCGAGCCGGCGCCCGGCATCAAATCGTCGCGCGTCATCGGCCTGGCCGACGACATCGCCCGCTCGATGAGCGCCATCGCCGCCCGCGTCGCCGTGGTGCCGGGGCGCAACGCCATCGGCATCGAGCTGCCGAATTCGACGCGCGAGACGGTTTATCTGCGCGAGCTGCTGGCCAGCCGCGACTTCGAGACCAGCAAGGCCAAGCTGGCGCTGGGGCTGGGCAAGACGATCAATGGCGAGGCGGTGATCGCCGATCTCGCCAAGATGCCGCACCTGCTGGTCGCCGGCACGACCGGCTCGGGCAAATCGGTGGCCATCAACACGATGATCCTGTCGCTGCTCTACCGCATGACGCCGGAGCAGTGCCGCCTGATCATGATCGATCCGAAGATGCTGGAACTGTCGATCTACGATGGCATCCCGCATCTGCTCACCCCCGTGGTGACCGATCCGAAGAAGGCCGTCGTCGCGCTGAAATGGACCGTGCGCGAGATGGAGGACCGCTACCGCAAGATGTCCAAGGTCGGCGTGCGCAACATCGAGGGCTTCAACCAGCGCGTCGTCGCCGCCGCCAAGAAGGGCGAAACGATCACGCGGACCGTGCAGACGGGCTTCGACCGGGAGACCGGCGAGGCGATCTACGAGAGCGAGGATCTGGATCTCGAGCCGATGCCGTTCATCGTCGTCATCATCGACGAGATGGCCGATCTGATGATGGTCGCCGGCAAGGACATCGAGGGCGCCGTGCAGCGCCTGGCGCAGATGGCGCGCGCCGCCGGCATCCATGTCGTCATGGCGACGCAGCGTCCGTCGGTCGACGTCATCACCGGCACGATCAAGGCCAATTTCCCGACGCGCATCTCCTTCCAGGTCACATCGAAGATCGACAGCCGCACCATTCTGGGCGAGCAGGGGGCCGAACAGCTGTTGGGCATGGGCGACATGCTGTACATGGCCGGCGGCGGGCGCATCCAGCGCGTGCACGGCCCGTTCGTCTCCGACAGTGAGGTGGAGAGCATCGTCTCGCATCTGAAGGTGCAGGGCGTGCCGGATTATCTCGATGCCGTGACCGAGGACGACGACGAGGATGATAGCGCGTCCGGCGGTGGCGGTGGTGGGGGTGGAGGCAATCTAGCCGATTCCGACGATCCCTACGACCAGGCTGTTTCGGTGGTGCTGCGCGACGGCAAGGCCTCGACAAGCTACATCCAGCGCCGGCTCGGCATCGGCTACAACCGCGCCGCCTCGATCATCGAGCGGATGGAAGAAGAGGGCATCGTCGGGCCGGCCAACCATGCGGGCAAACGCGAGATACTGGTGCCGACCGAGCAAGAAGATATCTGACGCCGCTCGATCGATGGCGGTTCTGCGCTGGAACCTGAGCGGGTGCAGGCCTGTTCATCGGATAGCCCAATTTAAGCCCCACTGGGAGGCTATCCGAGAATAAACGTGGAGATCGAGTACGATGAAAGATCGGGTAACCGGTATTCCGGGGCGGTGCGCGGCGATGATCGCGGTGGTGGTTGCCGCCCTTTGCGCGGCAGCTCTTCCTTCCCTCGGCGCGACGCCCGAGAGCGCCCAGCGCATCGCCTCGCACTTTTCCAGCGTGCGCACCATGACCGGCGAATTCGTTCAGTTCGGCCCGCGCGGCGAGCAGACCGGCGGGAAATTCTACATCGAGCGGCCGGGCAAGATCCGCTTCGACTATGAGGAGCCGTCGGGCTTCCGTGTCACGTCGGACGGCGATTCGGTTGTCATCCAGAACAAGAAGCTGAACACGGCCGACCTCTATCCGCTGTCGAAGACGCCGCTGAAGCTGCTGCTCGACGAACGCATCGACCTTTCGGGCGACAAGGTGCAGACGGTGAAGGAGGATACGGACCTGACGACCATCAAGATGGTCGACAAGTCGGTGTTCGGCAACGCGACCATCACCATGATGTTCGATTCGAAATCCTACGACCTGCGCCAGTGGACCATCACCGACGCCCAGGGCAAGGACACGACGGTGATGATCTTCAACGTCAAGCAGGGGGTCACCTTCGACCCGAGCGTGTTCAAGATCGACTATCGCCGCGTCGACGAGATCAGCCGGCAGAAGCGCTGATTCCATCGCCGTCCGCGCGGTTTCCGGGCTGAAGGTTGTGGACAGGGGGCGGCCGATGGGCGCAGCGGGAACGCGCGCTTGTCATCGCGGTGGGTTGCGGGCAGGTTTACGGTCCGCAAACCAGTCCGGACCGCCTCATGCCCTTCACCATCGCCACCTGGAACATCAATTCAGTGCGCCTGCGCATGCCGATCGTGCAGCAGTTCCTGGAGCGCTATCGCCCGGACGTGCTGTGCCTGCAGGAAACCAAGTGCCAGGACGATCAGTTTCCAGCATCGGCCTTTCGCAAGCTCGGCTACGAGCACATGGCGATCCATGGGCAGAAGGGCTATCACGGCGTGGCGACCGTTTCGCTGCGTCCGCTGGAGCTGGTCGAGAAGCGCGAATTCTGCCGCATGGGCGACAGCCGGCACATCTCCGTCGCGGTCAATGCCGGCGGGCGGCGGCTGGTTCTGCACAATTTCTACGTTCCGGCGGGGGGCGACGAGCCGGACCCCGAAATCAACGTGAAGTTCCGCCACAAGCTCGATTTCCTGGCCGAGATGCACGCGTTGCGCGCCGACCATGACGACGCTTCGGGCACGATCCTGGTGGGCGACCTCAACATCGCGCCGCTGGAAACGGATGTCTGGTCGCACAAGCAGTTGCTGAAGGTTGTCAGCCACACGCCGGTGGAAACCGAGGGGCTTGAACGCCTGCGGGAAGAGGGCGGCTGGGTCGACTTGATGCGCCAGTATGTTCCGCCGGAGGAAAAGCTGTTCACCTGGTGGAGCTACCGGGCGCGCGACTGGGAGATTTCTGACCGCGGGCGCCGGCTCGACCATGTCTGGGCGTCGCCCAACCTGTCGCCGGCGCTCAACCGCATCGAGGTGCTGCGCGAGGCGCGTGGCTGGGACCGGCCGTCCGACCACGTGCCGGTGATCGCCGGTTTCGATCTGGGTTGATTATTCGATCAGCCGCGAAGCGACGCGCTCCATGCGGGCAAGCATCGCCTGGAGATTGGCGGCGATGCGCCGGTGCAACTGCACGGCGGTTTCGGGGAATTCCTCGAGAATGCGGTGGAAGGTGGAGCGGCTCAGCCTGATCAGGCGCGCGTCGGATTCCGTCGCGGCACTGGTGACGCGCTTGCCTTCGGTGATCAGGGCCAGTTCGCCGAGGATCGTTCCGGGACCAAAGCGGTCGACGATCTGGCGCGCGCCGTCCCGCTCGGTGAAGAGAACGACATTGCCCGAGGCGACGATGAAGGCGCAATCGGCCAGGCCGCCTTCGACGTAGATGTCGCGTCCGGCGCCCAGCGTCATGCTCTCGGCGCCGAAGGCCATCAGGCGCAACTGCTCATGCGTGAACCCTGCAAAAAGACCCACGCCGGACAGAACGCGAATATCATCGTCCAGCGCCATTCCGTTGTCCCCAACTCACTCCCGGCAATCCCCGTACGCCCTCACGGCGCTCTCACGGAACGAGCTTGTATCCACCGCTTTCTGTCACAAGAATTTCGGCTTTGGAAGGATCGCGTTCGATCTTTTGCCGGAGACGGTAGACGTGGGTTTCCAGAGTGTGGGTGGTGACGCCGGAATTGTAGCCCCAGACCTCCTCCAGCAGCACGTCGCGTGTCACCACCTTCTCCTCGGCGCGATACAGATATTTTATGATCGCCGCTTCCTTCTCGGTCAGGCGGATCTTGCCGCCGCGCTCGTCGATCAGCAGCTTCTGCGACGGCTTGAAGGTGTAGGGACCGACGGAGAAGGTCGCGTCCTCGCTCTGCTCGTGCTGGCGCAACTGGGCGCGGATGCGCGCCAGAAGCACGGCGAAGCGGAACGGCTTGGTCACGTAATCGTTGGCGCCGGCTTCGAGCCCGAGAATCGTGTCCGAATCGGTGTCCTGCGCCGTCAGCATGATGATCGGCGCGCGATAGCCGCCCTTGCGCAAAAGCTTGACCGCCTCGCGGCCATCCATGTCGGGCAGGCCGACATCCATGATCAGAATGTCGACGATGGCGCTGCGGGCCGCCTGCACGCCCTTGGTGGCGGTGGCTTCCTGCAGGATGTCGAACTCCTCGTAGAGCGCAAGCTGTTCGACCAGCGTCGCCCGGAGGTCTTCGTCGTCATCGACGATAAGGATGGTGCGTGACGTCATGTTTCAATCCAGTATCCGGGCCAGTACCAGGCCGCTATCCAGAAACAAGCCAGCCGGTCCGCATGGAAACCCCATGTTGACCATTCCAGCTTTATGCGGAACGTGACAGTGCAAAAAGACCATGGCGACCATTTGTTCCACAGGGCGGATCATATTCCAATAATTGGGGATTTCGAACCATGCGCGGACAAACCGGCAACACGGTGAAGCTGATCGAGGTGCGCCGGCGGCCGGGATGCCCCACGCAGGGCCTGCTGACGGTGGGGCCGCTGGCGTTTGCCTGCGCGCTCGGACGCGGCGGAACGGCGATGCTCAAGCGCGAGGGAGACGGCGCCACGCCAATGGCGACGCTGCGCCTTCTCTACGGCTATTTTCGTGGCGACCGGGCGCGTTCGGGACCGCCGCGAGCGCGCTTTTCGATGACGGCGATCGATGCCCGCGACGGCTGGTGCGATGCGTCGGGCGACCGCAACTACAACCGTCCGGTGCGCCTGCCCTATCCGGCGAGCCACGAGACGATGCGGCGCGACGACCGCCTGTACGATGTCTGCATGGTCACCGACTGGAACATGCGCCCGGCGATGCGCCGGCGCGGCAGCGCCATTTTCCTGCACATCGCCAAGCCCGGTTTCGCCCCGACGGAGGGGTGCATCGCCGTTGCGCCACGGGCGATGGCGCGAATCCTGCCGCTGATCGGCCCGCAAACGCTGATCAGGGTGCATCGCTAGTGCAACGCTTCAACTGAAATGAAGGCTTCGCATTCATTTCAGTTGAAGCAAAGTTGCACTAGAATCAATAATTTAGTGGCCTGCTTGCCCCAGTCCAAACTTATCAGTTTGGCTGGGGCAGGACACTAAGGCCTTCAGCGCGCCATGGCGTGGTATTCGTCGTTCGGGTGCATGTCGACGGCGGCCGCGATGCGGTTCGACATGTTGAAGAAGGCGGTCACCGAGGCGATGTCCCAGATGTCGTGCTCGGAGAAGCCCGCATCGCGCAGCGCCCGGCGGTCGGCTTCCTCGATCTTGTCGGGCGTCTCCGTCAGCTTGACCGCGAAGTCGAGCATGGCCTTCCGGCGCGGGTCGAGCTTGGCGGCGCGATAGTTCATCACCATCATCTCGCCGAACATGGGGTCGCCGGAGAGCTGGCGCACGGCCGCGCCATGCGCCGTCAGGCAGTAGTAGCAATGATTGACGCTGGAAACGACGACGGCGATCATCTCGCGTTCGAGCTTGCTCAGCACCGAATCGCCCAGCATCAGATCGTTGTACATCTGGGTGAAGGCGTTGAGCTTGGCCTCGTCGAAGGCGTAGGCGACCAGCACATTGGGCACCAGGCCGAGCTTTTCGCGGCATTTGTCGAAATAGGCCTCGGTTGCCTCGCTCAACCCCTCGAGCGGTGGAAAATGAAGCGCGGTGACGGGCTTTGTCATGATCCGAATACCCTTTCCGGAAAAATTGCGGTGTTTTCAGCCTGCACGGTGCGATGACGGGTCGTCAAATTGCTTTCGTCTGAATACGATAAGCCAGTTCGGACAACCAAACGGGGACATTCGGCATGGCTGCCAAGACAAAGACCTCCAAAACCGCAAGAACGGGCAGGTCCAAGGGCGGAACCGGAAGTGTCGAGTGCCTGCTGCAGCTTTTTCAATCGCGTGCACCTGCCGAGGATCTGCAATCCTATGACGATGCCGCGCTGCACAAGGCGGCCGAGCTTGCGGCGGCGGCGATCGAGGCGCATCACTCCGGCGCGAGCGTGCTGCGCATCGACAACGACACCGGCATCGAGCGGCTTGGCCGTTCCATCACGGCGGTCACCGTCGTCAACGACAACATGCCGTTCCTGTTCGATTCGGTGCTGAGCGAGCTCAGCGAGGCGGGCGGCGAGCCGACGCTGGTCCTGCATCCCGTGCTGATGGTGCGGCACGGCAAGAAGGGCGTCGAGGAGATCGCCGGCGATGCGGCGACGACCAAGCATGCCGCCGGGCTCGACAAGGTCAGCCTGATCCATGTGCACCTGCCAAGAATGTCCGACCAGCAGTGCAAGGAACTGGACGCGCGTCTCGCCAACACGCTGAAGCAGACAAGGGCGGCCGTCGCCGACTGGAAGCCGATGCTGGCGCGGCTCGACCAGGAGATCACCGAGCTGCGCTACGCGCCGGTGCCGCTCGACAGGGATGCCGTCGCCGAGACGATCGCCTTCCTCGAATGGCTGCGCGACGACAATTTCACCTTCCTCGGCATGCGCGAGTTCCTCTACACGGGCGGCGAGAAGAACGGAATGCTGGAGCGGGCCGACAAGAAGGGGCTCGGCATCCTCGCCGATCCCGACGTGCTGGTGCTGCGGCGCGGCAAGGAAGCGGTTTCGACGACGCCGGAGATCCGCGCCTTCCTGCATGGGCCGGACCCGCTGATCGTCACCAAGGCGAACGCCAAGTCGGTGGTCCACCGGCGCGCCTATCTCGACTATATCGGCGTCAAGACGTTCAGCCCCGAAGGCAAGCTGACGGGCGAACTGCGCATCGTCGGCCTGTTCACCTCGACCGCCTACACGCGCTCGGTGATGAAGATCCCGTATCTGCGCTCGAAGGCCGAGGCAGTGATTGCCAAGTCCGGCTTCGCCTCCACCGACCATTCCGGCAAGGCGCTGATCAACGTGCTGGAATCCTATCCGCGCGACGAGTTGTTCCAGATCGGCGTGCCGATCCTGCGCAAGCACGCCCAGGCGATCCTGGCGCTGGGCGAGCGGCCGCGCGTCAGGGCGCTGTACCGGGTCGATCAGTTCGACCGCTTCGTCTCGGTGATCGTCTTCGTGCCGCGCGACCGCTACGATTCGCAGGCCCGCGTCGCCATCGGCAACTACCTGAAGACAGCCTTCCAGGGCCGGCTGTCAGCCTATTACCCGGCATTCCCCGAGGGCACGCTGGCGCGCGTGCATTTCATCATCGGCCGCTCCGGCGGCAAGACGCCGCGTGTCGAGACGGAAATGCTGGAAGCCACCATCCGCGGCATCGTCCGCAACTGGGACGATGCGCTGCAGGAAGCAGTCGAGCGGACCGGCGCGGCGACGGGCCTCGCCCAGGTGGCGGCGGGTTTCCCCGAGAGTTACCGCAACGGCTTCTCCGCGGAGACCGCGCTGACCGACGCGGCGCGCATCGAGGCTCTTTCGGCGGGCAATCCGATCGCCATCGATTTCCATCGCCACGAGGACCAGGACGCCGGCCAGGCGGCGCTGAAAATCTATCACCACGGCACGCCGGTGCCGCTGACGGAGCGCGTGCCGCTGCTGGAGAACATGGGCTTCCGCGTCATCAGCGAGCGCACCTTCGAGGTCGGCGACGGCGACGACAGCGACACGGCGCAGGTGTTCATCCACGACATGGAGCTGGAGAACGCCTTCGCCGGCGCGATCGACCTCGCCGACAACGGGGCGCTGTTCGAGGAGATGTTCCTGTCCGTCTGGCACGGCGAGCACGACAATGACCGGCTCAATGCGCTGGCGCAGACGGCCAGGCTGCGTGTCGCCGAGATCGCCATCCTGCGCGCCTACAGCCGCTACCTGCACCAGGCGAGCATTCCGCAGAGCCAGGATTTCATCGCCGCGACGCTGAACCGCTATCCGCACATCGCGGCGAAGCTGTTTTCGCTGTTCGTCGTCCGCTTCGACCCGAAGAAGGCGGCGGACAAGAAGGCCGATGACGAAGCGCGCGCCATAGAGGCGGCGATCGAGGCCGATCTCGACCAGGTGCCGAACCTCGACGACGACACCATCATCCGCCGCTTCCTCAACCTGGTCGAAGCGACGCTGCGCACCAACCATTTCGCGCCGAAGGAAGAGGGCGCGGTGCGCTCGCTGGCGCTGAAGTTCGATTCGCGCGCCATCACCGGCCTGCCACAGCCGCGCCCCTGGCGCGAGATCTTCGTCTACGGCCCCGAGGTCGAGGGCGTCCATCTGCGCTTCGGCCCGGTGGCGCGCGGCGGCCTGCGCTGGTCGGACCGGGCGCAGGACTACCGGACCGAGGTGCTGGGTCTGGTCAAGGCGCAGCAGGTGAAGAACGCCGTCATCGTGCCGGTCGGCGCCAAGGGCGGCTTCTTCCCGCGCCGACTGCCGGCGGGCGGCGGCCGGCAGGAGGTGTTCGAGGCGGGGCGGGCAGCCTACATCAACTTCATCTCCAGCCTGTTGTCGATCACCGACAATCTCGACGGCGACACGGTGGTGCCGCCCAGGGGCGTGGTGCGCCATGACGTCAACGATCCCTATTTCGTCGTCGCCGCCGACAAGGGCACGGCGACGTTTTCCGACACGGCCAACGGCATCAGCCAGGCGCACGGCTTCTGGCTCGACGACGCCTTCGCCTCGGGCGGCTCGGCCGGCTACGACCACAAGAAGATGGGCATCACCGCGCGTGGTGCGTGGGAGGCCGTCAAGCGGCACTTCCGCGAGATGAACCGCGACATCCAGACCGAGCCGTTCACTGCGGTCGGCGTCGGCGACATGTCGGGCGACGTGTTCGGCAACGGCATGCTGCTTTCGACCTTCACCAAGGTCATCGCCGCCTTCGACCATCGCGACATCTTCATCGATCCCGATCCCGATCCGGCGATCTCCTATGCCGAGCGCAAGCGGCTGTTCGACCTGCCGCGCTCGAGCTGGCAGGACTACGACACGGCGAAGCTGTCCAAGGGCGGCATCATCGTCTCGCGGGCGCAGAAGTCGATCACGCTGAGCAAGCCGGCGGCCGAGGCCATCGGCCTCGACAAGACGACCGCCTCGCCGACCGAGATCATGACGGCGATCCTCAAGGCGCCGGTCGATCTCCTGTGGTTCGGCGGCATCGGCACCTATGTCAGGGCCAGTTCCGAATCGAACCAGGACGCCGGCGACCGGGCCAACGACCCGATCCGCATCACCGCGCGCGAGGTGGGCGCCAAGGTCATCGGCGAGGGCGCCAATCTGGGCGTCACGCAGCTCTCGCGCATCGAATTCGGCCTGAAGGGCGGCCGCTGCAATTCCGACGCCATCGACAATTCCGGCGGGGTGAACTCGTCGGACGTGGAGGTCAACATCAAGATCGCGCTGGCGGCGGCGATGCGCGGCGGCTCGCTGGCGCGGCCGGCGCGCGACAAGCTGCTTGCCGAGATGACCGAGGAAGTGGCCGAGCTGGTGCTGGCCAACAACTACCAGCAGACGCTGGCCATCTCGCAGGTGGAGAAACGCGGCATCACCGAGCTGCCGCACCAGGCGCGGATGATGACGCTGTTCGAACAGCGCGGCCTGCTCGACCGGGCCGTGGAATTCCTGCCCGGCCCGCAGGAACTGGCCGAGCGCGAGAGCCGCGGCGAGCCGCTGACGCGGGCCGAGATCGGCGTGCTGCTGGCCTATGCCAAGATCGTGCTGTTCGACGAGATCGTCGCCAGCAAAGTGCCGGACGAGCCGCATCTGGACGTCGACCTGCTCGACTATTTCCCCGCGCGGATGGCCAAGAAGTACGAAGCCGAGATTCGTGGTCACCGGCTGCGGCGCGAGGTGGTGGCGACGGTGCTTGCCAACGACATCATCAACCGGGGCGGGCCAAGCTTCGTCACCCGCCTGCAGGACGTGACGGGCCGTCCGGCGGCCGACATCGTCGCCGCCTTCACCGTGGTGCGCGAAGGGTTCGAACTGCCGGCGCTGTATGCGGCGATCGATGCGCTCGACAACAAGATCGACGGCATGGCGCAGCTCGAACTGTATCAGGGCATCTGGCGGCTGATCTATTCGGCGACCTCCTGGCAGCTGAAGAACGAGACGGCGCATGCGCCGCTCGGCGAGCGGGTCGAGCGGTTGCGCAAGGCGCGCGCAGCACTTGAGCCGACGATGGCGGCGATGCTGCCGGCGGTCATCCGCGAGCATCTGTCGTCGCGGCAGGGGCAGCTCGTCAGCGCCGGAACGCCGGACACGCTCGCCGAGCGGCTCGCCTTCCTGGAAGTGTCGGAGATGGTTCCGGACATCGCGCTGGTGGCGGACAAGTCGGGCGCCGATCTTTCCAAGGCGGCGCACGCCTTCTTCGGCATCATGGACGTCTTCCGTATCGGCCGCATCGAGGAAGCGGCCAACGCCATCGTGCCGACCGACTATTATGACGGGCTGGCCCTGTTCCGCGCCATGGACATGATCAGCGCCGCCCGGCGCGGCATGACCATCGCCGCCTTGTCGGACCATGGCAAGACGGACGATCCGGCCGAGCGCTGGGTGGAGGCCGGCGGCGAACACGTGGTGCGCGTGCGCGAGCGGCTGCAGTCGCTGGTGGAAGGCGGCGAGATCACCGTCTCGCGGCTGACGGTGGCTTCGGGCCTGATGAGCGATCTGAGTGTCTGACGCCACCGCCGTGGGAGAAACGGAACATCAATCCGCACCACCAGCGGTTCCCCGCCGCGGCATCTGGGGGTGGATGCTGTTCGACTGGGCGCAGCAGCCGTTTCACACGCTGATCATCACCTTCGTCTTCGCGCCCTATTTCGCCTCGGCGGTTGCGCCCGACGCGGCGCGCGGGCAGGAACTGTGGGGGCTGGCCACCGGGATCGGCGGGCTGGCGATCGCGCTCTCCTCGCCGGTGCTGGGCGCCATCGCCGACGCCACCGGGCCGCGCAAGCCGTGGATTTTCGTCTTTTCGGTGATCGGCATTCTCGCCTGCGCCTCCTTATGGTTCGCCCTGCCGGGGGCGGGGCACGTGACGCTGGTGCTGATTGCCGTGGCGCTTGCCGTGTTCGGCATGGAATTCGCCGCCGTGTTCAACAATGCGATGATGCCCGACCTCGTTCCCCGCTCGGATCTCGGGCGGCTGTCGGGGTCCGCCTGGGGGCTCGGCTATGTCGGCGGGCTCCTGTCGCTGGTGCTGGTGCTCGGCTTCATGTCGGCGCAGCCCGACACGGGGCGGACGCTGCTCGGCCTGCAGCCGGTTTTCGGCCTGGACGCGGCGATGCGCGAGGGCGACCGCGCGGCGGGACCGCTGACGGCGTTATGGTATGCGCTGTTCGTCTTGCCGATGTTCCTGTTCACGCCGGACGTGGCGCGGCGCAAGGCCGCCACCGGGGCGATCCGCGAGGGGCTGCGGCGGCTCAGCGAAACCCTGCGCCGCTTGCCCGGCGAGCGCAGCTATTTCAGCTTCCTGCTGTCGTCGATGTTCTACCGCGATGCGCTCAACGCGCTGTATGCCTTCGGCGGCATCTATGCGGCAGGGGTGCTCTCCTGGTCGATCACCCAGATCGGCCTGTTCGGCATCCTGGCCAATGTCACCGGGGCGCTCGGCGCATGGCTCGGCGGGCGCATGGACAAGGCGTTCGGGCCGAAGACGGTGGTCAGCCTGTCGATCATCGTCCTGACGGCGTGCGCGTTGCTGGTCATCTCGACGACGCGCGAAGAAATCCTGTTCGTCAAGCTGTCGGGCGCAACCAGCCTGCCGGACATCGCCTTCTTCGTCGCCGGGGCCTTCATCGGGGCGGCGGGCGGCTCGATCCAGGCCGCCTCCCGGACGCTTTTGGTCGACCAGGTGCCGCGCGAGCGTGTGACGGAAGCCTTCGGCCTGTATGCCTTGTCAGGCAAGGCGACGAGCTTCATCGGGCCGTTCGCCATCGCGCTCGCTACGGGCTATTTCGCTTCGGAGGCCTTCGGCCTGTCGACGCAGGACGCGCAACGGCTCGGCGTGACGCCGATCCTGGCGCTGTTCCTGATCGGGCTGGTATTGATGCCGTTCGTCAAGAGCCGGCACCAGGAGGTGGCGGAAAGCGCTGAGGGAAGATGAATTCAGGCGGGTGGGTGCCTTTATCCTCGTGGTTCGACAGGCTCACCATGAGGATAAAGGCAAGGCGGCGCTTCTGCCGGTTGCTATCCGTCTGCTTTTGCCGCCAAGGCTAGCCCTCATGGTGAGCCTGCCGAACCACGAGGGCGGGATGCCGCACACCAGCATTGGAGAAGCGAAGAATCCGGCTTGGCTTCTCCTTAATGCCTGAAATGCCGCATGCCGGTCATGACCATGGCGATGCCGTGCGCGTCGGCGGCGGCGATCACCTCGTCGTCGCGCATCGAGCCGCCCGGCTGGATGACGGCGGTGGCGCCCGCCTCGATTGCCGAGAGCAGGCCGTCGGCGAAGGGGAAGAAGGCGTCGGAGGCAACGACCGAACCCTTGGTCAAGGGCTCGGCGAGACCGGCGGCCTCCGCCGCGTCCTCGGCCTTGCGGGCGGCGATGCGGGCTGAATCGACGCGGCTCATCTGGCCGGCGCCGACGCCCACCGTGGCGCCGTCCCTGACATAGACGATGGCGTTCGACTTGACATGCTTGGCGACGCGGAAGGCAAACACCAGGTCGGCCATCTCCTTGTCGGTCGGGGCGCGTTTGGTGACCACCTTCAGATTGAGATCGTCGACCACGCCATTGTCGCGCGACTGGACGAGCAGGCCTCCGGCCACCGTCTTGACGAAGGTGCCGGGCGCGCGCGGGTCGGCCAGGCCGCCGGTGACGAGCAGGCGCAGGTTCTTCTTGGCGGCAACGATGGCGCGCGCTTCCTCGCTCGCCTCCGGCGCGATGATTACCTCGGTGAAGGTCTTGACGATCTCGGTCGCCGCCTCCGCATCGAGCGGACGGTTCAGCGCGACGATGCCGCCGAAGGCCGAGACGGGGTCGCAGGCGAGCGCCTTCTCATAGGCCTGGCGCAGGGTCGCGGCCTCGGCCACGCCGCAGGGGTTGGCATGCTTGATGATGGCGACGGCGGCCGAGCGCTCCGGCGCGAACTCGGACACCAGTTCGAAGGCGGCGTCCGTGTCGTTGATGTTGTTGTAGGAGAGCTGCTTGCCCTGGAGCTGCGTGGCGGTGGCCACGCCGGGGCGCGCCTCGCCGGTGACGTAGAAGCCGGCCGTCTGGTGCGGGTTCTCGCCGTAGCGCATCACTTCCTTGAGCCTGCCGCCGACGGCGCGGAAGGCCGGCGCCTCGATCTGCAGCGCCTCTGCGAACCAGCCGGAGATCGCCGCGTCATAGGCCGCCGTGCGGGCGAAGGCCTTGGCCGCCAGCTCCTGGCGCAGGCGATAGGGCAGGCTGCCGTCGTTCTCGGCCAGCGCATCGAGGATGCGCTGATAGTCGGCGGGTTCCGTCACGACGGCCAGATAGGCATGGTTCTTGGCCGCGGCGCGCAGCATGGCGGGGCCGCCGATGTCGATGTTCTCCACCGTCGTCGCATAGTCACCGCCGCTGAAGCGCACCTGTTCGAACGGGTAGAGATTGATCACCAGAAGGTCGATCGGCGCGATGCCGTGCGTCTTCATCGCCGCCGCGTGTTCGGCGTCGTCGCGAATGCCGAGCAGGCCGCCATGCACGCCCGGATGCAAAGTCTTGACGCGGCCGTCCATGATCTCGGGAAAGCCGGTCAGCTCGGACACGTCGCGCACGGCGATGCCTTCCTTCGCCAGCGCCGCCGCGGTGCCGCCGGTGGAGACGATCTCGACGTCGCGGCCCGACAGGGCGCGGGCCAGATCGACGATGCCGCTCTTGTCGGACACGGACAGAAGGGCGCGGCGGACGGGAACGAGATCGGGTGCGGGAATGTTTTTCGCGGCGACGGACATGGCGGGGCGGCTCCGGTGGGGGATGATGGAAGGGGAGGTACCGGGAGGCGGGGTGCAAATCAAGCGCGCCGGGCGGGCAGAGGCGAATTTGCCGACGAAAGCGCTTGAAATCCGCCGGCAAACCGGCACTCTCGGCGCATGGGCACGAAGCGGGACATTCTCTACGCCAGGGAAACAGATCTTTCCGTCGCCGAATTCCGCCAGGTGCTGGCGGAATCCGGTCTTGGCGCGATCCGGCCGGTGGATGAGGACCGGCTTGGCCGCATGCTGGCCGGCGCGAACATGGTGGTGACGGCCAGGCGCGACGCGCCGGGAAAACCCCTTGTCGGCGTCGCCCGCTGCGTGACGGATTTCTCGTGGTGCGCCTATGTGCCGGAACTGGCCGTCAGCCGTTCGGCGCAGGGTCTGGGCATCGGCCAGGGGTTGCTGGCCGAGGCGCGGCGGCTGCTTGGGCCCGAGGTTGCCCTGGTGCTGGTGTCGGTGCCCGAAGCCGTCGGCTTCTATGAGCGTGCGGGCATGGAGCGGATCGCCGCTTCGTTCATGTTCCGGCGGGAGCGCTGAACCAAAGCCGGGATGATGACGGGCGGCATTTGCCGCCGCCCGCATGACCGCTTCCCGTCAGGCTGGCTCAGTGGCCGGCCGCGTGGCGACCACGGTCAGGATGGTGACCGCCGCGACGATGAGCACGGCGCCGCTGACGGCGAAGACGCTCTCGATCCCCGTGGTGTCGAAGATGAAGCCGCCGGCGGCGGCACCCGTCGCGATGGCCATGTTGATGGCCGCGACGAACAGGCCGCCGGCGCTTTCGGTCTCGTCGGGCACGGCGCGGGTGATCCAGGTCGACCAGGCGACCGGCACGGCGCCGAAGGCCAATCCCCACACCGCCACCATGGCGGCGTCGAGGGCGACGTTGCCGCCGGCGCTGGAGAGAGCGAGCGCCAATGTGCCCATGACGAGCGGCATGATGGTCAGGGTGAACCGCATCGAGCGCTCGAGCAGGAACGCGCCGAGATAATTGCCGGCGAGATTGGCGATGCCGAAGCCGAGCAGGATGGCCGACACGCCGGTCACGCCGACTTGCGTGACGGTTTCGAGGAACGGCCGGATGTAGGTGAAGAAGGCGAAATGGCCGGTGAAGACCAGCAGGATCGCCACCATGGCGATGCCGACCGTGCGCCGGGACAGCACCTCGACGATCGTACCGAAGCGCGACTGGCCGCGCGGCGGCAGCGATGGCAGCGCGGCAAACTGCGTGACCAGCGCCAGGACGCCCAGCCCGGCGGCGGCGAGGAACACCGCGCGCCAGCCGATCAGATCGCCCAGATAGCTGCCGGCGGGCGCGGCGAAAAGGGTCGCCGCCGAGACGCCGGTGAACAGGATCGACAGGGCGCGGGGCACCTGGCGCTCGGGGACGAGCCGCATCACGGTTGCCGCCGACAAGGTCCAGAAGCCGCCAAGCGCGACGCCAAGCGCGATCCGTCCGACCAGCAGCAACGGCAGGTTGGGCGCCATCGCCACCAGCAGGTTCGACAGGATCAGAAGGACCGAAAGCCCGACAAGAATGGTGCGGCGGTCTATCCGCCGCGTCACGGCGGTGACCAGCAGGCTGGTGACCAGCGCCACCGCCGCCGTCGTCGTCACCGCCTGTCCGGCCATGCCCTCGGTCACGCCAAGCTCGGCCGCTATCGGGGTCAGCAGGCTGGCCGGCAGGAATTCCGAGCCGACCAGGCCGAAAACCCCCAGGCTCATCGAAACCACGGCCCCCCAGGCCGGCTTTGTCTCGCCGGCCGCATCTGCAATCGTCGTGTCGTTCATCCGTGGAATCTCCATCGTGCCTTCGGTCGCCTTCAGATGGGTGGCGCTGCCGGACGATCCATGTCATATTCTCCGGAATGATTGATCGAAACTCCGAAACTCCTGCGGTGAAGCCGGGCACCGACCCGTTGAGCGAATTGCTCATGGGGATGCGCCTGCGCGGCGCGCATTACGGCAAGCTGCGCCTTGCGCCGCCTTTCGGCATCGGCTTCCCCTCGACCTCCCATGCACGGTTTCATTTCATCGCGGCGGGCGATGTCCACCTGCAATCGTTGGAGGGCGGGACGATCAGCCTGGCCTGCGGCGATGCCGTGCTGATGCCGCGCGGCGACAGCCACTCCATCGTCTCGACGCCCGGTGCGCCGGTGCGTCCGATGGAAAGTTTCGTGACGACGCCGCTTTGCGCGACCGTCTGCGCGCTGACGGATCATTCCCCGGAAACCTGCCGCACGAAGGACGTGCTGATCTTCACCGGCCGGATGGAATTCGAACTGGATACGCTGCATCCGCTGGTCGGGCTGATGCCGCACATCATGTCGGTCGGCGCGTTGCTCGGCCGGCAGCCGGAGATGATGCCCCTGTTGGCGGCGATGGAGCGCGAGATGGCCACCGAGCGCGCGGGAACCGCCGGCATCCTGGCGCGGCTGGCCGACGTGGTCGCCGCGACGATCGTCCGCGGCTGGGTGGAATGCGGCTGCGGCGACGCGACCGGGTGGGTCGAGGCGCTGCGCGACCCGCGGCTTGGCCGGGTGATCGCCGCGCTGCACCGCGATCCCGGCCGTGACTGGAGCGTCGCCGACATGGCCGCCGAAATGGGCAGTTCGCGCTCGGCGTTTGCCGAGCGGTTCGTCACGGCGACCGGAACGACGCCGTTGCGCTATGTCGCCGCCCTGCGGATGCGGCTGGCGGCGCAATGGATCGGCCGCGACCAGATGCCGATCGACGTGGCCGCGCGGCGGCTCGGATATGCCTCGCAGGCGGCCTTCAGCCGGGCCTACAAGCGGGTCACCGGCCAGACGCCGGGCCATGCGCGGTTGGCCAAGCCGGCCCTCCAGGCCGACGCGCTGCCGCTGTAGCCGCTTCTAGAGCATTTCTGCTTTTCTCCGAGTCACACAAATGCTCTATCTCTTTGTTTTTACGCAATTCCGGGCGGAAAACCGGTTCCCACTTTTCCTGGAATTGCTCTATCCCCGCAGGCGCGACCTGCCGGTGGGAACGAGGCGGGCGACCGTGTTCGGCCGCCAGACGCGGCGTTCCATATCCGGCAAAACGCCGTTCACCCATTCCTCCATGTGCGCCAGCCGGCCGGCATGGACCGCATAATCGCGGATGTCGCGAAAGCCCGACAGCCAGACGAACACCGTTTCACCTTCGCGGACTGGAAGGCGGGGGAACGTGTTGGGGCTGGTTTCGCTGACGAGCGTCGCCAGCACCTTCGCCGATGCCCGTTCGAGCAGCGGCCGGACCCGGTTCTCGAAGAAGTCGGCGCATGCCTGCCCCGTGCCGGGCGCCAGATGGCAGATCGTGCAGACGATCAGGCCCGCCGGCGCCTCACCCATCCCCTCCCTCGGCCTTTGAGCGGAGGAAAGTGCTGCTTCGGCCTCCGGCGTCTGTGGACGCAGCAAGAGCACATTGTCCGAGTTGACCATCGTGTCGTTTGCCGCCTGCGCATGGGCGGCCCAGATCGGGCCGCCATAGAAGCGGCCGAGCGCCTCTGCCCGCTTCTGCATGTCGGCGAAGCCGCGCAGCCAGACAAAACAGTCCGGGTCGTCAATGTCGCGAAACTGGCCGAGCACGGTCATGCCCGCCTCTTCCTGCGGGTCGACGAGTTCGCCGTCGAACAGCGCGATCAGGGTTTCGCGGGCGCCCGGCTTCAGGCGGTAGCGGCGCAGTTCGACAATCGCGGCTGCGTCATGGTTCTGCTTGGTCATGGATGCGTCCTTCAAAACAGGATGGTTGTCCTGTTCATAGAACAGGATGATTGACCTGTTTTGTCAAGCTGCTAGTTTGGCCGTGACAAACGAGGTCCAGGCATGGCGCAGCGCACGACACGAACGAACGATCCCGACGGCGTCAAACAGAAGGTGATCGATGCCGCCTTTCGCGCCTTCACCACGCGGGGCTATGGGGAAACGGCGGTCAACGACCTGAAGGCGGATGCCGGTGTCTCGGGTGGAGCGTTCTCGCATCATTTTCCGAGCAAGAAGGCGCTGGCGCTGGCGGTGATCGAGGCGCCGGTGAGGGAGGCGATCGAGGAGACCTGGATCGAGCCGGTGCTGTCGGCCGACACCGCCGCGCAGGGCATCGGGCAGGTCTTCGACGCGGTCATTGCCGCGCTGGAGGCGAACGGAAAGGTTTCCGGCTGCCCGCTGAACAATCTGGCGATGGAACTCTCGCCGCAGGATGATGAGATGCGCGCGGCGCTGGGCGTGCTGTTTACGCGCTGGCGCGCGGCGATCGCACAAAAGCTGCGCCAGGATCGGGCGGCCGGGCTTTGCGGCGATCTCGACCCGGAAGCGGCGGCGGCGTTGGTGGTCGCCGCCTATTCAGGCGCCATGGCGATGGCCAAGGCGGAACAGGGAACCAGGGCGCTCAGGCTGTGCGCAGCCGAGGTGCAAGGCTACCTAGTGGTGCGATCCTAACAGATGGTACCCATCTGTTAGGAAAAATCGCCCCACCAGATCAATAGCTTGTGGGCTGACTTATCGAAACAGATGGGGACCATCTGTTTCGGTCAGACCACTAGACCCGCTCAGCGTTTCATGGAAACGCTGAGCAGGTCCATCTTCTTGTTTTTCCGCATTTATGCGGACATCAGGTGATTCCACCTGACTGCAAAATGCTATAGTCAGCCATCCCCGTTGATGGCGTGGGTTCGCCTGAATTGCCAATGGATCTCCGGCTGCTGCGAGGCAGCCGCATGGAGGACGATCTGGCGGCTTTTTCTCGGGCCACCGAGGCCAGCGAAGAAGATCGATTCCTCGACCGCCGGCTCCGCCTCCTCGGCGGTGAACAGCCAGGTGTCGGTGGCCTCGCCGGTGAGGATCAGGCGGCCTTCCGGGTCGCGGTAGATGTCGATGTCGGGATGGACATGGAAACGGATCGCCACCGCGTCGCCGCCGACCGCGGTGGCGCGGGAGCCGTCCGGTCTGCACATGCGGTCCGTCCCCTCGAGCAGCGTTCCACCCTGCGACAGCGCGAGTTCGCGCTCATGCACCAGGCCGAAGCGCGCCACATAGCCGTCATGGCTGGCGATGAAGCGATGCACGCCGTCGCCATCGTCGCGCCGGCACTCGACCCGGCGCGGACCCGACAGAAGCGGCGTGCCGATCAGCTCGTTCCATTGCGAGGAGAGGCTGAAGCGCGCCTGCGAGGTGTCGTTCAGCGTGACGGTGGAGTGGGCCGCCGTGGTGCGCGCCAGCGGCCGGTAGCTGTCGTCGCCGAAACTGTCGATGCCGCTGTTGACGATGAACTGGTGCCGGCCCGACGACATCTCGAAGGAGAGGCAGCCCGCATGGGCGAAATGCGACAGGTCGGGCGGCGGCGGGGCTGCCGTGTCGGCGAGCACCGTGGTGGCGCCCAGCGTCAGGCGTTCATAGCCCGAATGGGGGGCGTGCAGCAGCGGTGCGCCGTCGGTGTCGTCATAGCGCAGGATTGCGGCGACGCGGTCGTAGAGCGTGATGCCCATGCCGTTGAAGCGGGCGATGCTGCCGTCGCGGTGGCGGAAGAAGCGCAGCGCCGGCAGCATGCGCTCGACCGCGCCGACCAGCGCTTGCGGCGGCTGCTCGGCCTGATTGGTGTAGGTCTGGCGCAACGGCAGGAGATCGGCCAGCAGCTCCAGAACCGCGCGCGGGTTGCGCGAGATGTGCCCGCCATCGGCGAGGATCTGCCGGTCGAGCTCATAGGCCAGGTTGCGGCTGGCGGCGCGCAGGGCGGCGGCCGGCGTCGGCAGGGAGAGGGCGCAGAAAGCGAGCGCCACGCGGGCGCGCAGCCGATCCTCGCCATCGGGCATCTCCGAGGCCATGGCGCGCAGATAGCGCATCTGCACGGCAAGCATCTTCAGGAACTGGCGATAGAAGGGCAGTTCGGCTCCCTGCAGGACGACGGAGGAGTGCTGCAGCCAGGAGATGATGCGCCGCGCGGTGATCGCCGGCTCCCACGGCGTGCCGGAAATGCGCCTGCCATAGGTGGCGATCCAGTCTTCCACCAGGGCGCGCGCATTGGCCGCCGCCAATTCGCTCTCGGCGGCGCGCATGTGGCGCAGCCAGCGGAAGCCATGCAGCGATTCCTGCCAGGCATGGCTTCCCACCGGCACCTGGAAGGGCGATTGGCCGCCGGTCTCGACGAGCTGGCCGCCAAGCAGGAACTGGCCATGATAGATGTCGCGCGCCACTTGCGCATCGGCCAGGCGCAGGTCGGGCGGGGCGATCAGCAGACGCTCGGGCGTGCGGCCGGAATAGCGCCAGCGGTAGGACGGGCCCGCGCGCAAGCGGCGGCGCAGGCGCATCCAGGCCTGCCGCGCGAAAAGTCCCCACAATTGATGGGGGGCGTGCCCCCTTATCCTGTCCACTGGCCGCGATTTTCTTCCGGTGACCCCCACGTCGTCGGAGAGTCTAAATGATTCAACGGTTTGTGCGAAGGCGAAATATGCCGGGCGGATCAACCAGCGCGCCGCAGCCGGGCGGCGAAGAAGCCGTCCAGCCCGTGCATGAGGGGCGCCTCGCCGAGACGGTCGGCCGGCGTCGTGCGCAGAAACCCTTGCGGGGTGATGAATGCGGCGGTGCCCGGCAGCTCTTCGGGCAGGACCGGATCGATGGCGATCCCCGGCGTCTCGGCGAGGAAAGCGGCCAGCATCGCCTCGCCTTCGGCGGGGTCCAGCGAGCAGTTGGAAAAGACGATCGTGCCACCCGGTCGGACCAGGGTCACCGCGTGATCGAGCAGGGCGCGCTGCAGGACGGCGAGTTTTTCGATGTCCTCAGGCGTTTTCGTCCACGGCACGTCGGGATGCCGGCGCACCGTGCCGGTGGAAGAGCACGGCGCATCGAGCAGCACGGCGTCGAACGGCGCGTCGGGCGTGAATTTGCGGATGTCGGATTCGACGATCGTCGCTTCGAGCCCAAGGCGGGCGAGGTTTTCGGCCAGCCGCTTCAAACGGCTCTTCGACAGATCGACGGCGGTGACCTGCGCGCCGGCATGGGCGAGTTGCGCCGTCTTGCCGCCGGGCGCGGCGCACAGATCGGCAACGCGCTTTCCGGCAACGTCGCCAAGCAGCCTGGCCGGCAGGCCGGCGGCGGCATCCTGCACCCACCAGGCGCCCTCGGCAAAGCCCGGCAGCGTGTCGACGCCGGCCTCCAGCTTCGCCAGGCGCACCGTGCCGGTGGGAAGCACGATGCCGCCGAGCGCCTCGGCCCAATGGTCGGGGTTGTTCTTGACGGAAAAATCCACCGGCGGCTCGATGCGGTGCATGGCCAGGATGGCCGCGCTCTTCTCGGCGCCATAGGCCGCCTCCAGCCGTTCGGCAAACCAGTCGGGCGCCTCGCGGGTCTGGGCAAGGGCTGCCGGCAGGGCACGTGCCTTGACGCGGATCAGGTTGCGCAGGACGGCGTTGACCAAACCGGAAAAGCGCGCCAGGCGGGGATCGGCCTTGGCCTGGGCCACGGCCAGGTCGACGGCGGCGCTGTCGGGCACGTCGAGGAACAGGATCTGCGCCGCCGCCACATGCAGCGTGTGCGACAGGGCGCGGGCATTGGCCGGCAGCGGCCGGTCGAGACGTTTTGCCAGCAGCGCCTCGACGGTGGCGCGATGGCGCAGGGCGCTCATCAGGATGGCGCGCACCAGCGAGCGGTCGCGCGGGTCCAGCGCGCGGAAATTCGGCTGGCCGTGGGCCGGGTCGGTAAGGCCGTCGAGCGAGGCATGCGCATCGACCACGGCCGCCAGGAGCTTGGCGGCCACGCGGCGGGTCTCGAGGCCCGGCTTGTCGGGCTCCGCGATCTTTTCGGGGGGTCTTTGTGCCTGCGCGCGGCCAGCGGCGCGCTTCACGACCAGGGGCCTTTCGGCCCTTTGGCATCGCGGCCCCAGCGCTGTTCGCCGGGGGTGCTTTTTGGCCGTTCATCGGGCTTTGCCGGGCGGGCGCCCCAGGGGCCTTCGTCCCTGGCGGTTCCGTCGCCACCGGTGCCGCGCGGCGCCGGCTCAGGGTCGGGCGCATCCATCTCACGCGCCATCTGCTCGAGGGCGGCGACACGGTTGGCCGTATCGGGATGGGTGGAGAACAGATTGTCCATCCGCTGGCCCGACAGCGGGTTGATGATGAACATGTGCGCGGTGGCCGGGTTGCGCTCGGCATCCTGGTTGACGACCTGTTTGGCACGCGCGGCGATTTTCTGCAGGGCGGAGGCAAGCCACAGGGGATTGCCGCAAATCTCCGCGCCGCGCCGGTCGGCGGAATATTCGCGGGTGCGGCTGATGGCCATCTGCACCATCATTGCCGCAAACGGCGCGACGATCATCGCCACCAGCACGCCGATGAAGCCGAACGGGTTGTTGTTGTTGCGACCGCCGCCGAGGAAGAAGGCGAAATTGCCGAGCATGGAGATCGCGCCGGCCAGCGTCGCGGTGATGGTCATGGTCAGCGTGTCGCGGTGCTGCACATGCGCCAATTCGTGCGCCATGACGGCGGCCACTTCCTCATAGGACAGGCGCTGCAGCAGGCCGGTGGTGGCGGCGACGGCGGCATTCTGCGGGTTGCGGCCCGTGGCGAAGGCATTCGGCTGGTCGTTCTGGATGAGATAGACGCGCGGCATGGGAAGCCCGGCATTGGCCGCCAGATCGCGCACGATGGCAAAATATTCCGGCGCGTTGCGCTCGTCGACCTCCACCGCATGGTGCATGCGCAGCACCATCTTGTCGGCGTTCCAATAGCTGAATAAGTTCATCGCCGCGGCGATGAGGAAGGCGATCATCATGCCGCCCGTGCCGCCGATCATGAAGCCGACCCCCATGAACAGGGCCGTCATGAAGGCCAGAAGCATCGCGGTGCGTATCGTGTTCATCGTCGTCCAGGCTCCAGGTTTCGCGCGGCAAGAAAGCTTCAATCGCGCGAACAATCGCCTTATATGATGGGAACATCGCTTCGTGTAATCAATAATCCCGTTTTCCGAACCGAAAGGCTGATCGTGAGCGACGCAACAGAACCGAACGATACGGCGTCTGCCAAGGCGCTTCCCGCAGCGGCGCAACGCGCCCTGGCCGAGGCCGCCGCGCGGCGCGCGGCCTATGAACGCCAGGCGGCCAGCGCACCGAAGGAACTGGGCGGCCGCGGCGGCCACGACCCGGCGCGCTATGGCGACTGGGAAGTGAAGGGCATCGCCGCCGATTTCTGAGCCGGGGTTGCAGGATTGCGTTTTGAGGAATATATTCCTCTCATGCAATGCCGCCACTCAAACCGTCTTGTCTGCCTTGTGCTTGCCGTTGTGACGGCTGGCGCGGAACCGGCGGCGGCCGGGCGGCGCGAAACGATTGCCGGACCGGTGGAAGCCCGCGTGCTCAAGGTGATCGACGGCGATACATTCCTGGCCGAGGCGCTTGTCTGGCCGGGGCAGATCATCACGATCAACGTGCGGGTGCGCGGCGTCGACGCGCCGGAGATGCGCAGCCGCTGCCGGGCCGAGAAGATCGCCGCGCTTCAAGCGCGCGATGCGCTGGAAAGCCTGTTGCGGTCCGGACACGTGTCGATCAGCGCCATCAGCGGCGGCAAATATTATGGCCGCGTGCTTGCCGATGTGAGGAGCAGCGAAGGGATCGACGTCAGCGCGCATCTGCTGGGCGCGACGCTGGTGCGCGCCTATGCGGGCGGCCGCCGGGTTCCGTTTGCCTGCTGAAGGCGTTTCCTCGCAAACCCAGGCGGGGAGAGAAGATGCCCACGTCGTCATCGACCGTTCAGGCATGGATCCTCGGGCCCAGACCCGAGGATCCATGCCTGAACCGTGAAAATAGTCAGCCACATCGTGCGGCAATTCATGCCACCCCAAAAACAAAAGGCCGTTCCCGAAGGAACGGCCCCGTGTTTTCAGATTCTCACGCGGTCATGGCCGGCAACTTCCTGGTTGGAGGCTGGCCGCGTTTCCTGCGCTTCAGCGGAGAGGCTGCTCCCCGTGAAGGCAATCCATCGAGACCACGCTTGAACGGAAATCACTCGACATTGGATCACCTCCTTTCGTTTCGTTGACGTTACCCGCAATGTGGAGGCAAATGCCGCCGCATGCAAGGGGAACCATCAGCCTTTCCTGTTCTGCCGGTTCTCGACCAGATCATCGACCACGGCCGGGTCGGCCAGCGTCGAGATGTCGCCCAGCGCGCCGTAATCGTCTTCGGCGATCTTGCGCAGGATGCGGCGCATGATCTTGCCCGAACGGGTCTTCGGCAGGCCGGGGGCGAACTGGATCTTGTCGGGCGAGGCGATCGGACCGATCTCGCTGCGCACATGGGCGACGAGCTCCTTCTTCAGATCGTCGGAGCCGCTTTCGCCGTTCATCAGCGTAACATAGCAATAAATGCCCTGGCCCTTCAGGTCGTGCGGGTAGCCGACGACGGCGGCCTCCGACACCTTGTCGTGGCTGACGAGCGCCGATTCCACCTCGGCCGTGCCCATGCGGTGGCCGGAGACATTGATGACGTCGTCGACGCGGCCGGTGATCCAGTAATAGCCGTCCTCGTCGCGGCGGCAGCCGTCGCCGGTGAAGTATTTGCCCTTGTAGGTGGAGAAATAGGTCTGGATGAACCGCTCATGGTCGCCATAGACCGAGCGCATCTGCCCTGGCCAGGAATCGGTGATGCACAGATTGCCGCTGGCGGCGCCGTCCAGAATCGCGCCTTCACCATCGACCAGCTGCGGCTGCACGCCGAAGAAGGGCCGTGTCGCCGAACCGGCCTTCAGGTCGGTGGCGCCGGGCAGCGGCGTGATCAGGATGCCGCCGGTCTCGGTCTGCCACCAGGTGTCGACGATCGGCGATTTCTTGTCGCCGACGACGTTGTAGTACCACTCCCAGGCTTCCGGGTTGATCGGCTCGCCGACCGTGCCGAGGACGCGCAGCGACTTGCGCGATGTCCTGGTGACCGGATCGTCGCCGGCGCCCATCAGGGCGCGGATCGCCGTCGGCGCGGTGTAGAAGATGTTGACCTTGTGCTTGTCGATCACATCCCAGAAACGCGAAGCGTCGGGGAAATTGGGCACGCCCTCGAACATCAGCGTCTGGGCGCCATTGGCCAGCGGCCCATAGACGATGTAGCTGTGGCCGGTCACCCAGCCGACATCGGCGGTGCACCAATAGACGTCGCCCTCATGGTAATCGAAGACATATTCATGGGTCATCGAGGTGTAGACGAGATAGCCGCCGGTGGTGTGCAGCACACCCTTCGGCTTGCCCGTCGAGCCGGACGTGTAGAGGATGAACAGCGGATCCTCGGCCTTCATCTTCTCCGGCTTGCAGTCCGGTTTCGCCTTGGCCGTCTCCTCATGATACCAGAGGTCGCGGTCGGCAAACCAGTTGACCTTGCCCGCCGTGCGGCGCACGACCAGCACGTGGCGCACCTTCGCGCCGGCCTTCTCGGCGATGGCGATCGCCTTGTCGGTGTTTTCCTTCAGCGGGATCTTCTTGCCGCCGCGCAGGCCTTCATCGGCGGTGATGACGAAATCGGACTTGCAGTCCTCGATGCGGCCGGCGAGCGAATCGGGCGAAAAGCCGCCGAAGACGACCGAATGCACGGCGCCGATGCGGGCGCAGGCGAGCATGGCGTAGGCGGCTTCCGGGATCATCGGCATGTAGATGGTGACGCGGTCGCCTTTCTTGACGCCGCGCGATTTCATCACATTGGCCAGCCGGCAGACATGGTCGTAGAGTTCGCGGTAGGTGATCTTCTTGTCGTCATAGGGATTGTCGCCTTCCCAGATGATCGCCGTCTGGTCGCCGCGCTTCTTCAAATGCCGGTCGATGCAATTGTAGGAGGCGTTGGTCAGGCCGTCCTCGAACCATTTGATCGATACCTTGCCGGTGAAGGAGGTGTTCTTGACCTTGGTGTAGGGCTTGAACCAGTCGATCCGCTTGCCGTGCTTGGCCCAGAATTTCTCAGGATTCTTGACGCTGTCCTTGTACCATTTGAGATAGGTGTCGTTGTCGATCAACGCATCCTTCTTCCACGCGGATTTGACACGATGAACATGCACTTCGGACATTTTTCCTCCTCCGGGTCGGCAATGGTTGAGACCTATAGAATTTTTCAGTCGGGTGGAAGCACCCGACATCCGCGCCAGTGCGGAAAAACAAAGAGGTATAGCGTCCGGGAAACGCCCGTCTCTTGGCTGCGCGCATTATTACCATTCTGTGGTCGGCGACAACATTAGACATTGGGCGGCAGCGGGCGGGGCGCGAAAAAAAAGCGCACAGGGGCCGTTAGCACCGATTGCCTGATGCTGCTAACAATTTGTAATTACACGAGAAATTGACGCCATAGACCATCTTTTCGCTGGACGATCAAGGTGGCATGATTCACACTTTGCCTATCCGAAACCCGATTCGGAAAGGCAACACATGCAGCAAACGGGCGAATTCGAGCTGATGCTCAAGGGGTATGGCCTGACGACGGCGGAGTTCCTGTATCATCTGCCTGATCATCCGCATCTCCTGCAGAGCTTCGTCTGGCAGCAATACGACATCGCGCCGGATTTTCCGGCGCTCCATCGCTTCATCGATTTCTGGAAAGCCAAGATCGAGGGGCCATTGCACTCGGTGATCTACACGCATTGCGGCCTGGTGAGACCCAGCGAATGGCGCAATGTGACCGGAGAACTGGTGCTTCACTGACCGGTCGGTTGGGGCCGTGGCCGCTTCCGGGCATGGGTGCTCTCCTTCCCCTTGCCCGGAAGCGGGTCCGCAAGTCTGCTGCTCAGGCGGCCGGTGGATTGAGGCGGGCGAACCCTTCCTGCCGATGATAGGGGAAATACGGGTAGGGCGCATCGACAAGGCTCGCGGCATCGAGCGTGGCGATCTGTTCGGGCGTCAGCGACCAGCCGACGGCACCGAGATTCTGGCGCAGCTGTTCCTCGTTGCGGGCACCGATGATGACCGAGGAAACGGTTGGCCGCCGCAAGAGCCAGTTCAGGGCGATCTGCGGCACGGTCTTGCCCGTTTCTTCCGCCACGGCGTCCAGCGCATCGACCACACGATAGAGATGCTCTTCGGCAACCGGCGGTCCAAAACTGGCCGTGTCGTGGAGGCGGCTGCCCTCCGGCAGCGCCTGGCCGCGACGGATCTTGCCGGTCAGGCGGCCCCAGCCGAGCGGGCTCCAGACCAGCGCGCCGACGCCCTGGTCGAGGCCAAGCGGCATCAGCTCCCACTCATAATCGCGGCCGACCAGCGAATAGTAGACCTGGTGCGCCACATAGCGCGGCCAGCCGTGCCTGTCGGCGATGTCGAGCGACTTCATCACCTGCCAACCGGAGAAATTCGATACGCCGACATAGCGCAGCTTGCCGGCGCGGACGAGATCGCCGAGCGTCGACAGGACCTCCTGGATCGGCGTTGCCGCATCGAAGGCGTGCAATTGCAGGAGGTCGATATAGTCGGTGCCGAGCCGCTTCAACGCGGCGTCGACGGCGCGGATCAGGCGGGACCGCGACGAGCCGGCGTCATACGGGCCGTCGCCCGTCGGCAATGTCGTCTTGGTGGAAATCAGCACGTCGTCGCGCCGGCCCTTGATGGCCGCGCCGAGCACCTGTTCCGAGGCGCCGCCGGAGTAGACGTCGGCGGTGTCGAACAGGTTGATGCCGGCATCGAGGCAGATGTCGAGCAGGCGGCGGGCTTCCTGGGCATCGGTGGTGCCCCAGGCGCCGAACAGCGGCCCGCTGCCACCGAATGTGCCGGTGCCGAAGCTGAGTGCCGGGACCTTCAGGCCGGATGCGCCAAGACGGCGATACTCCATGATTGTTCTCCTGGTTGTGGTGCGAGAGAGGATGGCAGGGGTAAGGCTAAAGCCGGCCCGGTGCATCGAGCGGCCGTGCTTGCTAGATGGACGCTTTTGCATTGATGAATTAGACTGCCGAATCTCAAAATACCTTTGACTTGAGTTCACAGATGGCCCGCATTGACGTGAATCGCTCCGCCGAGATCGAGGTGTTCGTCCGGGTGGTGGAGACGGAGAGCTTTTCCGCCGCCGCCCGCGCCCTGAAGATGACGCCGTCGGCGGTCAGCAAGCTGGTGGCGCGGCTGGAAAACCGCCTCGGCACGCGGCTGGTGCGCCGCTCGACCCGCCGCCTGCAGGTGACGCCGGAAGGCAATGCCTTCTATGAGAGCGGCGTGCGCATCCTGGCCGACATGGCGGCGGCCGAGCGCGAGGCGGCGGCGGGGGCTGCGCCGCGCGGCCGGCTGCGCGTCAACTCGAACGTGCCGTTCGGCCAGCACCGGCTGATCCCGGTGGTGCCGGAGTTTCTGGCGCGGCATCCGGACGTGGCTGTCGATCTCGTCCTGACCGACCATGTGGTGGACCTGCTGGAGGAGCGGGCGGACCTGGCCATCCGCGCCGGGCCGCTGGCCAATTCGGCCCTGATCGCCCGCAAGCTCGGCCAGACGCGGATGGCCGTGGTGGCGTCACCCGCCTATCTGGAAGCGCGCGGGACGCCGCGGACCCCGGCCGACCTGACCGACCACAACCTGCTCGGCTTCTGTTTCTCGCGCATCTATGAGGGCTGGCCCTTCGTCGGCGCGGATGGGCGGATGTTCACCGTGCCGCCGACGGGGCGTTCGCTGGTCAGCGACGGCGAGACCATGCGCCTGATGGCGCTGGCCGGCGCCGGCATCGCCCGCCACGCGCGCTGGCATGTCGGTCCGGACATCGCGGCGGGCCGTCTGGTGCCGCTTCTGGAAGAATTCAACCCGGGCGACGAGGAGGCGGTGCATGCCGTCTATGTCGGGCAGGGCAAATTCCTGCCGGCGCGGGTCAGGGCCTTTCTGGACTATCTGGTCGAGAAGGTCGATTTGAACTGATTGCGGCAAAGATGGGACGTCGGCCGACCATCATTCGGCTTATCTTTCTACCCCCTGCCCGCCTGCGGTAGGATGTGCTTTCGCCAACGGGCCGGCGCACCGCCAGCCATGGCCAACGGACGCAACGGGGGCTGATATGAACGGATTGGCCAGGGTTTGCTGGATCACGGCGCCGATCTTTGCCGTGCTTGGAATGGCATTCGGGCTTTTCATGGCGGCTTCCGGCGACCACACGCTGGCGCCGGCGCACGGCCATCTGAACCTGCTTGGCTGGGTCACCATCGCGCTTTACGGCACGTTCTACACACTGGTGCCGCATGCTGCCGAAAGCCGGTTGGCGAAACTGCAGGTGCTGCTCGCCGTGGCGGGCGTCGTCCTCATCGTTCCCGGTATCGCCATGGCGATCCTGGGCAAGGGCGAGGGGCTTGCCAAGGTCGGCTCGCTGATCATCCTCGGCGGCATGCTGCTGTTCGTCATTGTCGCGGTGCGGGCAAGCGGGCGGGCGGCGGCGCGGGCCTGACGGTGGCCCCTCAGCGTGTGCCGAAGATCGCCGATCCGACACGCACGCTGGTGGCGCCGAAGGCGACCGCCTTCTCGTAGTCGCCGGACATGCCCATGGAGCATTTTTCGACGCCGGCCTCCCGCGCCAGTTTTTCGAGCAGTGCGAAATGCGGCCCGGCATTCTCGTCGAAGGGCGGGATGCACATCAGCCCTTCGATGACGAGACCGTGATGGTCGCGGCAGTGGTTGACGAAGGTCACCGTCTCGCGCGGGTCGATGCCCGCCTTCTGTTCTTCCAGTCCCGTATTGACCTGGACATAAAGCCGCGGCGTCCGGCCCTGCTTCTTCATCTCGCCGGCCAGTGCCCGGGCGATCTTCTCCCGGTCGACGGTCTCTATGACATCGAATAGCGCCACCGCTTCGGCGGCCTTGTTGGATTGCAGCGGGCCGATCAGCCGGAGCTCGATATCGGGAAAGGCCTGTCTCAGCGCCGGCCACTTGCCCTGCGCCTCCTGGACGCGGTTCTCGCCGAACACGCGCTGGCCGGCCTCGATCACCGGACGGACCGCCTCGACGTCGAAGGTCTTCGACACGGCGACCAGCGTCACCGAACCCGGCGCGCGCCCTGCCGCTTTCTCGGCGGTGGCGATGGTGTCGCGGACGGCGCGCAAATTGTCGACGGCGTGGCTCATGACGTTCGGTGTCTCCCGTCCAAGATGGTATCGCGGAGTTGACGCTTCGGCGAAACCATGGTGAAGGTCCGCCGTCAAAGTTTCCGCTCCTTATCTTGTGAAAATCCGGCCATGGCAACCGAACGTTACAATCCCCGTGTCGCAGAACCCCGCTGGCAGAAGGCCTGGGACGAGGCGAAGCTGTTCGAGGCGCGCAACGAGGACGGGCGGCCGAAATACTACGTGCTGGAGATGTTCCCCTACCCGTCGGGCCGCATCCATATCGGCCACACGCGCAACTACACGATGGGCGACGTGGTGGCGCGCTACAAGCGGGCCAAGGGCTACAACGTGCTGCACCCGATGGGCTGGGACGCGTTCGGCATGCCGGCCGAAAACGCGGCGATGCAGAACAAGGTGCATCCCAAGGAATGGACCTACCAGAACATCGCCGCCATGCGCGATCAGTTGAAGACCTTCGGCCTGTCGCTCGACTGGAGCCGTGAGTTCGCCACCTGCGATGTGGATTATTATCACCGCCAGCAGATGCTGTTCGTCGATTTCTTCGACAAGGGGCTGGTGACGCGCAAGACCTCGAAGGTCAATTGGGACCCGGTCGACCACACCGTGCTGGCCAACGAGCAGGTGATCGACGGGCGTGGCTGGCGTTCGGGCGCCGAGGTCGAGCAGCGCGAACTGGCGCAATGGTTCTTCAAGATCACCGACTACGCGCAGGATCTGTCCGACGCCATTAACGGGCTCGACCAGTGGCCGGAGAAGGTGCGCCTGATGCAGCGCAACTGGATCGGCCGCTCCGAGGGCATGGCGATCCGCTGGGCGCTGACGGAAGAGACCGCGCCCGAAGGCGAGAGCGAGCTGGAGGTCTACACGACCCGGCCGGACACGCTGTTCGGCGCGTCGTTCATGGCGATCGCCGCCGACCATCCGCTGGCGAAGAAGCTGGCCGCCGACAATGCCGAGCTGGCCGGATTCTGCGAGGAATGCCGGCGCATGGGCACGTCGGCCGCGGCGCTGGAGACGGCGGAGAAGAAGGGGTTCGATACCGGCGTGCGCGTGCGCCATCCGCTCGATCCCGAATGGACCCTGCCCGTCTACGTGGCCAATTTCGTCCTCATGGATTATGGCACGGGCGCCATTTTCGGCTGTCCGTCGGGCGACCAGCGCGATCTCGACTTCGCCAACAAATATGGCCTGCCGGTCACGCCGGTGGTGATGCCGGAGGGCGCGGACGCCGCGACATTCCAGATCACCGAGGAGGCCTACACGGACGACGGCGTGATGATCAATTCGCGCTTCCTCGACGGGATGAAGCCTAAGCAGGCCTTCGACGAGGTGGCGAAGCGGCTGTCGGCGGAGACCATGGGCAACCGTCCGGTCGGCGCGCGCAAGGTGAATTTCCGCCTGCGCGACTGGGGCGTCTCACGCCAGCGCTACTGGGGCTGCCCGATCCCGATGATCCATTGCGCGGCCTGCGGCGTGGTTCCCGTGCCGAAGGCCGACCTGCCGGTGAAGCTGCCCGACGATGTCGAATTCGACCGGCCGGGCAACCCGCTCGACCGGCACCCGACATGGAAGCATGTGGCCTGTCCGAAATGCGGCGGCGAGGCGCGCCGCGAGACGGACACGATGGACACATTCGTCGATTCGTCCTGGTATTTCGCCCGCTTCACCGCGCCGTGGGAAAACGACCCGACCGATCCGAAGGCGGCCAATGATTGGTTGCCGGTGGACCAGTATATCGGCGGCATCGAACACGCGATCCTGCATCTGCTCTATTCGCGCTTCTTCACCCGCGCCATGCGCGACACCGGCCACCTGGACCTGGCCGAGCCGTTCAGAGGCCTGTTCACGCAGGGCATGGTGGTGCACGAGACCTACCGCGCCGCCGACGGCCGCTGGCTGGCGCCGACCGAGGTCGAATTCGAGGGGGCCGGCGAGGCGCGCAAGGCAATCGAGATCGCCAGCGGCGCGCCCGTGGCCATCGGCCCGCTGGAGAAGATGTCGAAGTCGAAGAAGAACACGGTGAGCCCCGAGGACATCACCCATTCGTTCGGCGCCGACACGGCCCGCTGGTTCATGCTGTCGGATTCGCCGCCCGAGCGCGACGTCGAATGGACCGATGACGGCGCCGCCGGCGCGCACCGCTTCCTGCAGCGCGTCTGGCGGCTGGTCGGCGACGCGGCCCCGCATGTCCAGGGCGTGACGCCGCAGGCGGCGCGTGAGGGCGAAGCGATGGCGACCTCCAAGGCGGCGCACAAGGCGCTGAAGGCGGTCGGCGAAGACATCGAGCGGCTGGGCTTCAACCGCGCCATCGCCCGCATCCACGAACTGGTCAACGATCTGCAGGAGCCGGTCGCGGCACTCGATGCGGGGTCGGACGCGCCGGCGCGCAAGGCGGCGCGCGAGGCGGTCGAAATCCTCGTCCGCCTGGTCGCGCCCTTCATGCCGCACCTGGCCGAGGAGTGCTGGGCGGTTCTGGGCGGCGAGGGGCTTGTCGCGGCGGGCGCCTGGCCGGACTACGATCCGGCGCTGGTCGTCGACAATGAAATCGTCCTGCCGGTGCAGATCAACGGCAAGAAGCGCGGTGATTTGACAATTGCCCGCGACGCGGATCAATCTGCCGTCGAAGATGCGGTGCTCAAGCTCGATTTCGTGCAGAAGATCTTGAATGGCGCGCCGCCGCGCAAGGTCATTGTGGTTCCGCAGCGAATCGTCAATGTCGTTGCATGATGCAGCGCCGGGCCTGATTTGATGCTGGCTGGAAAACAGGGGATGTTCTTGAACCCGATTTCTCGAGTTTCGCTTCTGGCAGGCCTGGTCATGGCATTGGCGGTCGCATCGGGCTGCACGGTGCGGCCGCTGCTGGCCACACAGGACGCATCGTCCGGCGCCGCGGCGTCTTCGCCGGCGCTGTCCTCGGTTGCGATCGCACCGGTCGATACGCGTTACGGCCAACAGGTGCGCAATCACCTGATCTTCCTGCTCAATGGCGGCGCCGGCCAGCCGGCCAATGCGCGCTATACGCTCGACCTGGCGGTCACGCGCAGCACCTCGGCTGCGGCCCGCATCCAGGTCCGCACCGACAATGAGCCGACCGCCGGCACATTGACCATGACAGGGCTCTATCGCCTGACGGACAGCCAGACCGGAGCGCTGGTCGCCTCGGGAAAACGCGAGATGACATCGGCTTACGACGTTCCACGCCAGGAGTTCGCGGCGATCCGCGCCGTGCGTGACGCGGAGGACCGCGCGGCGCGCGAACTGGCCGAATTGCTGCGCCTTGCAGTGGGCCAGGACTTGGCGCGGGCAGGCGGACAGTCGTAATATCGCAACTGGAAGTGATTTGTGCAGGGAACCACCACCCCCTCATCTGTATTGTGTGTTCGTGTCATTGCGTCGTCACAGTATTCGGTGAAACAGCCGCTGAAGCATGATCTTTGATTTTGGTGCCGATTCTCGCAAAAGATCGTGTTCGGATGACAGGATGGGGCAGGATGGCGAGTTCGACGACAGCCCGAATGCTTCAGGGAGCGCTTCGCCCATGGATCTTCACACGACGCTGACCTCGGTCGCCGCGGTGCTGGGAAACCGGGTTCTCGGGCGCGATCTCTATGCGCCGGGTACGCCGCATGTGGTCGATCAGCTCATCGCCGAGCGCACCACGCATCTGTCGCAGAACATGCTGTGGCCGCTGGCGCAGCCCTTTCTCTATCGCTTCCTGCATTATCGCCAGGCCGTGGCGATGGCCGACCGGGTCGCCGAATTGTCCGGCTGGGACGCGTTCTCCTACATCAGCGGGCTTCTGTCGCTGGAGATTTCGGCCCGCGGCATGGAGAACATTCCGGCCAAGGGCAGCTTCATCCTGGCGCCGACCCATCCGACCGGCATTGCCGACGGCGTCGCCGTGTTCGACCTGTTGCGCGAAGTCCGGCCCGACCTCGCCTTTTTCGCCAATCGCGACGCGTTGCGCGTCAATCCGAAGTTTCGCGACCTGGTCATCCCGGTCGAGTGGCGGCCGGCGGAAAAATCCCACGCCAAGAGCCGCGATACGCTGGAGATGACGGCGAAGGCCTTTACCGGCGGCAAGGCGGTCGTGCTGTTTCCCTCGGGCCGGATCGCCTACTGGAACAAGGACAAGCTGACCGAACGGCCGTGGCAGCCTTCGGTGGTGGCGCTGGCGCGGCGCTATGAGGTGCCGGTGGTGCCGGTCAACATCACGGCGCGCAATTCCGGCCTGTTCTATCTCCTGTCGCGCTATTCGAACGAATTGCGCGACATGACGCTGTTCCACGAGCTCCTGAACAAGAAGGGCCGGGCGATCAGCATGATCATCGGCAAGCCGATCGCGCCGGAAATGCTGGACGGCGAGCCGGCGGACGTCGCCGCCCGCCTTCAGGACCATGCCGTCGTCCGGCTCGGCGAAGACCCGCAGGTGACGTTCGAGGGATAGGCGGGGGGCTTGCGCGACAGACGATGAGGATTCCGCCGCGCGGGCTTTGCCGTTCAGGCATGGATCCTCGGGTCAAGCCCGAGGATGACGAATTGCAGAAAGATTCATGTCAGCGGCCAATGTCGGTGATTGGCGCCAGCCTCTCCATCGCTCGTCATCCTCGGGCTTGACCCGAGGATCCATTCCGGACCGGTCTAAGTCTTTGTTTTCCGCATTTATGCGGACGTCAGGTGATTCCACCTGACTGCAAAATGCTAGCCGGCTGCCGATAGCGGGGCAGATCTGGTTTTCGCTCAGCCGATCTTCTGGCCGGTCTTCGCCCAGTCGGCGAGAAAGGCTTCCAGGCCCTTGTCGGTCAGCGGGTGCTTGACCAGCGCCTTGAGCACGGATGGCGGCACGGTCGAGACGTCGGCGCCGATCAGCGCCGCCTGCTTGACGTGGTTCACCGTGCGGATCGAGGCGGCGAGGATTTCCGTGCCGAAATCGTAATTGTCGTAGATGGTGCGGATCTCGGCAATCAAATCCATGCCGTCAATGCCCATGTCGTCGAGCCGGCCGATGAAGGGCGAGATGAAGGTCGCGCCAGCCTTGGCGGCGAGCAGCGCCTGGTTGGCCGAGAAGCACAGCGTCACGTTGACCAGGCGGCCCGACGAGGTGATCGCCTTGCAGGCCCTCAGCCCGTCCATGGTCAGCGGCACCTTGATGCAGATGTTGTCGGCGATCTTCGACAGGATGTCGGCTTCCTTCATCATGCCGGCGAAATCGGTTGCCGTCACTTCCGCCGAAACCGGGCCATCGACGATGCCGCAGATCTCCTTGGTCACTTCCAGGATGTCGCGCCCCGATTTCAAGATCAGCGACGGGTTGGTGGTGACGCCGTCGAGCAGACCCGTGTCGCTCAGTTCGCGGATGTCGTTGACGTCGGCCGTATCGACGAAGAATTTCATGGCAAGCTCCTTGGCTGGGGCGGGCGGGATCGGAGAGACTGTCGCGCCTCTCCATGTTGGGTCTTTGCTCTAATGCAAGAACAGGGCAAGGTCACGCCCGATGACAGAAGATTCGCCCGCAAAACGCGTCGTGCCACGTGTCGTACCGGTGATGGTGCCGATGCCCGCCGACCGACCCTATTCCTATGCGGTGCCCGATGGCGCGCATGCGGTTCCCGGCGCGATCGTGCGCGTGCCGCTGGGCCCACGCGAAGTGGCCGGCATTGTCTGGGACGGCGCCGGCGAGGCGCTGTCGGCCAAACGGTTGCGGCCGATCGCCGAGATTTTCGACTGCCCGCCGGTGGCCGACGAGATGCGCCGGTTCGTCGACTGGATCGCCGCCTACACGCTGTCGCCGCCGGGCCTTGTGGCGCGGATGCTGTTGCGCGCGCCGGCAGCCTTCGATCCGGAGCCCTGGACCGAGGGCTTGCGGCTCGTCGAAGGCATGGGCCCCGACCGGATGACGGCGGCGCGCGGCCGGGTGCTGGAAATGGCCGGCGACGGCCAGGCCTGGACGCGCGCCGGCCTGGCGCACGCGGCGGGCGTCTCGTCCAGCGTTGTCGAGGGGCTGCGCGAGCAGGGCGTCTTCGAGGCCGTTTCGATCCCGCCGCAGCCGGTGGTGGCCGCGCCCGATCCTGAGTTCGCCAAGCCTGAGCTGACGCCGGACCAGGAGGCGGCGGCCGTGCGGCTGCGCGAAAAGGCCGGTGCGGATGCCTTCAGCGTCACCCTGATCGACGGGGTGACCGGCTCGGGCAAGACCGAGGTCTATTTCGAGGCCATCGCAGCGGCGCTGAAGAAGGGCCGGCAGGTGCTGATCCTCATTCCCGAAATCGCCCTGACGCAGGCCTTCCTCGAACGCTTTCATGACCGGTTCGGGGCCAAGCCGGCCGAATGGCACTCGGATCTTGCGCCGAAAAAGCGCGAGCGCGTCTGGCGGCAGGTGGCCGAGGGCCAGGTGCGCGTCGTCGCCGGCGCCCGCTCGGCGCTGTTCCTGCCGTTCAAGGAACTTGGCCTGATCGTCATCGACGAGGAGCACGACCCCGCCTACAAGCAGGAGGACCGGGTCTTCTACAATGCCCGCGACATGGGCGTGGTGCGCGGCCATATCGGAAACTTCCCCGTCGTGCTGGCTTCGGCAACGCCGTCGCTCGAAAGCCGGGTCAACGCCAATCAGGGGCGCTACGAGCGGATCGTGCTTTCGGCACGCTTTGCCGACGCAGCGCTGCCCGATCTTGCCGCCATCGACATGCGCAAGGCGCCGCCAGAGCGCGGCGGATTCCTGTCGCCGGTGCTGATCGGCGAGATGAAGAAGACGCTGGCGCGCGGCGAGCAATCGCTGCTGTTCCTCAACCGGCGCGGCTACGCGCCGCTGACATTGTGCCGGGTTTGCGGGCACCGCTTCCAATGCCCCGACTGTTCGAGCTGGCTGGTCGAGCATCGCTTTCGCGGCCAGCTCGTCTGCCACCATTGCGGGCACAACGAAAAGCGCCCGGAAGCCTGTCCGGAATGCGGCACGCTCGATCATCTGGTTGCCTGCGGGCCCGGTGTCGAGCGCATCGCCGAGGAGGTCGATAGGCATTTTCCCGACGCGCGGACGATCGTCCTGTCGTCGGACATGATGGGCGGGGTGAAACGGCTGCGGCTCGAGCTGGAGGCCATCGCCAGGGGCGATGCCGACATCATCGTCGGAACGCAGCTTGTCGCCAAGGGGCACAATTTTCCGGGCATGACGCTGGTCGGCGTGATCGACGCCGATCTGGGGCTCGCCAATGGCGACCCGCGCGCCGCGGAGCGCACATTCCAGCTCCTGGCGCAGGTGACGGGCCGCGCCGGCCGTTCCGGCAAGAAGAGCCTCGGCCTGCTGCAGACCTACCAGCCCGAGCACCCGGTGATGCGGGCCATCGTGACGGGCGACGCCGAAGCCTTCTACGAGCGTGAAATCACCGAGCGCGAACGCGCCGGCCTGCCGCCCTTCGGCCGGTTGGCCGGCATCATCGTCAGCGCCGCGACGCGGCAGGAAGCCGAAGGCCACGCCCGAGCCTTGCGCCGGGCGGCGCCCCGCGCCGAGGGGCTCGACGTGCTGGGACCGGCGGAGGCGCCCCTGGCGATGATCGCCGGAAGGCACCGGTTCCGGCTCCTGGTGCACGGCACGCGCCGCGCGGATCTGCAAGGTTTCGTGCGGGCGATGCTCGATGCGGGGCCGAAGCAGCGCGGCTCGGTGCGCGTGCAGGTGGACATCGATCCGCAGAGTTTTTTGTAGGGCCGCTTACGCGAAAGCGACTTCGCCTGCTGGGTATCTCTATTGGCAGAAGCGTCCCCGAGACATCCTGGTGCTTGAGAAAGGAAGCCGCCATGTTCAGCCATGTGACCGTCGGATCGCGAGACCTGGAGCAGTCCGCGGCCTTTTATGACGCTGTTCTCCTGTCGCTCGGATTGGTGCGGCGGCCTGTCACGCCGGACGGCGGTCCACCCTCGCTTTGCTGGGTCCTGCCCGGTCGATCACTGCCACGCTTCTATGTCTATCAGCCGTTTGACGGTGAACCGGCCAGCGCCGGCAATGGTGGCATGGTGGCGTTCACCGCCGGCTCGCCGCACATGGTGGACAGAGCCCACGCAGCCGGCGTGGCGGCCGGTGGCGCGGATGAGGGCGCGCCCGGACCCCGGTCGCGATATGGCAAGGGCTATTACGGCGCATACTTGCGCGATCCGGACGGCAACAAGCTGCATGTCGTCCATCGCGGCGATCTCTTGTCAGCGGAGGCCGCGAAAGCGGGATAGCGGCCCATTTCTGTCTTTTCCCGTGATCGGCGGGCCGATAGAAGGAAACGCGTCGCGACATCAACAAATGGGGGACATGATGGAATTTGCATTTCCTTGGCCGACGAGCTCCGGCGAATGGCTGGCCTGGACGGCGGCGGCGGCGACCATCGCGTTCGGCCTGTTCGCCATGTTCATGCCCAGGCTGGCGCTGCGCCTGTTCCGGCTGCAGGCGGCGAGCGAACGGACGGAGGTGCTGGCGGCGCCGCGCGCCGTCATCGGCGGCTTCCATGTCGGGTTGGGCCTGACGGCGATGCTCTTGGCGCAGCCCTTCATTTATCTGGCGCTGGGCGCTGCCTGGGGCGTCGCCGCTTTCGGCTGCATCATCTCGATGCTTTCGGATGGCGCGCGGGCACTTTACAGCTGGGTTTTCCTGGCTCTTTCGCTGGCGCTTTCAGCCCTGTCGCTGGCCTTCGTTCTCGGATTTGTTCCCTGACTGCGGGCGAATGGGTCAGACATGCGACAAAACCGCGCCTTTGGCCGCGTCTCTGCGTGTTGCGAGTCTTGGAAGCCTGTGCTAGACGGCAATCGGCTTTCAGCAAAAGGGCGCGCCCGGTGTCTTTTTGTGAGGGGAAAATATCAATCAGGTCAAAGATTTAGCCCGAGTCTTGGACTCCTGCCTAAAATCTTGTGGCCGCCAAGGCGTGAGAGAAGACGATTCCGTGGCACAATCTGGCTCGATGATCTCCGGAATGGCAGGGCGATACGCCGGTTCGCTTTTCGAACTCGCGCGCGACGCCAAGTCGATTTCCACCGTTGAGGCCGATCTCGGTCGGTTCGAGAAACTTCTTTCCGACAGCGCCGATCTGCAGCGCCTGATCAAGAGCCCCGTCTTCTCCGCCGACGATCAATTCAAGGCGATCAGCGCCGTGCTCGACAAAGCGGGAATCACCGGCCTGGTCGGTAACTTCCTGCGCGTCGTGGCAAAGAACCGCCGCCTGTTCGCCGTGCCCCAGATGATTCGCGGGTTTCGACAGATCGCCGCCGCGGAGCGCGGCGAGACGACCGCGGACGTGACTTCGGCGCATGCGCTCAGCGCGGCGCAGGAAAAAGAACTGAAGGCCTCCCTCAAAGAGGTGGCCGGCAAGGACGTTTCGATCAACATCACCGTTGATCCCTCCATTCTCGGCGGGCTGGTGGTCAAGATGGGCTCGCGCCAGATCGACACATCGCTCAAAACCAAACTCAATTCGCTCAAGCTTGCACTGAAAGAGGTCGGCTGATGGACATCCGCGCAGCGGAAATTTCCGCAATTCTGAAGGATCAGATCAAGAATTTCGGCAAGGAAGCCGAAGTTTCAGAAGTTGGCCAGGTGCTCTCGGTGGGCGACGGCATCGCCCGCATCTATGGTCTGGACAATGTCCAGGCCGGCGAGATGGTCGAGTTCCCCGGCGGCATTCGCGGCATGGCGCTGAACCTCGAAGTCGACAATGTCGGCGTCGTGATCTTCGGTAACGACCGCGACATCAAGGAAGGCGACACGGTCAAGCGCACGGGCGCCATCGTCGACGTGCCGGTCGGTCCCGAGCTGCTCGGCCGCGTGGTCGACGCTCTCGGCAACCCGATCGACGGCAAGGGCCCGATCAAGTCCAAGGAGCGCCGCCGCGTCGACGTCAAGGCGCCCGGCATCATCCCGCGCAAGTCGGTGCATGAGCCGATGTCGACCGGCCTGAAGGCCATCGATGCGCTGATCCCGATCGGCCGCGGCCAGCGCGAATTGGTCATCGGCGACCGCCAGACCGGCAAGACCGCCATCATTCTCGACACCTTCCTCAACCAGAAGCCGCTCAACGACGGCGACGACGAGAGCCAGAAGCTCTATTGCGTCTACGTCGCCGTCGGCCAGAAGCGCTCCACCGTCGCCCAGCTGGTGAAGGTGCTCGAAGAGCGCGGCGCGCTCGAATATTCGATCATCGTCGCCGCCACGGCTTCCGACGCGGCGCCGATGCAGTTCATCGCGCCGTTTGCCGCCTGCGCCATGGGCGAGTATTTCCGCGACAATGGCAAGCACGCCGTGATCGCCTATGACGATCTGTCCAAGCAGGCCGTCGCCTATCGCCAGATGTCGCTGCTGCTGCGCCGTCCGCCCGGCCGCGAAGCCTATCCGGGCGACGTGTTCTACCTGCATTCGCGCCTGCTCGAGCGCGCCGCCAAGATGAACGACAGCCTCGGCGCCGGTTCGCTGACGGCCCTGCCGGTCATCGAGACGCAGGCCAACGACGTGTCGGCCTACATCCCGACCAACGTGATCTCGATCACCGACGGCCAGATCTTCCTCGAGACCAATCTGTTCTTCCAGGGCATCCGTCCGGCCGTGAACGTCGGCCTGTCGGTGTCGCGCGTCGGCTCGGCCGCCCAGGTCAAGGCGATGAAGCAGGTTGCCGGCTCGATCAAGGGCGAGCTCGCGCAGTATCGCGAAATGGCCGCCTTCGCGCAGTTCGGCTCGGATCTCGATGCGTCGACGCAGCGCCTGCTGAACCGCGGCGCGCGCCTGACGGAGCTGCTCAAGCAGCCGCAGTTCTCGCCGCTCAAGACCGAGGAGCAGGTCGCCGTCATCTTCGCCGGCGTCAATGGCTATCTCGACAAGCTGGCGCTGAAGGATGTGACCCGCTTCGAGCAGGGCCTGCTGGCGCATATGCGCGCCGAGGGCAAGGATGTGCTCGGCGCGATCCGCAAGGAGAAGGCGCTTTCGGACGATCTGCGCGCCAAGCTCAAGGGCCAGATCGACGCATTCGCCAAGAATTTCGCCTGAGGCTGAGAATAGATGGCTTCCCTCAAGGACCTTCGCAACCGGATCGCCTCGGTCAAGGCGACGCAGAAGATCACCAAGGCGATGCAGATGGTCGCCGCGGCGAAGCTGAAGCGCGCCCAGGAGGCGGCCGAGGCCGCGCGCCCCTATTCCGAACGGATGGGGGCGGTCCTGGCCAACATCGCCAATGCGGTGTCGGGCAGCGACGCTCCGCCGCTGATGGCCGGCACCGGCAAGGACGAGACGCATCTCCTGGTCGTCTGCACGGCCGAACGCGGGCTTTGCGGCGGCTTCAACAGCCAGATCGCCAAGCTGGCGCGCGAGCACATCCGCTCGCTGCTGGCCAATGGCAAGACGGTCAAGGTGCTGTGCGTCGGCAAGAAGGGCTATGACGTGCTGCGCCGCGACTATGGCAAGCACATCATCGACCGCGTCGACCTGCGCGAGGTCAAGAAGGTCGGCTTCGACAACGCGCATGGCATCGCCCGCCAGGTGATCGGCCTGTTCGACAAGGGCGAGTTCGACGTCTGCACGCTGTTCTACTCTGAGTTCCAGTCGGTGATGTCGCAGGTGCCGACGGCGCAGCAGATCATTCCGGCCGCGGTGCCGGCGGGCGACGAGGCCGTTCAGGCTTCGGACGCGGCCTATGAGTACGAGCCGGAGGCCGCCGCGATCCTGGCCGATCTGATCCCGCGCAACATCGCCGTGCAGATCTTCCGCGCGCTCCTGGAGAACGCAGCCGGTGAGATGGGCGCCAAGATGACCGCGATGGACAGCGCGACGCGCAATGCGGGCGAGATGATCGACAAACTGTCGATCACCTACAACCGCCAGCGCCAGGCGCAGATCACCAAGGAACTGATCGAAATCATTTCGGGCGCGGAAGCGCTCTAACCTTTGTACTCGCAATTCCGGCGGAAAACCGGTTTCCAACTTCCCCGGAATTGCACTAACGGACCGAAGAGGTTTTAGAAAATGGCCAAAGCAGCGACCCCGAAGAAGGCCCCGGCGCCCGCCGCCAAAGCGCCCGCCGCCAAGCGCGCGGCTCCGGCGCGTAAGCCGGCCGCAGCCAAGGCGGCTTCCACCAGCAGCAGCGCGGCTCCGCGCAAGGCTGTGACGGGCGGCCGCGGCGCGATCCGCCAGGTGATCGGCGCCGTCGTCGACGTGCAGTTCGAAGACGTCCTGCCGGCGATCCTGAACGCGCTCGAGACCGAGAACCAGGGCAACCGCCTGGTGCTCGAAGTGGCGCAGCATCTGGGTGAAAACACCGTGCGCTGCATCGCCATGGACTCGACCGAAGGCCTGGTGCGCGGCATGGAAGTGCGCGACACGGGCATCCCGATCGCCGTTCCGGTCGGCGACGCCACGCTCGGCCGCATCATGAACGTGGTCGGAGAAGCGATCGACGAAGCCGGCCCGGTCAAGGGCGACGGCACGCGCGCCATCCACCAGCCGGCTCCCGAATATGTGGAGCAGTCGACGGAAGCCGAGATCCTCGTCACCGGCATCAAGGTCGTCGACCTGCTCGCGCCTTACGCCAAGGGCGGCAAGATCGGCCTGTTCGGCGGCGCCGGTGTCGGCAAGACGGTTCTCATCCAGGAACTGATCAACAACGTCGCCAAGGCGCATGGCGGTTACTCGGTGTTCGCCGGCGTCGGCGAGCGCACACGCGAGGGCAACGATCTCTACCACGAGATGATCGAGTCCGGCGTGAACAAGGACCCGGCCAAGAACAACGGTTCGACCGAGGGCTCAAAATGCGCCCTCGTGTTCGGCCAGATGAACGAGCCGCCCGGCGCCCGCGCCCGCGTCGCGCTGACCGGCCTGACGGTCGCCGAGCATTTCCGCGACCAGGGCCAGGACGTGCTGTTCTTCGTCGACAACATCTTCCGCTTCACCCAGGCGGGTTCGGAAGTGTCGGCGCTGCTTGGCCGCATTCCCTCGGCCGTGGGCTATCAGCCGACGCTGGCCACCGACATGGGCGCCCTGCAGGAGCGCATCACGACGACCACCAAGGGCTCGATCACCTCAGTGCAGGCCATCTACGTGCCCGCCGACGATCTGACCGATCCGGCGCCGGCCGCCTCGTTCGCCCATCTGGACGCGACGACGGTGCTTAACCGCGCCATTTCGGAAAAGGGCATCTATCCGGCCGTCGATCCGCTCGATTCCACCTCGCGCATGCTCGACCCGACCATCGTCGGCGAGGAGCACTACCGTGTTGCCCGCCAGGTGCAGGAAATCCTCCAGCGCTACAAGTCGCTGCAGGACATCATCGCCATTCTCGGCATGGACGAGCTTTCCGAAGAGGACAAGCTGACGGTTGCCCGCGCCCGCAAGATCGAGCGCTTCCTGTCGCAGCCCTTCTTCGTCGCCGAGGTCTTCACCGGCTCGCCGGGCCTGTTCGTCGACCTGGAAGACACGATCCGTTCGTTCAAGGGCCTGTGCGACGGCGAGTACGATCACCTGCCGGAAGCCGCCTTCTACATGGTCGGCACAATCGAGCAGGCCGTCGAGAAGGCACAGAAGCTGGCGGCGGAAGCGGCCTGATCCAGAGCGAGTAGTGAATAGGGAGTAGCGAATAGGGATTGCGGAAGCGGCAGATTGCGAAGCTCTATTCGCTATTCGCTATTCGCTATTCGCTATTCGCTAAATTAGCATGGCCGACAGCTTCAAATTCGATCTGGTCTCGCCCGAGCGGCTCCTGGTTTCGCAGGAGGTCGAATCGGTCGTCATCCCCGGCACCGAGGGCGAGATGACCGTGATGGCCAATCACGCGCCGACCATGACCAACATCAAGCCGGGCGTCGTCACCGTGAATACGGCGGGCGGCGGAGCCGAGCGCTATGTGGTGTTCGGCGGGTTTGCCGACATCCTGCCGGAAGGCTGCACCGTGCTGGCCGAATCGGCCGTCCATGTGGACGAGATCAACCGCGAGGACCTGGCGCGCCGCGTCCAGGAAGCGCGCGAGGACGTCGCCGACGCCAAGGATCAGGAGTCCCGCACCAAAGCCGAGGAATTCCTCGCCCAGCTCACCACGCTGGAAGGCGCGATCCTTCCCGCCTGAAGGCTCTGCATGCACCATGGAAGAAGCCGGGCCTTGTGTCCGGCTTTTTTTGTTTTCAGGCTCTCTACACGACACTATGCGGCTCGCCGCGCCGCTTGTCCGCACGGAACTCCCGACCGGCGCGGGGTTTTGGCGGTCAGGCATGGATCCTCGGGTCGGAGCCCGAGGATGACGAGCGGGTGGGAAGGAACGATGCCGACCGTCAGCCGTGGCGATTGACACAAGCCCTCGTGCAATTCGTCATCCTCGGGCTCCGACCCGAGGATCCATGCCGGAACGGTGCGGTGGCGCACCCGTGGCGCGCGGGCATAGTCTCGTGTACGGTTCAGAGCTGCTTACGGCGCCAGATGGCGGAACGCGGCGATGACGCTGTTGTAGACGGGGCGCTTGAACGGGACGATCAGCTCGGGCAGTTCAGCCATCGGCTTCCAGGCCCATTGATCGAATTCCGCCTCGTGGCCGCCGGGCGGCGGGTTGATGGCGATCTCGGAATCGGCGCCCTCGAAGCGGAAGGCGAACCATTTTTGCTTCTGGCCGCGGTATTTTCCCTTCAGGGCGATGCCGACCAGATGCTCCGGCAGGTCGTAGGTGATCCAGTCCGGCGTCTCCGCCAGCAGCGAGACCGACTTGATGCCGGTCTCTTCATACAGCTCGCGATAGGCCGCCTTGCGCGGTTCCTCGCCCTTGTCGATGCCGCCCTGCGGCATCTGCCACAGCCGCGTGGCGCCGGATAACTCGTCCGTGCCTTGCTGGACGATGCGCCGGCCGGCCCAGGCGAGGCCGTCGCCATTCAACACCATGATGCCGACGCAGGGGCGGTAGGGAAGGTCGGTGGCGGTGGTCTTCGTCATGTCGCTGCCTTCATTTCATCTGGCTTCCGGATCGACGGCGACAGCCGAGACCGGCACCAGTTCTATGCCGCGCGCGGTGACCTCGCGTGCCCAGCCGGCCACCGTGTCGATCGTCTCGTCGAAGGCGGAACCCGTGCCCACGGCATATCCCCTGGCGCGGGCAATACGCTCCAGCTCGTCCAGCTTCTTGAGGATTTCGCCGGTTGCCGGCGCGCGCCGGTCGCCGGTCGGGTCGATCAACGCATCGGCGGCGGCGAAGGGCACGCCCTTTTGCAGCGCCAGCGCCTGGGCGACGCTGCGCGCCGAGGTGCCGTCATCGACATACATCAGGCCGCGCGCGCCGATCTCGGACATCACCGGCATCATCAGTTCTTCGTCGGCGGTGAAGCGGGCGCCCATATAGTTCATGACGCCGGTGTAGTTGGTGATGCGCGACAGCGCCCAACGCAACCGCTGCAGGTTCTGGTCGGCATCGGTGTCGACGGTCAGCGTGTTGCGGCCGGGATTCTCGTTCGGATAGCCGAAGGGCTCCATCGGCACCTGGAGAATCACCTCGTGACCGGCGCGTCGCGCCTCCTGCATCCAGCGCGACAGGCTGTTGCCGCCCGGGGCGAAGGCCAGGGTTATCTCGGGGCGCAAATCGTCGATCGCACGCTGGGTCGTCGTCTGCGACAGGCCGAGCCCGCCGATGATGATGGCGATGCGCGCGCCGCGCGTGCCGGACCAGGCGCGCGCATAGGCATCGAAGGGACGCCGGCTGCCGGGTTCGCGCACGGGCAGGGGACCCGATTCCGACTCTTCGATCAGCGCGCGGTCGGGCAGATGCGCCAGGCGCGGGTGCTGGCCGATGGCCGATGGATCGCGGATGACGATGACGCTGTCGCCATTGTCGGCCTCGTCCGGATCGACGCGGACAATGGAGGCGTTTGGCGCGCCTGCCGGCTGGTTCGCCGGACCGGGCTGTGGCGTGGATTGGTTGGCGGTGTCGATTGCCGGGGCTTCGGCGGGTTCGGACACGACGACGGGCAGCGATTCGCGAAACGGCCGGTCGCGCAGGGACACGGCCGTCGATGTGCCGAGGATGGCAATGGCCGCCAGGGCGATCAGGACACGCTCGGCGCTCAGAAAGCCGCCGCGCCGCGCCTTGGCAGGCTTCGCATCGCGCCCCAGCGGCCGATCTATGTCCTTGTTGCCTGAAATTTTACCCACCCTTGACGGTCCAACCCGAGACGATCGCGGGGATCACCAATCTGAAGTGGTGCTGTGTCGCCGCGATGTCGCCGCCGGTAAAAAACCGGCGGCGCATCACTCTTACTGGTTCATGACCGCCTTGTCAGGATTTGGCGGGAAGGCAGGGTCGGTTTTCTGACCGCGCAGCAGCTCGAGGGCGGCGATGAGCTGCATGTCGTCCTTGGCTTCCGGCGGGACATAGGCGATGGAGCCGGAGCCCTCGTCGTTTTCTTCCTCGCCCTTGATGTGGCCGCGCAGGTCGGATTCGCCACGGCGCAGGTCGCGGCCCTGGAGTTCCTCGGGAAGCGGCTGGTCGACCTTGATGTCGGGCGTGATGCCCTTGCCCTGGATCGATTCGCCCGACGGCGTGTAGTAGAGCGCCGTGGTCAGCCGCAGCGCGCCGCTCTCGCCGAGCGGAATGATCGTCTGGACGGAGCCCTTGCCGAAGGACTGGGTGCCAAGCACGGTGGCGCGGCGATGGTCCTGCAGCGCGCCGGCGACGATCTCCGAAGCGCTGGCCGAACCGCCGTTGATCAGCACGATCACCGGCTTGCCGTTGATCACGTCGCCGGGACGCGAATCGAAGCGGGCGATGTCGTTGGCCTCGCGACCGCGCGTCGAGACGATCTCGCCACGGTCAAGGAAGGCGTCCGAAACGTTGACCGCCTGGTCGAGAAGACCGCCCGGGTTCAGGCGCAGATCGAGCACATAGCCCTTCAACTTGTCGTCGGGCACGTCGTTGCTGATCGAATCGATGGCGTTGATGAGGTCGTCGAAGGTCTTCTCGGTGAAGGAGGTGATCTTCAGGTAGCCGACATCCTCCTCGACGCGGTACTTGACCGCCTTCACCTTGATGATGTCGCGGACGATGGTGATTTCGATTGGCTTGTCGGCGCCTTCGCGCAGGACGGTCAGCTCGATCGGTGTGTTGACCAGGCCGCGCATCTTCTCCACGGCGTCGTTGAGCGACATGCCGCGTACTTCCTCGCCGTCGATCTTGGCAATCAGGTCGCCGGACAGGACACCGGCGCGGGCGGCGGGCGTGTCGTCGATGGGGGCGACGACCTTGACCAGCTCGTTTTCCATCGTCACTTCGATGCCGAGCCCGCCGAACTCGCCCTTGGTCTGCACCCGCATGTCCTTGGCGGCTTCCGCGTTCAGATAGGACGAATGCGGATCGAGCGAGGTCAGCATGCCGTTGATGGCGCTCTCGACGAGTTTCTGGTCGTCGGGCGGCGTGACATACTGGGCGCGGACGCGCTCGAAAATATCGCCGAAGATGGCGAGCTGACGATAAGTCTCGGAGCCGGCGGCGTTTGCCGAAAAGCCGTTGGTCCCATGCACAAGCGTGACCGCAGACGCACCCATGAGAGCGCCGGCAAACAATAGCGACAAGTTACGTTTCATTTCCTGTCCTTCCAGAGTGTCCCGGCGCCCACCAGGGATTTGGATCGATCGGCTTCCCGTTCTTCCTGAATTCCACATAGAGTTCCGGCGCGGCGGTCTCGCTCGCCGGTCCGGCAATGCTGGCAAGGCGGGTGTCGCCCATCAGTCCAATCGGTTCGCCCGCCAATACGGAATGTCCAAGCGATACGCTCACCTTCTGCATTCCCGCAAGCACGATATGATAACCGTCGCCGGCATTCAGTATCAATAGCTGACCGTATGAGCGGAAGGCTCCAGCATAGAGCACCGTCGCCCCCGCAGGTGCGGTTACGATTGCGCCGGATTGTGTCCTTACAATGTCGCCTTTGAGCCGGGCGCCGGTGTCGTCGTCATCGCCGTAGCGCGCGGCGAACTGGCCTGCAACCGGCAACGCAATACCGCCCACGCGCTTGCCGAACGCCGAGGCCGCACCGAGCCGGTGCTCGGGCGAAGCCGGCTCACTGGCGCGGCGGCGGCGCTCTTCCTCTGCCTCGCGCAGCGAGGTGATGTCGGTTTCCAGGGAAGCGATCAGCTCCTGCAGGCTGCCGGCGCGCGCGGCCAGCGCCTCGGCCTGCCCGCGCTCGCCGGCCATGCGCTCCTCGGCTTCCGCCTGCAGGCGCTTCTTTTCATCGAGAAGCAGGCTCAGGCGCTTCTTTTCCTCCACCTGGTCGGCGACGGTCTTCTGCAGTTTGTCGCGTTCTGTTTCGATCGATGTGACGATGCGGGAGAGGTCCTTCAAATCGCCCAGCAGGGTCTCCGTCTCGCTGCGCAATTCCGGTACCACGGCGCCGAGCAGGATGGCGCTGCGCACGGAGGCGAGCGCGTCCTCGGGGCGCACCAGGATCGCCGGTGGCGGATTGAGACCCATGCGCTGGAGAGCGCCCAGCACCTCGGCCAGGACGCCGCGCCGGGCCTGCAGCGATTCGTGCAGATAGCCCTCCTCGCGGCGCAGGCTGGTCAGGCGCAGGGAAATCGCGTCGATGTCCTCGCTCAGCTTGCGCTCGGTCTTGGCCGCCTGGATCAGCGCGGCCGTCAGGGCGGCGTTGTCGTCCTTGATGGCAATGATCTCAGCGTCGATCTCGGCCAGCCGCTTTTCGGTCAGGACGATCTCGCGGCTGATGTCCTGGTACTCGGCCTGGGACTTGTCGTGCCGGGTTTCGAGAACGCCGATGCCGTCCTGGGCCGGTGACGGGGAGAACAGGGCGAACGAGATGAGCGCGGCGAGCGCCACCGCCCGCAACCTCGGGCCGTGGATCGAACCGTGCATGCGCGGTGCGGGCACCATTCTCATCCGTAATCTGCCATGCTCATTCTGCGAGGAAACCTCATCGGCGGGGGAATCCTTATCACAGCAGACTACGCAATGCTTCGTTAAGGAAACATCAACCATCAAAGGCAGGATATGCAATTTATGGTTGCATTCTGCCTGATGTCAATGCATCCGGGCAGATGTCAGGCGACATGATGGCGCGGGTTGACGTCACGCCCGGTGATAGGGGTGCCCGGAGAGGATCGTCGCGGCGCGGTAGAGCTGCTCGGCGAGCATGACGCGCACCATCTGATGCGGCCAGGTCTGGGCGCCGAAGGCGATGGTCCGCTCGGCGGTTTTCCTGAACAGGGGATCGTGGCCGTCCGGCCCGCCAATGACGATTGTCAGGTGGCGGCGTCCCTGGTCGCGCAGATCGGCCAGCTCCCGGCTGAAATCTTCCGAAGTCAGATTGCGGCCACGCTCGTCGAGCAGGAACAGGGCCGCGCCCTCCGCCTGCATGTCGGCGATCTTGCGGCTTTCCTCGCGTCGGCGCTCATCCGTGCTCTTGGCACGGCTCTCGGCAAGTTCGCCGACGCCCGAGAACTCAAGGCCGACGGCCGGCCCGCTTTTGGCGAACCGATCGAAATAGCGATCCGCCAAATCCCTCTCGGGGCCGGCTTTCATCCGGCCCACGGCGCAGATTCCTATACGCATTCCTGCCTCGCTGCCCGCACGGGCGGAGACGGTTCAGCATCCTGACCGCCAGACCGGTTCAGCGTTTCATGGAAACGTTGAACCGGTCTATTTCTTTGTTTTTCCGCATTTATGCGGACGTCAGGTGGTCCCACCTGACCGCAAAATGCTCTAGGGCGGGTCAGTGAACCGTTTCATCCTCCAGATCGGGGGCCTGCCACATCTTCTCGATGTTGTAGAACTCCCTGACCTCGGGGCGGAAGACATGGACGATGATGTCGCCCGAATCGATCAACACCCAGTCGGCGCCCGAGAGCCCTTCGACGCGCGCCGCGCCGAGGCCGGCCTCCTTGAGCGCACGGATCAGGTGATCGGCAACCGCCGCGACATGGCGATGCGACCGGCCCGACGCCACGATCATGTGGTCGGCAAGGGGGGACTTACCCTGGATGTCGATGGAGACGATGTTTTCCGCCTTGGAGTCCTCGAGACTCGCGATGGCTGTTTCAACGGCTTGGGAGACCAGGTTTTTGCTGGCGCCCGCCGGCGAAGGCATGATGGCAGCCTTCTTCGTCAGTGCTGTTCTCAGTGTCTTTCCTTTCCAATAAGAACAAGCTCACCATGCAGTTGTCGCTGCATAGTACTTGTTAGATAGGCAGAGTCTCCTAACAGTTTCAAGACGCAGGCCGATCACATGTTTGGGTCAGCTCCGCGCGTGTCATGCGCCGCCTTCGGAAGCATTGCGGATTGCCGTTGACGAGAGGGAGGAGCGTGGCCCGTGTATGAAGGTCCAGGCTGGCGGCTTGCGGCGCGCCAGGATCGGCGCGTCATCCTCGTCGATGCGTGCGTGATCGAAGGTCTTGGTCATGGTCGAGGAGAGGAATGCCAGGGTGTCGCCGGGGCGGTCGATGACGGCGATCGGGATCGATCGGGCGATCTCCTGCCAACGCTCCCAGCGGTGGAAGTCGCGCAGGCTGTCGGCTCCCATGATCCAGACGAAATCGACGCCGCGGTTGCGGCTGCGCACCAACCTGATCGTGTCGGCGGTATAGCGGATGCGGTGCCCGGCCTCGAACGCGGTGACCTTGATGCGCGGATCCTCGGCGCATTCCCGCGAAAGCGTCAGGCGGCGCGCCAGAGGCATCAGCTCCCGGCTGCTCTTCAGTGGATTGCCGGGCGTGACGATCCACCACAATTGATCGAGCTTGAGCCGCCGCAGGGCGATCTCGGCCACCAGCGCATGGCCGCCATGCGGCGGGTTGAACGACCCGCCGAACAGGCCGACCGCCATGCCCTTTTCCGCATGGGGCATGCGCAGATAGCGCGCGGGCACGGCGGGGGGCGCGAATGCGTTCGACATCAAAGGATACGCTGTCTCACGGCCGGGTCTGGCCGGTGCCGCGGACGCGATATTTGAACGAGGTGAGCTGTTCGACGCCGACCGGCCCGCGCGCGTGCATCTTGCCGGTGGCGATGCCGATCTCGGCGCCCATGCCGAACTCGCCGCCATCGGCGAACTGCGTCGAGGCATTGTGCAGCAGGATGGCCGAATCGATCTCGTTGAAGAAGCGCTCGACCGCCGCCGCGTCCTCGGCGACGATGGCCTCCGTGTGGTGCGACGACCAGGTTTCGATGTGGCTGATCGCCCCGGAGACGCCGTCGACCAGTTTCACCGAAATGATCGCGTCGAGATATTCGGTGCGCCAATCCTCTTCCGTTGCAGGCCCGGCGCCCGTGAAGCGGGCGCAAACCTCCGCATCGCCGCGGATTTCGCAGCCGGCCCCGGCGAGCGCGTCGAGCACCGGCGCCAGCAGGCGGTCGGCCGCCGCGCGGTCGACCAGCAGGGTTTCGGCCGCGCCGCAGATGCCGGTGCGGCGCATCTTGGCGTTGACGGCGATCGCCACCGCCATGTCCAGGTCGGCGGAGCGGTCGAGATAAAGATGGCAGATGCCTTCCAGATGGGCGAAGACCGGCACCCGCGCATCGTTCTGCACACGCTCGACCAGGCTGCGCCCGCCGCGCGGCACGATGACGTCGAGATTGCCGGAAAGCCCCTTCAGCATTTCGCCGACCGCGGCGCGGTCGGTCACCGGAACGCGCTGGATGGCGTCGGCCGGCAGGCCGGCTTTCTCGAGCCCCTCGACCAGGCAGGCATGGATGGCGGCCGACGATTGCGCCGAATCCGAGCCGCCGCGCAGGATGACGGCGTTGCCGGCCTTGAGACACAGGGCGCCGGCATCGGCGGTGACATTCGGCCGGCTTTCATAGATGACGCCGATGACGCCGAGCGGCGTGCGGACGCGCTCGATGCGCAGGCCGTTGGGCCTGTCCCATGCGGCGAGAATGTCGCCGACCGGATCGTCGAGCGCGGCGATGGCGCGGATGCCATCCGCCATGGCGGCGATGCGTGCCGGATCGAGCTTCAGGCGGTCGAGAAGGGCGGCCGAAAGGCCTGCCTGCCTGCCATTGTCCATGTCGCGCTCATTGGCGGCGAGGATGGCGTTCTGGTTTGCCAGAAGCGCATCGGCCATGGCCGACAGGGCGGCGTCCTTCTGCGCGGCGGTGGCGATGGACAACGGCCCGGCGGCGGCGCGCGCGCGCCGGCCAAGATCGTTCATCAGCGCGGCGATATCGGTGCCGTCCTGCCGGGTGATCGTCAACATTTATCCCTCCGCCCCTTCTGCCTGGGCCTGGCGCGCCGCGGGCGTCAGCACCAGGTCGTCGCGATGGACCATCGCCGCGCGCGCCTCGTAGCCGAGCACAGCGGCGATGTCGCCAGTCTTCAACCCGGCAATTCTTACGGCATCGGCCGCATCGTAGGCAACCAGCCCGCGTGCCGCCTCGCGGCCGTCCGGCCCGAGGATCGCCACCGTGTCGCCGCGGGCGAAATTGCCCGTTACCCGCTTCACGCCGGCCGGCAGCAGCGATTTCCCAGCGGCCAGCGCCCGCACTGCGCCGTCGTCGACGCTGATCGTGCCGGCCGGTTCCAACTGGCCGGCGATCCACGTCTTGTAGGCGCGCACCGGCGTCTTGCTTGGCTGAAACAGCGTGGCGTGGGCGCCCTGGTCGATGGCGGCCAGCGGGTTGAGCCTGGTGCCCGAGGCGATGATCATCGCCGTGCCGGCGGCGGTGGCGATGCGGCCGGCGTCGAGCTTGGTGCGCATGCCGCCGCGCGACAGTTCGGAGGCCGCAGCGCCGGCCATCGCCTCAATCTCCGGCGTGATGGCCTCGACGACGGGAATGAGGCGGGCGTCGGGATTGCTGGCCGGCGGGGCCGTGTAGAGACCATCGACATCCGACAGGAGAACGAGCAGGTCGGCGCCGAGCATGGTGGCGATGCGGGCGGCCAGGCGGTCATTGTCGCCATAGCGGATTTCGCTGGTGGCCACCGTGTCGTTCTCGTTGATGACCGGGACGACGTCCATCTTCAGCAGGGTGGAGATGGTGGCGCGCACGTTGAGATAGCGGCGGCGCTCCTCTGTGTCGCCGAGCGTCACCAGAACCTGGCCGGATTTGAGGTCGCGCCGGCGCAGCTCCTCGTCCCAGGCGCCGGCAAGGGCGATCTGCCCGACCGATGCGGCGGCCTGGCTTTCCTCGAGGCGCAGCGTGCGCCGCTCGATGCCCAAAATGGTGCGGCCGAGCGCGATGGCGCCGGACGAGACCACCAGCACCTCGACGCCCTTGGCGCGCAACGCGGCGATGTCGTCGGCAAGGGCGGCAAGCCAGGCGCGCTTCAGGCCGGTCTTGCGGTCGACCAGAAGGGCGGAACCGATCTTTACGGTGATGCGACGATGCGAGGCGAACAGGGGATGGGACATGGGAAGCCTATTTCTGCCAGCGCTCGTCGATCGTCTCTTTGGCCTGCTCCTCGCGGCGCTCATCCTCGATGACACGCATCAGGGCGCGCAGCACGTCTTGCACGCCTTCGCCGGTGGCCGACGAGAGCAGCAGCGGCTGGCGGCCGGCGGCCTTGGCCAGTGCCGCCTGCTTCTCGGCGCGCGTCTCTTCATCGAGCAGATCGACCTGGCTCAGCGCCAGGACCTCATCCTTCTCCACCAGTCCGTGGCCATAGGCGGCGAGCTCGGCGCGCACGGTCTCATAGGCCACGGCCGGGTCGTCCTCGCGGGCCGATACCAGATGCAGAAGCACCCGCGTCCGCTCGACATGGCCGAGGAACCGGTCGCCGATGCCGACGCCCAGATGCGCCCCTTCGATCAGGCCCGGAATGTCGGCCATGACGAATTCGCGCGCATCGACGCGCACGACGCCGAGATTGGGATGCAGCGTGGTGAAGGGATAGTCGGCGATCTTCGGCTTGGCCGCCGTCACCGCCGCCAGGAAGGTCGACTTGCCGGCATTGGGCAGGCCGACCACGCCGGAATCGGCGATCAGCTTCAGGCGCAGCCAGATCCAGGCTTCCTCGCCGGGCAGGCCGGGATTGGCGCGGCGCGGGGCGCGGTTGGTCGAGGACTTGAAATGCTGGTTGCCGAACCCGCCATTGCCGCCGGAGGCGATGCGAAAGCGCTGGCCGATTTCGGTCAGGTCACAGATCAGCGTCTCGTTGTCTTCCTCGAAAACCTGCGTGCCGACCGGTACCTTCAGCACCTTGTCCGCACCCTTGGCGCCGGTGCGGGTGCGGCCCATGCCGTGCGTGCCGGTATCGGCCTTGAAATGCTGCTGGTAGCGATAGTCGATCAGCGTGTTGAGCCCGTCGACGGCCTCCACCCAGACATCGCCGCCGCGCCCGCCATCGCCGCCGTCCGGCCCGCCGAACTCGATGAATTTCTCGCGGCGGAACGAAACCGCACCGGCGCCGCCGTCGCCGGAGCGGATGTACACCTTGGCCTGATCGAGAAATTTCATGGCGATGATCGTCTTTCTTATCTTTGCGCCAATCGTCTACAGCATCGCGCGGGGAAGTGCGAGAGCGGGCCGGCGCATGGCGGCCCGCTCTATCTCTTTGTTTTTTGCATTTGTGCGGACGTCAGGTGGTTCCACCTGACTGCAAAATGCTCTCTTGCTCATGCGCCCCAGCTTCGCAGGCTGACCCAGGTCTTGCGGTCGAGGTGGTAGCGCTCCACAGGGACCTTGCCGGCGACCAGCGAATCCATCATGCCCTGGCCGGCATACTGGAAACCGCATTTGTGGATGACGCGCCGCGATGCGGTGTTGGTGACGCGGCACGAGACGTTCAGCCGTTCGATGTCGGTGGCGCGAAAGGCCAGATCGACCAGGGCATGCGCCGCCTCGGTGGCGTAGCCGCGACCCCAATAGGGCTCGCCGATCCAATAGCCCATCTCCAGGCCCTGGGCGCGGCTGTCCATGCCGGCGCAACCGATGAAGGCGCCGCTTTCGGAGAGCGTGATGGCATAGGTGCAGCCATCCATGACGCCCGTGCGCACGCGGGTGAGGAAGGAATCCGCGTCGGTGACGCGATAGGGATGCGGCATCCGTCCCAGCATCTCGGCAAGACGCCGATTGTTGGCGAGTTCGACCAGCTCCGTCACATCGTCCTCGCGCGGGCCGCGCAGCACCAGGCGCTCGGTGACCAGGACGGGGCAGTCGATCCTTATACTCTCACTCTCAACCTCTTCACTTTCGGCAACCATCTTTCTTTCCTCCGGACAAAATTAAAGGGGAGATGGCGACCCATCTCCCCTTTCGAACCTTTTCCGGACTGTCCAGACACCGGTCCCCGAGATGGGTCGCCGGTGTTGGTGAAGCGGACCGGCTACTCCGCTGCTTCCGTAATCGGGTTTACCGACACGTAGGTTCGGCCATTGGCTTTCTTGGCAAACGTGACGGCGCCCTGCTCAAGGGCGAAAAGCGTATGGTCCTTGCCCATGCCGACATTGACGCCGGGATGCCACTTGGTGCCGCGTTGACGGATGATGATGTTGCCGGCCAGCACTTTCTCGCCGCCGAATTTCTTCACGCCAAGGCGCTTGGATTCCGAATCGCGACCGTTGCGCGACGAACCGCCAGCTTTTTTGTGTGCCATCTTGCTACTCCTTCGCGCCCAGACGAGCGCCCGTATTCCTAATGCGCTGTCGCGCGTTCTTTTTCAACCCGCTTGCGCGGTCTAGACCGGTTCACCGTCTCATGGAAACGCTGAACCGCTCTACCTCATTACCCTGCGCAATTCCAGACGGGAAACCGGTTCCCATTTTCCCTGGAGTTGCTCTACTTCGCCAGTTCCTTGGCCTGCTCGCGCCAATCGGTGATCTGGTCGGCGCTGAACGGCATGGCTTCGTCGATCCTGACAATATCCTTGTCGGTCAGCTTGGCCACCTGGGCGAAGGTGGTGATGCCCTGCTCGGCGAGCTGGCCGGCGGCCACCGGGCCGATGCCCTTGATCTTGGTCAGATCGTCGGGCTCGCCCTTGGGCGCGGTGAACAGCGGTGCGGCCACTGCCGGCGCATCCGCCTTCACTTCCGCCTTCTTCGGCGCGGCGTCCTTCTTGGCCGGCTTGTCGTCCTTCACCGGCTTGTCTTCCGCCTTGGCGGCCGGCTTGGCTGCAGCCTTCTTCGAAGGCTTGGCGCCGCCCGTCAGGATCTCGGAGATGCGCACCGTGGTCAGCAGTTGGCGATGACCGCGCTTGCGGCGCGAATTCTGGCGGCGGCGCTTCTTGAAGGCGATGACCTTCTTGCCGCGGCCCTGCTCGACAACTTCGGCGGCCACGCTGGCGCCATCGACAAGCGGGGCGCCAAAGGTGACTTCCGCGCCCTGGCCAACCGCCAGGACGTCTGCAAACTGAATGATCTCGCCGGGCTCGCCAGCGATAAGCTCGACCTGGAGCAGGTCGTCGGCGGCAACGCGGTACTGCTTGCCACCGGTTTTGATGACTGCGAACATCTTTTAGCCTTTCAGTGTCCGGTCCGGCTTTGGCGCGCCAAAGGGGCGGCCTGCCGTCTTTTTGTCAGTCTTTACGGGTTAATGTACGAGCGGCACGAAGACTTTCCCATGCCGCAAGTCGCGTGTGCATAATGGAAGGTGCGGTGAAGGTCAAGTCGCGGGCCGACATTGACGCAGATTGGCCCTTGTAACGAAAGCCCTCACCGGCTATCTAGTGCGCCGCGCCGGCACCGGCGTGCCAGCATCTCGCGGAGAGGTGGCTGAGTGGTTGAAAGCACCGCACTCGAAATGCGGCATACTCGCAAGGGTATCGGGGGTTCGAATCCCTCCCTCTCCGCCAAGGCCGCTCCCCCGGGATCAGGTGCCAGCCAGTTGCATCTGCTCCCTGCCACCCCGCCAGTGACGGCATGAAGCCGGTAGCGGCGAACCCCTTCGTGCCGGCAAGGGAGAAGAGATCGCGATAGGAATCGACCATCTTTGAACTCCAAGGTTCAGTCATGGACAATCTTAGAAACAAGGTGGTGGTGATCACGGGGGCCGGGCGTGGCCTGGGTGCAGCATTTGCATTGGCTTTCGCCGATGCCGGATGTCGGCTTGTTGTTTGTGGCCGCCGCGCATCGGACCTTCAGGCGATCTCCAAGCTGATAACCGAACGCTCCGAGCACAGCCCCGATATCGTGACGCTCGATCTGTCCGACACAATCAGCGTGACACAGGCTGTCGAGCAGATCCATACGCGCCATGCGCATGTCGATATCCTGATCAACAATGGTGCCATGTGGCTTGAAGCAAGCGCCGAGCCTTATGCGAATGCCGCTGTACTGGGCGTGATTAACGCCGCAGTTTCAGGAACATTTCTGTTCACGCAGGGTCTCAACCGGATGTTGGAGCGTTCGGAGGCGCCCGATGTGGTCACCATAGGCTCGGTAAGCGGCCTGCCCAACGCCGCCCTGCAATCGGTATCCGTGCCATTTTACGCCGCCAAGCGTGCACAAGTCGCCTTGGCCGACGGGTTGCGGCAGACATTTGCTGGCACAAAGATGCGCTCAATCCTGGTGAACCCGCCCTACCTTGATGACGCCCGGCCGGATCAAGCTGACTGGCATGAAGCCGGCCAGCGACAAAAAGGCCAGCGTGCAACAAGCCGCGACGTGGTTGAAGCTGTCATGTTCGCGGTTGCAAGGCCGCGCCATATTTCGCTGACGATTGACCTCGACGCAGATGATGGCGGCATGTTTCCGCGACATCCGGGCGTGTAAATCACGGCGCGCCTTGGGGCCTGGAACCAACCGATCCGCGCATCCGTGGCCGGATCGAGACGATCTTCAGGACATGGAAACCAAGCTACGGCCTTGGCAGGTCTTCTATGCGAGACTGAAGGGCGAGGTTGCGGGCTGAGCAGTCATCTCATACACGGGTGTTGACTAATTAGGACGCTTGTCCTAATTTTGCCAAACCCTGACAACGGCGCTCGCTCATGCCCGCATCATCAACCCGCAACCTCATCGTCGAAACGGCGGATGACCTTTTCTACGAAGGCGGATTCGAGGCCACTTCCTTCGCTCACATCGCGGCGGCCGTGGGCATTTCGCGCGGGAATTTCTATCATCACTTCAAAACCAAGGACGACATGCTTGATGCCGTGATCGCCCGCCGTGTGAAGCGGACGCACGCGATGCTCGACGGCTGGCAGGCCGATGGCGACGGCCCGCGCGAGCGCATCCTGTCCTTCGTCCATATGCTGGTCGCCAATCGGGCGAAGATCATGGCCTTTGGCTGTCCGGTCGGCACACTTTGCTGCGAACTCGCCAAGCTCGATCACGTCGCGCAGGACCGCGCGGCCGAAATCTTCGGATTGTTCCGCGATTGGCTGACCGGGCAGTTTCAAGCGCTTGGTGCGGGCGACCGGGCCGAGGCGCTGGCGCTGCATCTTCTTGTCCGGTCGCAGGGGGTCGCTGTCATGGCTACCGCTTTCCGCGACGATTCTTTCATCCGCAGCGAGGTGGCTGGAATCGAACACTGGCTTACGACCTTGCCGGACATTTCCCCATCCCGCTGAACAAGGAGCGCCGATGTTCGTCACCTTCCTGAAGTTTGCGGAGAACCGTGCCGCCGCGCCCGAGTTTATGGCGGCGCACAATGAATGGATCGCGCAGGGCTTTGCCGATGGTGTGTTCCTTTGCATCGGCTCGCTCCAGCCTGCCGCCGGGGGCGCCATCCTCGCCCATGGGGAAAACCGCGCCGATCACGATGCACGCATCGCCGCTGACCCTTTCGTTGTGGAGGGGATCGTGACGGCCGGAACCCACGAGATCGAGCCCAAGCGCACCGTTGCCGCGCTGGATTTTCTGAAAACGGCGACATGACAGAGCAGACGTGGGGCCCGCCACCTGCCGATGATTGCCGCGCAATTCCGGCGTCCCGGAATGCGCGCCATAGCGCACTCCGATGCCGATGCTTGGCGATCTTATCCGGCCGCTTGCCGCGGCAGCGTAGAAGCGGTCGCTATTCGCCCGATTGTGGACATTTGCACCGACCCTTGGAAACTTCCGCTGCGCGCCCTTTCCCGACATTGACGCCTGGACGGGGATCTCCGATCCCGGCATGGCTCCATATTGCCAACCCAATGGATCTATGCCTTCATCGGAAAAATCGGGGAGGACCTACAGGATGATCGACCAGGCTACGCTGATTACCTATATGGTCATCGTCCTGGGCTTCGTGTTTATCCCCGGACCTGCGACGTTGCTAACGGTCGCCCGTGCCACCACCTCCGGAGCAAGGGTCGGCATCGCGACCGGAGCCGGCATAACGGCGGGCGACATCATCCACACAATCTTCGCGGTTGTGGGAATCTCGGCAATCATCGCCACCTCCGCGGTGCTGTTCAGCATCGTCAAATATCTCGGGGCCGCGTATCTTGTTTACCTTGGAATCAAGGCAATCCTCGAGAAAGCACCGTCGTCCCTGGGCCAAGGCCGAACACCCATCACTGCGCTCCAAGCCTTCCGGCAGGCCATTCTGGCGGAAGTGTTGAATCCCAAAACTGCACTATTCTTCCTGGCGTTTCTTCCGCAATTCGTTCGGCCGGAAAATGGCTATGTGCTTGCGCAACTCACCATTCTTGGTGTGCTGTTTGCGTTCATCGGGTTCTTCAGCACAATTGTCTTTGCAGTCAGCGCCGGCGGACTGGGGAACTTTCTGCGCCGCAACCCGGCTGTGCTGAGATGGCAGGGAAAGGTGGTCGGCAGCATCTACTGCGCTCTCGGCATTCGATTGGCGCTGCAGGAACGCTGACGCCTCGACGACCGGCACGGATCGGACAACATTCAATCGATTGCTTGATCGATTTGATCATGTTACGGTTTCGCCGATGACGAACTCTGACGCCCGTTTGCAGCTTTTCTCCCAATTGGCCGACATCGCCCGCGTTCTCGGGCATGCGCATCGCCTCACCTTGCTGGAGCATATCGCGCAAGGCGAACGGCCCGTGGAGCGGCTTGCCGAACTGGCGGGCCTCACCGTCGCCAACACGTCGCAGCATCTCCAGCATTTGCGGCGGGCCGGTTTCGTAGACACCCGCCGGGATGGCAAACGGGTGCTTTATCGCCTCGGCGCAGGCCCGGTCGAAGACGTGCTGGCGTCCTTGCGCAATTACGCCGAATACACGCGTGCGGAGGTCCGCGAACTGATCGCCGATCCGGCCAATGCCGGGGGGCGGCACGCTTCGATTTCCCGCGAGGAATTGCTCGACCGCCTCGCCTCGGGCGACGTGACGCTCCTCGATGTGCGTTCAGCGGAAGAATTCGCCCTCGGGCATCTGCCCGGGGCGCTGAATATCCCGGCCGGGGAACTGGAGCAACGGCTTGCCGAACTGCCCCCGGGCCAGGAGGTCGTCGCCTATTGCCGGGGACCATATTGCGTGCTGTCCACCACCGCCGCCGCGCTTCTGGAAGACAAGGGCTTCCATGTGCGCCGGCTCGCCGCTGGCTTCCCGGACTGGAAAGCCGCTGGGCTTCAGGTCGAAACGCCCGCCTGATTCTCTCTTCGCGCGTTCACGTTCTGGCTCTGCGCACGCGGCTGTCGCCGTGCAGATGGTTTTCATGAATCGGCGATGCGCTGGAAGGACGCCGGCTACAGGATCGGCCCGAAAATCGGCATCGATTTTCGGAAAGCACGATGTGTAGATTCAAAGAGATAGAGCGCCTTTATGCGTCCGAATGGACGCATGGCGCTCTAACAGGCGATTGGGCGCCGCTCGGTAAAACCGTTCCATGTGGATATCGCCTGGTCTGCGCCGGCTTGACTGCGGTCATATATAATGTCATTCAATTGATTGATAGAATGAAATAAGGATATGGCGCAATGACGTCTTACGAAGCCGCTGGCGGCCGCCTGCGATCCCCGACCCGGCTTGCCTTCCCGGTCCTGGCCATCGTTCAAGCGACGCTGATCTTCACCATCGCCCTGATCATGATCCCGCTGCCGAAGATCGCCGGCGAGTTCGCTTTGTCCGATTCCCGCGTCCTCCTGCTGCAGGTCGCCTACGGCCTGCCTTTCAGCGGGTTGCTCCTGTTTGGCGGCCGGCTTACGGACCGGTACGCCGCCCGGACGATGTTCGTGGTCGGCCTGGTTCTGTTCGGACTGGCGTCGCTGGTTGCGGCGCTGGCCTCTCGTTACGAGGAACTCCTGGCGATGCGCTTTCTGCAAGGCGTCGCGGGCGCGCTGATCGCTCCCGCCGCGCTCGGCATGGTCCGCTCTCTCTACCCCGACATGGCGGCCTTTGGTCGGGCCATGGCGGTCTGGGGCGGCGTCTCGGTGCTTGGCGCAGTGCTCGGCTTCATATCGTCCGGCATGATCACGAGCGTCGTCGACTGGCGCTGGATGTTCGCTGTTCCGATTGCCGTGTCGCTTGTCGGGCTGGCGGCCGCCGCGACGATGCTGCCGCCGGCGCGTCCGCGTGTCGATGCGAAGCGGCCAGGCCTCGATCCCCTGGGCGCCCTCTTGGCCACCGCAGGCATCGTCCTTGCGAGCTTCGGGCTGATTGCCAGCCATGAGGCGGGCTGGCGCTCGCCGGAGGTCTATGGACCGCTGGCTGCCGGAGTGGCGCTGCTCCTCCTGTTCCTGTTCACGGAACGCCGCATCCGCGATCCCCTTCTGCCGCCGGCATTCCTTCTCGACCGGATGCGGCTCCTGGGGCTTGTCGGCATGATGCTTGCCGCAGCCGGGTCGCTGCTGATCGAATTCATCCTGCTTGTCTATCTTCAGGACGTGCGCGGCTGGACGCCTTTCCAGACGGCGGTGTCGTTCCTGCCTTTTGCCGTCGCTCTGATCGGCGTGAACTTTCTGGCAGCGACCGTCGTCGCGCGGTTCGGGGCGCGGGTCACGACAGCTGCGGGTTTTCTCATCGGCGCCGCGGGGTTGGCGTGGCTTGCCCTGCTCGAGCGAAACGCCGACTATCTCGCCGTGCTGCTGCCGGGGCAGGTCTTGCTGGCCGGCGGCATGTCGCTCATCTTCTCCGGCGCGGCCGTCCTGTCGATGGACAATGTTCCCCCGCAACAGATGGGACTTGCCGGCGGCGTGATGAACACGGCGATGGAACTCGGCCCGACGATCGGCTTTGCCGCTCTGATGGCGGTGGCGGCCACCCGCGCGGGGACCGTCGAGGGTTATGCCTGGGCGCTCGGAACAGCGGCGGCGGCCTACCTTGCAAGCGCCGTTCTGGCCCTCGTCGTGGCACGGCGCGGATCGTCGGCATAGAGCGGCAACCGCGCTTGGTTTCATCCGGCACGGTCTGCCTACAGCGTCCTTTGCGCGTCTTATCAGACGCGCAAAGGACGCTGTAGCACCTTGAAATGATGCATGTTCGTTGTCATTCAAATGGATCCATTTGAATGCGACATGCATTAGGGCAAGCCTGAGCCCCTGCCGGCCGGTTTCCCGTGCCCGCCGATGAAATCGATGAAGGCCGAGACCAGGTGGTCGAACACCGCGCCGACCTTGGCCACGGATCTGAGATCCTCGTGCGCGACGATCCAGGTGTCCATCGACGTCACCACAGTGTCGGGGAAAAGGCGCCGAAGCCCCGGATCCCCGGAGCCGATGGGAACCTGCATGACGGTGATGCCAAGCCCCGCCCGCACCGCCGCAATGCGCGCCGGGTGGCAATCCGTGCGCAAGGCATAGCGCGCCGGGCGCAGGTCGGGCACGGCGGCATTGCCGAGCCGCAGATCGACGGCCGAGCGATCGGGCCCGAGAATATCGTGTCCGGCCAGGTCGGCCATCGTCTCAGGCCAGCCGCGGCGTTCCAGATAGTCGATGCTGGCAAAGAAGCCGAGCGGTATGGTTCCGACCTTGCGGGCGATCAGGGCATCCTGCCCGGGCGCGAAGGTGCGCACGGCGATGTCGACCTCCTGGGCGAGAAGATCGGCCGGCTTGTTGGTCACGAAGAGTTCGACGGTCAGGCGGGGATGCTTCCGCCGCAACGGGACGAGCATCGGCGGAATCACCTCGATCCCCATCGTCTCGGAAACGCTGACGCGGACCGTGCCGGCGATCTCGCCCGGCGCAGCCGTGGCCGCGCGAACGAAGACATCCGAGGCAAGCGACATGGCGCGCGCCGGCTCGACCAGGGCGCGCGCGCTTTCGGTCGGGGTCAGGCCATTGACCGAGCGGCTGAACAGCCTCGTGTCGAGCGCCTCCTCGAGCGCGGCGATCCAGCCGCGAATGGTCGGTTGCGACACGCCGAGCCGCCGGGCCGCGCCCGACAGGCTGCCTTCCTCGATGACGGCCAGGAAGGCGCGCTGATGATCCCAGGAAATGAGGTTGCTCATAAAAAGGATACTAGCAGATGGAAGAATTCCGACAATTTCTTTTGAGGTAAGGGCGATGCAGGATGGTCTGGAACAAAGCCAGCAGCCGGGATTCCAGAGCGAGACCATGACCGCCGCCACCGAACCTTCCGACCAACGACCGCCACGCGCGGCAAGCCGCCATCTCGGATGGGGCTTGATTGCAATCGCGGCGATCGCCATCGGCCTTTACGCCGTGCCGCCCTATGCGACCTTCGATCCGCTCTGGAGCCGAATTCCGCTCAATGCGGCTTTCACCGCGCACATGCTGTGGCTGTCCGTTCACGCCGTTCCGAGCGGGCTTGCCCTGATCATCGGCCCGTTCCAGTTCATGCCGGCCATACGCACCCGCTGGCCGAAGGCGCATCGCCTCGCCGGGAAGGTCTATCTTTGCTGCGTCGTCCTGGGCAGCATCGCCGCCATCGCTTCCACGATCATGACCACGGCGGGCTTTGCCGCCCAGGTCGGTTTCAGTTTGCTCATCATGGGCTGGCTCCTTTCGGCCTGGCACGCCTATCGCGCCGCCCGCCAGCGCCGTTTCGCCGATCACCGCATCTGGATGATCCGCAACTACGCGCTGACCTTCGCCGCCGTGCTTTTGCGGGTCTTTCTGGTCGCCGGCATGGGCGTGCGGCAGTTGGTGCCGTCGATCCCGTTCGACCAGCTCTACACCTCCAGCCTGTGGAGCGCGATCTTCGTGTCCGCGCTCGTTGCCGAGTGGTTCATCGTCACGCGCGCCAGGCCGAAGGCGCGCTGAGCGCCCGGCGCGCCATGCATGCGTTGAAAGACCACGTTCGAGATGAAGATTGTCATTGCAAAGGATAAGACATGCCGTTGAACCGAGATGAACTGATTGCCCGTCTGATCAGGGCTGGCGAACTTGAAGTCTCCGGCGAAGATCAGGCCGAGACCGATACATATTTCAACACTGACGCGTTTCGTTTCCACGGCCCCGATGGATTCGAGACGGATTATGCCGGGCTCACCGACTATTTTCGGTCGTTGCGCGCCGCATTCGCCGATCGCTCGATCCGGCGCGGCATCATCATCGCGGAAGGCGGTCATCTTGCCTGCCAGACCTGGATCGAGGGGACATTCGTCGACGAATTCACCATGTCTCCGGCGGGGTCGCTGCCGCCCAACGGGCAGCGCATCGTCATGGACCTGATCAACATCTTCCGCTTTGACGACGATGGGCGGCTGGTGGAGGAGTGGGTGCGAACAGACTACAGGAGCTTTCTGCGCCAACTGGGAGCACCGGGGCGCTAGGGTGTTTCGGTCCTGACCCTAAGCGGCGCGGACCAGTTCGACCGTGCGCGCCAGCCTTTCGAGCTGGATGGCGGGGTCGTACATGGGATGCAGGACCAGTTCGTCGATCCCCTGGTCGAGCATCCTGCGATAGGTTTCGGCGCATTCCTCGGCGGAACCGAACACGGCGACGCGCTCGGCCATCGAACCGGCGTCGTAGACGGGGTTGTCCTTGAAGCCTTTGGACAGGACCTCCTGCACGCGCCGGTGCGCCACGTCGCGGTCGGGATCGACGGCGGTGTAGACATTGACCGAGATGGTGAACGACGCGCGATCACGGCCCGTCGCCGCCAGTTCGTCATCGAGGATCGCCAGTTCCTCGTTGCGCTGCTCATGCGGAATCATCGCCGCGCCGGTCCAGCCATCGGCGATCGCCACGGCGCGGCGCAGCGCCTTCTCGTTGCGCGCGCCGATGAGGATCGGCGGTCCGGGGCGCTGGATCGGCTTGGGCTGCGAGCGGATGCCGCTGAAGGCGTAGATCTCGCCCTGATAGCTGGCCTCCTCCTCGCCCCAGAGCGCGCGCATGACGCCGATGCCCTCGATCAGCCGCGGCACGGGCCGGTCGGTCTGGATGCCGAGCGCGGCCAGGCGCGGGCGGTGATAGGCGTTGCCGACGCCGAGCCCGACGGTGAGCCGGCCGCTGGAGAGCTGGTCGATGGTCGCCAGTTCGCGGGCCAGCACCGCGGGGTTGCGATAGCCGGAAAACAGCACCGAGATGCCGAGCCGCATCCGCTTTGAGACGGCCGCCGCATAGGAGAGCTGGTGCAGCGGATCGAGGGAGAAATTCCGGTCGTTGAGCGTGTCCTGCACCCACAGGCCGGCGAAACCGAGCTCGTCGGCCTGCCGGATGAAGGCGGCGAAGTTGGCCGGGTCCGCCCGCAGGCCGACCGAGAATGCCGGCCGCCGCGCCGGCATGGCCGATTTCCCGGTCGTTTCAGGTGAAATCTCCGCCATCTGGTTGTCCTTCATCGGTCATTTGGCAAGCACGCATGTCCACTCCGCCGCAAGGCGAACCGCTTCACCTTTCGAGCCATGCGAACGGAGTGGGAGGATGCGGTTCCGGACGCCGGCTGTCCTGCGGAAAGACAGGAGGGTCGCTGCGCGTCAATTGACCGATGGCGACGGCGCACCGTCAAGCGAGTTAAGCGAACGGGCGATTGAGCAATGCTCAAACAACAGGCGGAAAGAACGGGCGATCTGTTGCCGCGTGCGGTTTCGGCTGATCGACCGAAACTCAAGCGGCACCCTGGAAGGCGGAGCCGAAGCGGCGGCAGAGGGTGAGAAAAAATCAATCGGTTGCCCGGTTTAGTCGTTTGACCCTCATGCGGTCCGTTTCTACCCTTCGGCCAGGATCGGGAATTGCGACAGCGTTGATAAGGGTTTGAAGGTGGGTTCAGTACAGTTCTCGGTGACGGGCAATGTCGCGACGGTGACGCTTGACCGTCCTGATGCGATGAATGCGATCGACCCGGAAACAGAGATCGCGCTGCTTGACTGCTGGCGGCGCATCGACGGCGACGGCGATATTCGCGCGGCGGTCCTGACCGGCGCGGGCGCAAAGGCCTTTTCGGCCGGCGCCGACCTGAAGAAGACGATGCCGCCCGCCGAAAGTTACGCCGCCAAGGCTTTCGGTCCGGGCGACCACAGTTTCGTTTCCGGCCTGGCCACCGACAAGCCGCTGATCTGCGCGATCAACGGCTATGCGCTGGGCGGCGGCCTGGAGCTGGCGCTGGCCTGCGACATCCGCCTCGCCGCGCCGCATGCGCGGTTCGGCCTGCCGGAAGTGAGGGTGGGCACCATTCCCGGCGCCGGCGGAACCCAGCGCCTGCCGCGCATGGTGGGCGCCAGCGACGCCATGCTGATGCTCCTGACCGGCGATATGATCGACGCTGCCGAGGCCTTGCGCCTCGGCCTCATCAGCCGCATCGTGCCCGCCGAAGACCTCGTTGCCGAGGCGCAGGCGCTGGCCCGGCGGATCGCCGACAACGCGCCGCTTTCGGTGCGGGCGATCAAGCGTCTGGTCAAGGAAGGCGGCGCGCTGCCGCTCGACGAGGCAATGCGCCTGGAGCGCCTGGTCTGGGGGCTGCTGCGCGACACGGATGATCGAATCGAGGGACGGCGGGCGTTTCAGGAGAAGCGCGCGCCGCATTATGTCGGCCGGTAGCATGCATTCCATGGAATGGCCGCGCCCCATCCCTGAATGCGTTGCAAATGCCGGCCCGGCCGGAGGAGACGTGAAGCGGAATGATCGACAAGCAAGTGAAGGATATCGCCGAAGCGCTGTCGGGCATCGCCAACGGGGCGTCCGTCCTGGTCGGCGGCTTCGGCGCCGTCGGGCAGCCGAACGCCCTGCTCGACGCCCTGGGAGATTCGGGGCTGACGGATCTCACCGTGATCGCCAACAATGCCGGGTTCGAGCCGGACATCGGTCTTGGACGGCTGATCGGCAAGGGCTGCGTCAGGAAGATGATCTGCAGCTTCCCGCGCGGCTCGTCGACCTTCGACGCGGCGTACAAGGCGGGCCGGATCGAGCTCGAAGTGGTTCCGCAGGGAACGCTGGCCGAGCGCATTCGGGCGGGCGGCGCCGGCGTTCCGGCGTTCTACACGCCGGCCGCCGTCGGCACGCAGCTGGCCGAGGGCCGCGAGACACGGGTGATCGACGGGCGCGAATATCTGCTCGAATATGCCCTGACCGCCGACATCGCCCTCGTCGAAGCGTGGCGGGCCGATCGCTGGGGCAATCTCACCTATCGCGGCAGCGGGCGAAACTTCAATCCGATCATGGCCATGGCGGGCCGGCTGACGATCGTCCAGGCGCAGCACATCGTGCCGCTCGGCGCCATCCGGCCGGACGATGTCGTCACCCAGGGGCTGTTCGTCAATCGCGTCGTGCATGTGCCGGGCGGCGATCCGCCCGTCTCGCGGGTCGCAACGGCCGAAGGAGGCGCGAAATGACCGCCGGCAACGCCAAGCCCTATCGCAGCCGGAACAAGAACGAAATCGCCCGGCGCGCGGCGGCCGATATTCCCGAAGGCTGGTACGTCAATCTCGGCATCGGGCTGCCGACGCTCGTCGCCGACCACATACCGCCCGACCGCGAAGTGGTGCTGCACTCGGAAAACGGCATTCTCGGCATGGGGCCCGTGCCGACCGCCGAGGAAGTCGACCCGTGGCTGATCAATGCCGGCAAGGAGAATGTGACGCTGGTGGAGGGCGCATCGCTGTTTCATCATGCCGACAGTTTCGCCATGATCCGCGGCGGCCATCTCGATCTGTGTGTGCTCGGCGCCTATGAGGTGGCGCAGAACGGCGATCTCGCCAACTGGACAACCTCGTTCAACGACCGCGTGCCGGCCGTCGGAGGGGCGATGGACCTGTCGGTCGGCGCGCGCAATGTGTGGGTGATGACGTCGCACACGACGAAGGACGGACAGCCGAAGCTGGTGGAGCGCTGCAACTATCCCTTGACGGCATCGAGCGCGGTGACGCGCATCTACACCGATCTTGCCGTACTGGATGTGTCGCCGACAGGCTTTCTGGTCATCGACATGGTCGAGGGACTGACCCGCGAGATGCTGCAGGGCCTCACCGCCGCGCCGCTGCGTTACGCGTGACAGGACGGTGCGACGGAGCCGGCTCCGATTTCACGCCAGGGCCGGGACAAGAGCGAAGGGGAAGGGGAATGAGTGAAGCTTCGACATCGACGTTGGAGGTGAGCGGCCTGAGCAAGATCTTCGTCATGAGCGAGGACGGCATCGCCGGCGGCATTCGCGAGGCGAGTTTCTCCCTCAAGCCGGGGACGTTCTTCACCCTTCTGGGGCCGAGCGGCTGCGGCAAGACGACGACGCTGCGCTGCATCGCCGGCCTGGAGCGGCCCGACAGGGGCACGATCCGCCTGGGCGACCAGGTGCTGTTCGACGGCGCGAGCGGCGTGACGGTTCCGCTGAACCGGCGCAACATCGGCATGGTCTTCCAGTCCTATGCGATCTGGCCGCATATGACCGTCTTCGAGAATGTCGCCTTTCCGCTGCGGGTGTCGAAGGACCGCAAGTACAGCAAGGCCGAAACCACCGGCATGGTCGACGATGCGCTCAGGCGTGTCGGGCTGGACGGTTTTCAGACGCGCTCGTCGACGCGGCTTTCGGGCGGCCAGCAGCAGCGCGTCGCGCTGGCCCGGGCCATCGTCCGCCAGCCCAAATTGCTGCTTCTCGACGAGCCTCTGTCCAATCTTGATGCGACCCTGCGCGATGAGATGCGCACCGAGCTGAAGCGGCTGCAGCAGCAGGTCGGCATCACGACCATCTATGTCACGCACGACCAGACCGAGGCGCTGGAAATGTCCGACCTGGTGGCGGTCATCGACAAGGGCAATGTGGTGCAGATGGGGCCGCCGCGCGAAATCTACGGCCGGCCGAAAAGCGCTTTCGTCGCCGGCTTCGTCGGGGCGACGAATCTGGTGCGCGGCAAGGTCACGCGCCCGCTCAACGGCAAGGGCCTGGGTGCGGTGGTGCTCGAGGGCGGCGAGGAAATCGCTTGCGCCTTTCAGGAGATGCTGCCCGCCGGAGAGGACATCGCCGTGTCGATCCGCCCCGAATCGATGGATCTCCAGCCGCTCGGCGCACCGGCGCGCGACGGCTTCAACCGCCTGAAGGGGACCGTCACGCTGAGCGGTTTCCTCGGCAATATGATCCGCTACAATGTGAAGGTCGGCGGGCGCACGTTCCAGATCAACATGGAGCCGGAAACGGCGTTCGAGATCGGCTCCGACGTGTTTCTCGAATTCCCCGGCAGCGCGGCGCTCGGCGTGCCCTGGGGGATTTCGGGCAGCCAGAAGGCCGCGGTGGCGCACACATAGAGGCGGGTTGCAGTCAGGTGGAATTACCTGACGCCCGCGTAAATGCAGAAAAACAAAGAGATAGACCGGTTTTGAGTGGGGGCGCTGACGCCCCCAAGCCCATCAAGCATTCAAATCCGCGATGCTGCCCACATTCTGCAGGTGCAGGAGCTGGTCGAACAGGCGGCGCGCCTTCGCCTCGTCGAGACGGCCATGCGTGCAGGCGGCGAATTTGGTCCACAGCTCCTCCTCGCTCATGCGCCGGGTCCAGTGTCCGCGCGCATAGGATACGCTCGGGCTCTCAAGAACGGTTCCATCCTTCAGATGAATGCGGATGCCGCCGCTGTAGCCCAGATTGGGCTGGGTGTCGGCGGGGATCGTCTTGTCGACCGCCGGCGCGATGACCTTCATCAGCGCCTGCACGTCGGGGCGGCTGTGGAAGGTCTCACTCAGCTCGGCGAATGTCCCCCGGCGGGCGATGATCGCGCCGGCCACGGCGAGCGTGATGCTGTGGCTCGGCACGAAGTTGATGGTCGACGGCGATTTCGAGACGACCGCATATTGCGCTTCGCTGATCAGCACCTCGACCCGCTCCACCGCCTCGGGCGAAACGTCATGTTCCCTGACCAGGTCGAGCGTGCCGTCGATGGCGCGCTGGTTCATGTTGCCGAAGGGATATTGCTTGATGTTGATGCCGATCGTCTCGAGGCGCCAGGCGCTGCCGAGATCGGCGATCGGCGTGTCGAGATCGACCGCGCCCTTCGGCGACAACGCGACCAGCATGCCGCGTCCGGGGCGCTCGAGCCCGTCCTCGGGCGCCGTCATGCCGGCCTTGGCCAACCGCGCCGCCATGACGCCGGCCGCCGCGCCCCGACCGACCTGGAACGGCCCGACATCGGTATCGAAGCTGGCGGTGATGCCGCCCGGCATGGCGGCGGCGATGCCGATCGCCCGGAGCGTGGTTTCCGCGTCGTGGCCGTGCAGGTTGCAGACGGCGATGGAGGCCGCCGTGGCGCCGAAGGCGGCCGTCGCGTGCCATCCCTTGCCGGCGTAGGAATCGGGATCGCGCTCGGCCAGGCGCGCCCAGGCCTCATAGCCCGCCGCATAGGCGCGCACCACATCGCGCCCCGACGCGCCGAAGGCTTCGGCCTCGGCGAACAGGGCCGGCATGAGGATCGTGCTGGTGTGGGTTCCGGTGAAGGCGACGTCGTCATAGACGACGCTGGTCGTGGTGACCGAGTTGACGAGCGTCGCATCGACCGCCGATGCACGCTCGTCGCCAAGGAAGATGCGGGCCTCGCCCGTCTTGCCGCGCGTGCCGACGCTGTCGAGCGTGAGCTTTGAGACGGGCGTGCCGATCCCCGACATCATGACGCCGACCGTGTCGGTGATGCCGGTGTTGATCGCCTCGACCGCCAGGCCGGGAATGTCGTCGAACTTCAGTTGCGCGGCGAACGCGGCGAGCGTGCGGGAGATGGGTGCGGGCATCGGGCTGTTTCCTCTCTCGATAGAATTCCTTGTGTACCTGGCAGGGCCGGGCGAAACCGCCATGACCGGCGCACGGATGCCTCCGCGCCGCCGGCGTGTCTCCACGTCAGGCGAGCCTGAACAGCGGCAGGAGGTCTTCGTCACGTTTGCCGATGGCGATCCGCACCGATCCGCCGATGCGGATCGCCTCCAGATCGCTGTCGACGATGTTGGTCATCATGGTCGGCCCCTCCGCCAGCGTCACATAGGCGATGGCGTAGGGCTCCTTCGCCTTGCGCATGATGCTGTAGGAGTAGATCGTGCCGTCGCCGCTTGCCTCGCGCCACTCCGTGTCGGCGCTGGTGCAGAATGGGCAGATGGCGCGCGGATACCAGTGGGCGCGGCCGCAGGCGCGGCAATGCTTGAGCAGGAAACGTCCCTCGCCGAGGGCGGACCAGAAGGGCTGCGTTTCGGGGTGATGCTCCAGCGCATCGGACAGGATCGACATGACAACTCCTATTCGCGTTCGAGGATCAGCGTTGCCGAGCCGTGGCGCGTGCCGAGCAGGCCGCCCGTGCCGTGCGCCAGCGCCAGGTCGCAACCGTCGACCTGTACGGCCGGATGGGCCTCACCGCGCAGCTGGCGCACCGCCTCGATGATCTTGGTCATGCCGCCGCGATGGTTGGGGTGGTTGTTGCACAGGCCGCCGCCATCGGTGTTGAAGGGCAATCTGCCGATGCCGGAGATGAGATTGCCGTCGGCGACGAAGCGGCCGCCTTCGCCCTTCTTGCAGAAGCCGAGGTCTTCCAACTGGACGATCACGGTGATGGTGAAGCTGTCGTAGAGGGAGACATACTTGATGTCGGCCGGGGTCACGCCGGCCTCGCCGAAGGCGAGCGGAGCCGTGGTGGCGCCGGCCGAATAGGTCAGATCCACATCGCCGCCCGACAGGTGCTTGATCGCCTCGGCGGCGCCGCGCACTTTCACCAGCGGGCGCTTGAGGCTGCGGGCGATCTCCGGACGGGTGACGATCACCGCGCCGCCGCCATCGCTGATGACGCAGCAATCGAGCCGGCGCAGCGGATCGGCGATGATAGGCGAGTTGGCCACATCCTCGACCGTCACCACATCGCGCAGCACGGCATTCGGATTGTGCTGGGCGTGATGCGAGGCGGCGACCTTGACCCAGGCGAGCTGCTCGGGCGTCGTTCCGAACTGGTGCATGTGGCGCATGGCGCACATCGCGTAGGCGTTGAGCGTCGTCATGCCGAAGGGCTGTTCCCAGGGGAAATCCGGCTGCATCGGATTGTCGGTGCGCTGCGGCGCGCCCTTCTGCGCCCCTTCGCTGCGCGGACGGCCGGCCAGCGTCACCAGGGCGATGTCGCATTTGCCGGCGGCGATGGCCTGGGCGGCGTGGTTGACATGAAGAATATAGGAGGAGCCGCCGATATTGGTCGAATCGGCATGCCGCACCTTCAGGTTCATATAGTCGACGAGCGACAGCGGACCGGTGCCCGGAGCATCGCCGCCGCAGAAATAGCCGTCGACATCGTCTTTGCCCAGCCCCGCATCCTGCAGCGCGCCGAGCGCCACTTCCGCATGAAGCTGGGCGAGCGACTTGTCCGGCGCCTTGCGCGTGGGATGTTCGTACGCGCCGACAATGTAGGCTTTACCGCTGATGCTCATTGTGTCCTTGCTTTCTCCGCTTGTCCTGTTCCCGCCGCGCCCTGCTCGTCGAAATAGGCGGTCGCCACGACCGAGGAGCGGGCGCCGGCGATTGCGAACCAACGCGCCAGCGCCGGATATCCGTCGCGCCACGGCCATGCCGCCGAAAGACGAAAATCGACGTAGCAAAGGGCGGCAATTATCGTGATCTGGCTCATATCGAAGGGAGCCTCCGCCATGCGGTCCGCTTCCGCGTCGAGGCTGGAAAAGATGCACGGCAGTTTCCGCATGATCGCCGCGATGCGCAGATCCGAATGGCCCGGTTGGCAGCGCGCCTGTTCGGCAAGCAGGTTCATCAGCGTGGCGATCAGGCCGTCGCCGACCGCCAGGCGACGCATCATCGCCAGTTCGGCGGCGATCTCGCGCGGATGCAGCCGCCCTTCGCCCAGCACCAGATCGAGGTAACGACAGATGACCGCCGAATCGTAGAATACCTCGCCATCGTCGAGGACCAGTGTGGGGATCTGGCCGAGCGGATTGATCTCCAGAAGCCGTGGATTGGACGCCTTCGCGGTGACGGTCATCATCTCGATGTCCATGTCGCCGATCGTGCCGGTCTCATGCGCGGTGATCAGAACCTTGCGCACATAAGGCGATCTCGACGACCCGTAGAGTTTCATTGCTTGTCGCCACCCAGTTCAAAAAAAGTCAACGATCGAGTGCCTTGCCAGAATACGCCGGTTGACCGTTATCGGTGCTTTCTTGATCGACGCAGATTCAGGTATCGTCGCCGTGACGGTTGATTGACGCCGGAATTTGCGTCAACATCAACAATAATCGCCTGCCTAGACAATTCGAAATCATGACGATGGTCAATTGACCATTCGGTACGGCACAGTGAGTAATTCTCAAGGGTGACCATGTCAAAACGCCTTCCGCCGCTCAACGCCCTGCGCGCCTTCGAGGCCGCCGGGCGCCATGTCAGTTTCACCAAGGCGGCGGAGGAGCTGTTCGTCACACCCGGCGCGATCAGCCGGCAGATCAAGCTGCTGGAGGACGTGCTCGGGCTGGAATTGTTCGAGCGGACGAGCCGCGAGTTGCGCATTCCCAACGAAACGCGCGAATATGCGATGGCGCTGGGCGACGCCTTCGACCAGATCAACCGCGCCACGCAGCGTCTCTTGACCGCCCACCGGGCGCGCTCGCTGCGCATCCATTGCCCGATGACCTTCACCTTGCGGTGGCTGATGCCGCGCCTGCCGCTGTTTCATCGGCTCTACCCGACCCGCGAGATCCAGCTGACGACGACGCTTCTGCCGATCCCGGCCAATCTGATCTATCTGGGCGATGTCGATGTGGTCATCCAGATGGGCAAGGGCGACTGGCCGGACCTGATCGCCCACCGGCTGGCCGGCAGCGCGCTGGTGCCGGTGTGCAGCCGCGACTATGCCGCGGCGATGGGCGGCAAGATGACCGTCGACATGCTGGCGGAGGCGACGCTGTTGCGCTCGATGGCGCGGCCGGACGACTGGCGCGACTGGCTGGACGCCGCCGGCGGCGAGGCGATCGACGACCAGCGCGGCCTGCATTTCGAGAGTTCGAGCCTCGCCTACCAGGCGGCCATCGAAGGCATCGGCATCGCCATCGGCCAGGTGTCGCTGATCGCCGAGGATCTGGTCACGGGGCGCCTGGTGACGCCATTCGATTTCGTCCACGACAATGGCAACGCCTATTACCTGACCTATGCCAAGCAGATGGAGAACGATTCCCGGCTGGTCGAGTTCAGGGACTGGATCCTGGCGCAGGTGGTCGAATTCGACGCCTGGCTGGTCCAGTCGCAGGGCCGGCTGGACCGCTACACCGTTTCACAGAGGCGTTGAGGCGGGTCCGACCTCGATGATGCCGGCCTCTGCCAGCGCCGTGATTTCGCGCTCATCATAGCCGCCCACCTCCGCCAGCACGGCTCGCGTGTCCACGCCAATGCTCGGAGCCGGGCGCTCGATGGCCAGCGGCATGTCGTCGATCTGAAATGGGAAGCCCTTGACCAGGCGTCCGTCCTGGCGCTGCAGGGCATGCGACCAGAACGCGCCTTCACGGTGCAGGATTCCAGCGCCGTCGAGCACCGGCGCCACGGCCAGCCCGATCCTGCCCAACGCTGCAACGGCCTCTCCGCCGCGCATGCCGGCGATGTGGCTGGAGAGCGCTGCATGCAGCCGGTGCAAGGAGGATTGCGGATCGATGTCGAGCAGGGCCGAAAGCGCCGCCCGGTCGGTCTCGGCGACGGACACGGCGATCCATGCATCGTCGGCGGCCATGAAACAATCCTGCAGCAAATAGGGCTCCTGCGCGTTGCCATTGCGGCCGACATTGCCGCCCATCGATGCGGAAATGAAGGCGTCGCCGACCAGAAACGAGGTCAGGTCCCGCTGCGACAGATCGAGATGGACGGCCGGACCGCCCTGGTGGTGCACAGAACGCAGCGCCGTGGCGATCATGCCGGCGGCGAAGATGGCGGCCACCTGGTCGGGATAGTTGACGTCGCGCCCGCTGATCACCGGGCCTTCATCCGCATAGCCGGTGCGCCACGCCAGGCCGCCGATGGCTTCCAATGTCGAGCCATAGGATACGTGGCGCGCATCCGGTCCCGTTTCGCCCTGGCTGGAAACCGAGGCGAGGACGATCCTGTCGTTGGCGGCGCGGAGCGTGTCGAAGGAAAGGCCGAGCTTGGGCAGCACGCCGCGGCGGAAATTCTCCACCACCACGTGGCTGGCGGAGACCAGGCGCAGCATCACCTCGCGGCCGCGCGCCTGCTTCAGGTCGATGCTGATCGCCTGCTTGTTGCGGTTGGTGGCGCGAAAGAGCGGCGGCAGGTCGTCGGGATCGGGACCTTCCCCGGTCCACTGGCGAAACGGATCGCGGTAGGTGGGCGATTCGATCTTGATCACCTCGGCGCCGAGATCGGCGAGGATCGCCGATGTCGCCGCGCCGGCGGTGATGATGCCGAGGTCGAGAACGCGATAGCCTGCAAGGGCGCTCACGACAGGCCGGCCACGGCTCTGGCAGGGGCGTGCCCGGCGGAGGAAGACAGGACCAGGCCGTTCCACAGCACCGGCAGGCGCGGGGCCTGGACCGGCGCCTGCTCACCGGGCAGGGGGGGCAATGCGGTGAACATGGCGCGGGCGAGATTGTGCGGGTCGTCGATCAGTTCGTCCGGGCTCCAGACGGGGCCGAGCGGCAGCCGGTGGGACGCCGCCTGTTCATGGAGCTGCCGCCGCGTGCGCGACAGGAACACCGTTTCGATGATGTCGGCGAGTTCGGCGAGGTTGCCGAGGCGGCCTTGCCGGGTGGCGAATTTCGCCTGTCGAAGCCGATCGTCGCCGACCATGTCGCACAGATGCGGCCAGTCCGGCTCCTGGTAGACCAGGGCGATCCATCCATCGGCGCAGCGCAGCACCTGCCATTCCGCCGCCGCACCGGCGCGCCCCGGCGGCACCGGCGCGCCGGCTTCCAGCGGCGCGGATTTCCAGTTCAGCCAGACGACCACGTCGAGCAGATTGGCGCGGACCGTCATGGTCGGCAGCGCTCGCCGCCTGTCGGCAAGCAGGGCCGCAAGCCCGCAAAACGCCGAGAGGCCGAGCGCATAGGCTTCCTGGTGCCCGCCGAGCTTCAGGGGCTTGCGATCCGGGTCGCCGACCATGTTCAAAAGCCCACCCAGGGCGGAGATGGTGAATTCCGTTGCCGGAATCTCGGCATCCGCATGCCTGCCGCCGAACAGCGATAGAACCGCAACATTTGCCGGCAAATCATCTGCCGCGATCAAGCGATGCACATGCCGATCGACGATGGCGATATCGGCCCGGCGCAGCAGCCGTGAGACGAATTCGCGGTCGCCGGGATTGCCCCACATGGTCGACTTGCCGGCCGACAGGAACCGCTCGACGGCGTCGTTTTCCGCGCCCCAATAGGGTTGCCGGGCCTGTTGCTGCTCGTCATCGCCGATGATCCTTATGACGCGCGCGCCCAGATCGGCGAGGATGCGCCCGGTCATCGCGGTGCTCAGCCGCAGGGCGCTGCCGAGCGGTCCCGCGGCGGCCTCGACGACAACCAACCCCTCATAGGGACGCTCGATCTTCATTTCAGGGTGCGGTCCCACAGGTTGAACATCTTTGTCCAGGTCGCCTCGGCGGCGGCGGGCTGGTAGGCCCGGCCGGCGGCGAAACAATAGCCGTGGCGGCTGTCGGGATGAATCTCGATCTCGTGCTCGACGCCGGAGGCGGCCAGCGCCTCGCGCATGGCGGCGATGGTCTCGGGAGGCGTGGCGGTGTCCGTTTCGGCGATGCCGAAATAGAGTTCGCCGCGAACCTGCGACAGCAGCCTGTGCGGCGAGCCTTCGTCCTCCGTCACCAGTCCAACGCCATAAAGCGAGGCTGCCGATGCGAAGCGGTCGCCGAAGTAAGCGGCCAGGGAGATCGCATAGCGTCCGCTCATGCAGAACCCGACGCAGGAAACCTTGTCCGCCTTGGCGGCCATCTCGCCGTCGAGATATGCCAGAAGCCCGGCCGTGTCCTCGTTGACGCCGCCATTGTCCAGGCTGCGCAGGCAGGCACCGACGACGGCGGACATGCGCTCGTCGCGGCGCGGCAGGTCGAAGCGGATGGTCCCCAGCCGGTAGTAGAGGTCGGGCAGGGCGCAGTAATAGCCGCGCGCCGCGATGCGCCGCGCCATGTCGCGCAGCTCCTCGCGGATTCCCGGGGCATCCATGTACAGGATGACGACGGGATAGGGGCCGTCGCCGTCAGGACGCACTGTAAATGTCGGCATGCGGCCATGCTTCGTGACGACCGGCACTTCCTTTTCATGCATCTTCGCCTCGATTCAATTGCGTGGATTTCTGGTTTTGCAGCGTGAAAGCATGCTGCAGACGGTCGAGATGGCGGCGATAGGTGATCGTCACCCGTTCACCGATCCAGCTGCCGTCCGGTTCGTCTCCAACGAGGTTCGATACGACGATAGGCCCTTCCGCCAGCCGCACGGCGATGGCGTTGTAGGGCTGCGGATGATCGTCGAAATACTGCCGGTGGAAAACGACCCATGACAGGATCGTGCCATTGCCGGACACCTCGGCCCACTCATAGTCCAAGGCGTTGCATTCGGCGCAGATCGGCCCAGGCGGATAGCGGAAGGTTCCGCATGCGCTGCATCTGGGAAGCGCCATCTTTCTGCGCTCGATGCTCTCCCACATGGGAACATCGTAGAGCGTCATGATCCGTTGTGCGTTTGCCATGGTCTAGCGTCCATAGATGATCGAAACCGCCTTGCCGGCGACATCGGAACTGTAGTGAACGTGGCGGCAGTCCGGAACCTGGCGTTCACCGGCTTCGCCGCGCACCTGCCGCACCGCCTCGATCTGGTGATTCCAGCCCTGCATGTAGCTCTCCGACAAATGGCCGCCGCCGGTGTTGACCGGCAGGCCCCTGGCAAGCGAGATGCCGTGCTCGCGCATGAATTTGCCGGCTTCACCCGGCTTGCAGTAGCCGTAGCCTTCCAGCGCCAGGGGTATGTGCAGCGAGAAACTGTCGTAGATCTGCAGGGCGTCCATATCCTGCGGCCCGAGCGAGGCCATGTTGAACACCGCCTCGCCGACCGTCTTCTGCGCCGGCTGGTAATAGTCGGTCAGGCGCGGCTCCAGGCTGGTCGCCCCGCGATTGAGATCGTGGCGCGCGATGCCGTGGATGGGAACCGGCGCCCGGCCGATGCGCTCGGCCTTGCCGGCTTCGGCGACGATCAAGGCAACGCCGCCATCGTTGATCAGGCAATAGTCGAAGATGTGCAGCGGCTCGCAGATGAAGGGCGAGGCGAGATAGTCGTCGATGGTGATCGGCTTGCGCATCAGCGCCGCCGGGTTCCTTGCAGCCGCCATCCTCTGCGCCACCGCCACCTCGCCGAGCTCGGCTTGGCTCATGCCGCGCTCTTCCATATAGCGCCGCGCCATCAGGGCGTAGAGCGCGCCCTGCGAGGTGAACCCCCAGGGGGCGTGATAGACATAGGAGAGAAAGGCGCCGCCGCCTTGCGCATCGGCGCCGCCGTAGTTCACCAAGGCCGAGCGCTGGTCGTTGCCATAGACCAGCGCGACCACCTCGGCCTGGCCGGAGGCGATCGCCATGCACGCTTCCATCACGCCGAGCATGGCGTCGGCCTGCCCGCCCCAGCGGACATCGAGCCCCAGCAACTCGCCGACCCGCTCGTAGGCGGTCGTCGGTCCGACGATCAAGCCGTCGATCTGGTCGCGGGAAATGCCGGCGTCGGCCAGGGCGCCGACGAATGCCTGGGCGGCGTAGCCATAGGAATCGTGCGGCTTCTGAGCGGCTCTGACACGCGCATGATCGCCCGGCCAATCGGTCTGCCCGATGCCGATCACCGAGGCTGCCTTGGCAATCATGCCGACAGGTTTCATCGATCCTCCATCATGGCCGGTCCGTTGAACGGTGGCCTTTCCGCTGGTCTTGCGAGACGATCCTCGGGAGGCGGCGACGCCCTGCGGGGAACTCCCGGATTGTCCGGTCAGAGTTCTCACTAGGCCGCGGTCAGTCAACCGACTTAACCGTAAGGTCCATTGAGCTAATCTCATGCGCAGCGGAGCCGTTGTCCAGCCACCGGGCCCGGTGGTGGGCGCGAACGGAGGGAGGAGAAGTCAAACGACGATCAGTTTCTCTCTGTTGACAGCGGGCCGGCGACGTCGTGCCCTATGGGCGGCATCAAGCCGATCGACGGAGGGAAATTGCCGAACGTGGACAGGTTGTGGATCGATGCGAATGGCGCGCGCCTGTGCTGCGACCATCGGCGCGGCGGGGATCGAACCGTCGTCTTGCTGCACGAGATGGGCGGAAGCCTGGAAAGCTATGACGCCGTCGTCGCGGGTCTTGGCGCGCGATGGAGTGTCTTGCGCTATGATCAACGCGGGGCCGGGCGCTCGCAAGCGCCCTCCGGTTCACTCTCCATCGATATGGCCGCTGCCGATCTCGACGGATTGCTCGACGCGCTGTCGATCGAGCGACCTGTCGCCCTGGTCGGCACAGCGGTTGGCGCCGGCGTGGCCATCGGCTTCGCCGCACGACATCCCGAAAAAGTCGCAGCGCTCGTCCTCCTGGCGCCGGCGACTGGCCTGATCGCGGAACACCGCGCCGCGACGATCGAGAAGATCGAGGCGCTGGAGGAGGATCTGAGGCACGGCATCGCGGACAATGCCAAGTCCGGCCGCCTCGCCACATGGCGCATGCTGGCCGATATGGACCTCGACGCGGATATCGCCGCGCTCGACTGCCCGGTTCTGGTCGCCGCCGGCACAGACGATGCCTTCCGCCCGCCGGACCATGTGGCCGATGTGGCGGGCAGGATAGCCGGCGCGCGCTACACCTTGTTGAACACGGGCCATGTGATGGCGATCGATACGCCGGACCTTGTCGTGGCGACCGTGACGGGGTTTCTCGACGAGGTGGGATTCCGATGAGTTTTACGCCGCCTGACGCAGCCGGCGGTTCCCGTTTTCCTGCTGACCGTTTGAGGAATCCTCATCGGTTCGGTCTTTTTAGTCGTTTGACGATCGGCGATGATGGTTAGCAACATGCGCCGACAACGAGAACCGGTGCTCAAGCCGGCCTGGTCGGCATGATGGACAGGCCGATTGCAAACTGGAGGAGGACGCTTAAGTGCAAACACGACGCAATATCCTGAAACTCGCCGGCGCCGCTTTGGCGATTTCGGCGGTGGGGGCCTTTGCCCACGCCGAACCCTCGGCGGAACTGATCGAGGCGGCGAAAGCCGAAGGCGAAGTCGTCTGGTACACCGGCCTGATCGTCAACCAGGTGGTGCGGCCGCTTGCCGACGGGTTCGCCGAAAAATACGGCATCGAGGTGAAGTACGCCACGACGTCGGACGCCGATACGCTTCTGAAGATCACCAGCCAGGCGCGGGCCGGAAAGATCGAGGCCGATCTGTTCGATACGCCGGGCACCGCCATCGCGCCGATGGAGGCTGCCGGTCTGATCGAGCCTTTCGTGCCCGATGCGCTGGCCAATTACGACCCGATGTTCAGGCCGGAATCGAAACTCTATGACGGCATCTACACGCTGTTCCTGACCACCACCCACAACACCGATCTGGTCTCGGCGGAAGACGCGCCGAAGACCTACGAGGATCTGCTCGACCCGAAATGGAAGGGCCAGATGGTGTGGAGCGACACGCGTGGCGTTTCGGGGCCGCCCGGCTTCATCGGCAACATCCTGAAGACGATGGGCGAAGAGAAGGGCATGGACTACCTGCGCAAGCTCAGCGCGCAGGATATCATCCGCGAACCAGGCAACCAACGCGTGACCATCGACAAGGTGATCACCGGCCAGCATCAGATCGGCCTGATGACCTACAACCACCATGCGGTGATCAGCCAGGGCAAGGGCGCGCCGATCGCCTGGATCAAGATGGAGCCGCTGGTGGCCAATCTCGGCGCCATCGCGCTGGTAAAGGGCGCGCCGCATCCGAACGCCGCCAAGCTGTTCCTCGAATATCTGTTCTCGGTCGAGGGTGCGACGATCATTCGCGATGCCAACTATCCGCCCGGCAATCCCGACGTGCCGGCAAAGGAGCCGTCGATCAGCCCGATCACCGGGAATTTCACCTTCACCCTGCTGCCGCCGGAGGTTGCGTCGCAGGACGCCGAGCCTCTCAAGACGTGGCTGAAAATCTACGATGAACTGTTCTGATGACAATCGTTGCTGATGGGACTCAACAGGACGCGCGGCCTCGGGCATCCGAGACCGCGCATCGCTATCGCGATCCGCTTTGGCTCTTGTCGCTGGCGATGGTCGTGATCCTTGGCTGTCTCGTCCTGCCGCCATTTTTCACCCTGGTGCGCAACAGCCTTTTCGAACTGACGCCGAACGGCTCGACAGGCGCATTCACACTCGACAATTTCGCGCGCCTGGCAGAAAGCGGCAAGGTGCTGCAGAGCGCGATGAACTCGTTCATCTTCGCGTCGCTTTCGACGCTGCTGGCGATCCTGCTCGGCGGTACGCTGGCCTGGATCGTCGAGCGCACCAACGCGCCATTCCGCGATCTGGCCTACCTGATGACCGTGGTTTCGCTGAGCATTCCCGGCGTCATCTACGTTCCCGCCTGGCTGTTCTTTCTCGGGCCCACCGGACCGATGAACGATGTCTACCGGACACTCGGCGGCAGCGGTGTGCTGTTCAACGTCAACTCGATGGCGGGCATGGTGCTGATCGAGGGGTTCGGCTGGATTCCGCTGACCTTCCTGCTGTTCGCCGCGAGCTTCCGCTCGGCCAATGCCGAGCTCGAGGAGGCCGCCATCATGAGCGGCGCCAGTGTGCTCGACATGATGCGGCGCATCTCCATTCCGCTGGCGGCGCCGGCGGGGCTCGCTGCCGCCCTGTTCGTCTTCATCCGCTCCCTGCAAGCCTTCGAGATTCCCAAGCTGGTGGGAACGGGAGCCGGCCTCAGCCTTCTGACAACCGACATCTATGACAGCATCCGCACCGTCCCGCCGCAGATCGGCCATGCCAGCGCCTTCTCGGTGGCGCTGACGGGGCTGGTTGCGGGCCTGATGTTTCTCTACAGCCGCCTGGCCTTGAACGCGTCGCGCTTTGCCACCGTCACCGGCAAGGGATACAAGCCCCGACCGCTGGTGCTCGGCTGGGCACGCTGGGTCTGCGGCGGGGTCGTCATTCTCAACGTGCTGATCGTCCTGGTGCTGCCGCTGCTGACGCTTCTGTGGATCGCCGTGACGCCGTTCGTCCGGCCGGTGCGCCTTGCCGCCTTCTCCTCGCTGACCGGCGAGAATTTCGCCCTCGTCCTTTCCGACGACCGCTATCTCGAACTGATCACCAACACACTGACCGTTTCGGCTTCGGCCGCCACGGTGACGATGCTGTTGATGGTGGTCTGCGGCTGGCTCGTCGCCCGGCGGCGGGTCTACCACGCGGTGCTCGACCAGATGACGGCCCTGCCGATGCTCATCCCGTCGATCGTGCTCAGCGTCGCCATGATGGATCTGGCGCTTCGCTCGCCGATCCCGCTCTATTCGACCCTGACGATCATCGTCATCGCCTTCGTCGTCCACTACATCCCGTTCGGCATGCGCTACACGTTCACCGGCGCCCTGCAATTGCACAAGGAACTGGAGGAATCGGCGGGCGTTTGCGGCGCCTCACCCATGGTGATGCTCAGGCGCGTCGTGATCCCGCTCCTTCTGCCGTCGATCATTGCCGGCTGGTTGTTCATCTTCCTCAATGCGTCGCGCGATCTTTCGACGGCGATCATCCTGTCGGGACCGGACACGAAGACGATCGCCGTGGCGATCTTCGATCAGGCGATCAACGGTCAGTTCAGCGAGGTCGCCGCGCTCGGCCTGTTGTGGTCGATGATGATGAGCGTCGTGGCGATGGCCTTCTACTTCCTCGTGCAGCGCCGTTCTGGTGGTTCCATCTCGTTCTGAGACGGGGCTTGCCGCCTGCGTCCGTCCGGGCTCCGCTGCGAACATCACGTGGCAGTTCCCAGGTGGCATCGCGCCCGGCGCTGGCCTATACCGGCCGGGCGGTCGGGTAGCGATTCGCATCCTCGCTCCCTGTTGACAGGCTTTTACAAAACTGGGCCAATATCCAGGGGACGATATCGGCAGCGCCTGGAGGAATGCTATGCGTGCGGCACGCGGACTCTCCCTTTCCCTCACCATTCTGTTTGGCTTGATGACCTTCGCCGCCGCGCAGGACGCGCGGCGCATCGTGACGAGCGAGAATGGCGACTATTTCGGCTTCGACCTGCGCACGGAACAGGACGTTTCGCTGGACCAGTGCAAGGCGGCGTGTCTCGGCGACGCCCAATGCCGCGCCTTCACCTACAACACGCGCGCCGAATGGTGCTTCCTCAAATCGGATTTCAACCAGCTCAACAGTTTCGACGGGGCGGTGGCCGGCAAGGTGGTGACGGGCGGGGCAGCGCCGGACATCGGCGCGCCGCCTGAGCTGCGCTTCGTGCCGGAGCATGTGGCGCAGGAGGCCCGGCAATATCGCGACGAGGTTCTGCGCGGCGCCAATGCCGGCGAGGCCGGTTATGTTTCCCTGGTGTCGAGCGCTGGACAGGCGCTCGCCAATGGCGATGCGCGCGGCGCCATGCGCGGCTACCGGGCGGCGATCGCCGTCGAGCCGGAGAACGCCAGCCTGTGGAGCGGCCTGGCGCGGGCCGCCACGGCGACGCAGCCGGCCGGCAATGAATCCATCTACACGCTGCAGCGCGCCGGCACCGGAGCCGGCGTCACGGCCTATACCCTGTCGCGCACGACGGGAGACCGCGCCGAGGCGCTGGCCGCGCTGGCCGGGGCGCTCGAGCGGCGCAGCCTGTTCCGCCCGGCGATCAGCGCCTATGAGGCGAGCCTGGCGCTGCAGCCGTCGCCGCAGGTGCAGGCGCTTTATGCCGACCTGAAACGGCGCAAGGGATTTCGCGTTCTCGATCATACGGTCGATTCCGACAGCGCCAGCCCACGCGTCTGCGTGCAGTTCTCCGAGGAACTGGTGAAGAGCGGCATCGATTATGCGCAATACATGACGGTCGAGAACCAGCGCTCCGTCGCCATCGACCAGAGCGACAAGGAATTGTGCGTCGCCGGGCTGAAGCACGGCGGGCAATACCGCATCGTCATCCGCCAGGGCCTGCCGTCGGCCATCGGCGAGGTGATCGCCGAGCCGGCGCCGCTGGAGATCTACATTCGCGACCGCGCGCCCTCATTGCGCTTCACGGGCGACAATTTCGTCCTGCCGTCGAGCGCCCGACGCGGCATTCCCTTCGTCTCGGTCAATGCGCCAAGCGCCAAGCTGGCGCTCTACCGGGTCGGCGACCGGGCGCTGACGCGGCTTCTGACGGAATCGAAATTCCTGCGCCAGCTCGACGGCTACGAGGTCGATCAGGTGGCCGACGATATGGGCGAACCGGTCTGGGAAGGCACGGTGGAGATCGCCTCCGATCTCAACAAGGACGTGGTGACCAGCATTCCCATCGACGAGGCGGTGCCGGAGCGCAAGCCCGGTGTCTACATGCTGACCGCCGTGCCCGAAGGCGACACCAGCCAGAATTGGGACAGCCGCGCCACGCAATGGTTCCTCGTTTCCGACATCGGGCTTTCCACATTCACCGGCAATGACGGGCTGTCCGTCTTCGCCCGTTCGCTGGCGTCCGCCGAGCCGACGGCCGGCCTGAAACTGAAGCTTTTGGCGCGCAACAATGAGGTGCTGGGCGAGGCCGTGACGGACGCTGCCGGCCGCGCGCTGTTTTCGCCCGGCCTGTCGCGCGGCGGCGCCGGTCTCGCGCCCGCCGCCATCATCGCCGAGAACGGCGAGGACGATTTCGTCTTCCTCGACATGACGCGCGCCGGCTTCGACCTGTCGGACCGCGGCGTGGCGGGCCGTCCGTCGCCCGGCCCGCTCGACGCCTTTGCCTGGACCGAGCGCGGCATCTACCGGGCCGGCGAAACCGTTCATGCTGCAGCGCTCCTGCGCGATCCGTCCGCCGATGCGGTGGACGATCTGCCGCTGACCTTCATCTTCCGCCGCCCCGACGGGGTGGAAGACCGGCGCGTCGTCTCGCAAGGCGCGGATCTTGGCGGCCACGGCGTCGATCTCGCCCTGTCCGACAACGCCATGCGCGGCACCTGGTCCCTCGGCATCCACACGGATCCGAAGCAGGCGGCGCTTGCCGAGAAGACGTTCCTGGTCGAAGATTTCGTGCCCGACCGGACGGAGTTCGACCTGACGAGCACTGAGGCGGAAATTCCGGTCGGCGGCTCGACGCAGGTGACGCTCGACGGGCGCTACCTCTATGGCGCGCCGGCGGCGGGGATGACGCTCGAAGGGCAGCTGACCGTCGACACGACGCGCGAATGGGATGCCTTCCCCGGCTATGTCTTCGGCCTCGAGGACGAGGAAGACGTGGAGGCGAGCCGCACCGCGCTGACCGATCTTCCCGAGACGGACGCGGATGGTCAGGCGGTTTTCGCGGTCTCCATCGACAACGCGCCGTCCACCACGCAGTTGCTGACCGCCGAGGTCAGCGTGCAGATGCGCGAGGCGGGCGGCCGTGCCGTCGAGCGGGTGCTCGACATCGCCATCGCGCCGCAAACCGACATGATCGGCGTCAAGCCGGAGTTTTCGGGCGGGCAGGTGCCGGAAGGCGGGACGGCGAATTTCCGCGTCATCGCCGTCGATCCGGATGGCCAGCGCATCGCCATGCCGGGCGTGAAATGGTCGCTGCTCAAGGTCGAGCGGCGCTATCAATGGTACCGCAACGAGGGGTCCTGGAACTACGAGCCGATCACCTCCACGAGCCTGGTCCAGGAAGGCACAGTTGCCGCCTCGGCGGACAGCGAACCGCAGGTCGGTGTCTCGGTCGGCTGGGGCCGCTACCGGCTCGAGGTGGAAAGTCCCGAGGCTGACGGGCCGATCTCCAGCGTCGAATTCACCTCCGGCTGGTATGTCGAGGCAAGCTCGACCGAGACGCCGGACGGGCTGGAAGTGGCGCTCGACCGCGACGGCTATGCGGTGGGCGATACGGCGAAACTGCAGATCTCGCCGCGCTTCGCCGGCGAGGTGTTGGTGACGGTGGGGGCCGAAAGCCTGCTCAAGACCTTTACGGCCAGCGTGCCGGAAGGCGGAACGACGATCGACATCCCGGTCACCGAGGAGTTGGGCGCCGGCGCCTATGTGACGGCAACGCTGTTCCGGCCCGGGGATGCTGCGGAAAACCGCCTGCCGATGCGCGCCATCGGCGTGCGCTGGCTGAAGGTCGATCCCGGCGCGCGCAAGCTCGCCGTCGATCTTGCCACCGTCGAGAAGGTGCGGCCCAACGAGACCCTGACCGTTCCCGTTTCCGTCGGCGGGCTGGCCGCCGGCGAGGAAGCCTATGTGACGGTCGCGGCTGTCGATGTCGGCATCCTCAACCTGACCCGTTATGAAGCGCCGGAACCGGATGGCTGGTATTTCGGCCAGCGCATGCTGGGGCTGGAAATGCGCGATATCTACGGGCGGCTGATCGACGGTTCGCTGGGTGCCGCCGGGCGGCTGCGCACGGGCGGTGACGGCGGCGGCATGGCCTCGACCGGCAGCCCGCCGACCGAAAAGCTGATCGCCTTCTTCTCCGGCATCGTGCGGCTCGACGCCGAGGGCAAGGCGGAGATCTCCTTCGACATTCCGGCGTTCAACGGCACGGCGCGGGTGATGGCCGTCGCCTGGTCGAAGAGCGGCGTCGGCAGCGCCGCAAAGGACGTCATCATCCGCGATCCCGTGGTGCTGACCACCAGCCTGCCGCGCTTCCTGGCGCCCGGCGACGAGGCGCGCCTGCTGCTCGAGGTGGCCAATACCGACGGCCCTGCCGGCGACTACGCCCTGACCGTCTCCACCGACGGCGCGGTCAGCGCCGATTTGCGCTCCGTTCCATCGAGCCTGACGCTCGCCGCCGGCGGCAAGACAAGCCTGTCGCTGCCCATTTCGGCGCAGGATGCGGGAGGCGCCGGCATCACGGTCGCGCTTGCCCATCCCTCCGGACTGACGGTGGAAAAGACGGTGGGATTGCCGGTGCGGCCCGGCGTGATGCCGGTCGCCAGCCGGCGTGTGGTGGCGCTCGCCGCCAATGGCGGCAGCGTGACGCTGGACGGCGAACTCCTGGCCGACAGTTTTGCCGACAGCGCTTCGGTGTCGATCAATGTGTCGCGTGCCGAGGCGTTCGACATTCCGGCCCTCCTGATGTCGCTCGACCGCTATCCCTATGGCTGCGCCGAGCAGACCACGAGCCGCGCGCTGCCGCTGCTTTATGTCAGCGAATTGTCGAAGGCGGCGGGACTAGAAGACGACCCGGCGGTGAAGGGCCGCATCGAGGACGCCATCACGCGGGTGCTGTCCTACCAGTCCTCGTCCGGCAGCTTCGGCCTGTGGGGACCGGGATCCGGCGATCTGTGGCTCGACGCCTATGTCACGGATTTCCTGACCAGGGCGCGCGAGCAGGGCTTCGCCGTCGCCGACCAGGCGATGACGCAGGCGCTGCAGAATCTGCAGAACTCGCTCGCCTACGACACCGACGTCCAGTCGCGCGGCGGCGAGATCGCCTATGCGCTGTATGTGATGGCGCGCAACCGCAAGGCCTCGGCCGGCGATCTGCGCTACTATCTCGACACGCGGCTCGGCGAGTTCGAGACGCCCCTGTCGCGCGCCCAACTGGCGGCCGGCCTGGCGCTCTACGGCGATGCGCAGCGCGCCGAGACCGGGTTCAGCTCGGCCTTCCGCCTGGCGCAGGCATCGAGCAGCGGCTATTCGGGGCGCTCGGACTATGGTTCACGCCTGCGTGACGGCGCAGCGATGCTGGCGCTTGCCGCCGAAAGCCGGCCCGAGCCGGCGCTGGTGCCGCAGATGGTCGGCCTGGTCTCCGACATGCGCGGCACAACGCGTTACATGAGCACGCAGGACGAGGCGTGGATGCTGCTGGCCGCCCGCGCGCTCAGCCGGTCGAGCGACGACATCAGGCTGACCGTCGACGGCGCGGCCCATTCCGGCGCCTTCGCCCGGCGGCTTTCGGGTCCTGAGATTTCGGCCACGCCGCTCAGCGTCGCCAATGCCGGATCGGAGCCGGTCAACGCGGTGATCACCACGGTGGCGGCGCCGCAGCAGCCGCTGCCGGCCGGCGGCGAAGGCTTCACCATCGAGCGCAGCTACTACCAGCTCGACGGCACGGAGGTGAACGTTTCCGAGGCGCAGCAGAACGAGCGCTACGTGGTGGTTCTGAACGTTACGGAAACCAATGCGTGGCCGTCGCGGGTTCTCGTTTCCGATCTCCTGCCTGGAGGTTTCGAGATCGACAATCCGCGGCTGGTCGGCAGCGCCGATCTCACCAATTTCGAGTGGCTGGGCGAGACCAGCGCCGTCCACACGGAGTTCCGCGACGACCGCTTCATCGCCGCCTTCGACCGCGGCGGCGGCAGCGACCGCGATTTCCGCCTTGCCTATGTGGTGCGGGCGGTGACGCCGGGCGTCTACACGCACCCGGCGGCGAGCGTCGAGGACATGTACCGGCCGCAGCTCTCGGCACGCACGGCGACCGGTTTCATGGAGATCATGGGGCAGTAGGAGATATGTCGTTGTCGGCGTCCTTCGATACCCCCCTCTGGCCTGCCGGCCATCTCCCCCTCAAGGGGGGAGATGGGATGGCTGCCCGGGTTTCGCAAATCGTCGATGTTGCAGAATGCGCGGCGAGGATGACGTTGCCAATCTCCCCCCTTGAGGGGGAGATGGCCGGCAGGCCAGAGGGGGTTGGACAGGCTCTTCCTCCAGATCAGGTTTCACGCCCATGCGCCTGATCCTGCGCCGGCTGGCAATCACCTTCGCTGTCGTGGCGGCAGGCGCTATGGCCGGCGCCGTCGCGCTCGACCGTCTCGACAAGGCCTATCCGCCACCTTTGGGCGAAATCGCGCTGTCGCCGGAGGTGGTCGACCGCGACGGGGCCATGCTGCGCGCCTATGCGGCGGTCGATGGCCGCTGGCGGCTGCCTGCCGACATCGACAGGCTCGATCCGCAGTTCCTCGCCATGCTCGTCGCCTATGAGGACAAACGCTTCTGGTCGCATTCGGGCGTCGATGTGCGGGCGCTCGGCCGGGCGGCGCTGCAGCTTGTCCTGAACGGCCGCATCGTCTCCGGGGCTTCGACGCTTTCCATGCAGCTCGCCCGCCTGGTCGAGCCGCGCGCAGAGCGCAGTTTTGCCGCGAAATTCCGGCAGATGGCCCGCGCCCTGCAGATCGAACGGCGGCTCACAAAGCGGGAGATTCTCGAACGCTATCTGACGCTGGCGCCCTATGGGGGCAATCTCGAAGGCGTGCGCGCGGCGAGCCTCGCCTGGTTCGGCAAGGAGCCGCACAAGCTCGGCCTCGCCGAGGCGGCGCTGCTTGTCGCGCTGCCGCAATCGCCCGAGGCGCGGCGACCGGACCGGCACCCGCGAACGGCGCAGGCGGCGCGCGACCGGGTGCTTGCCCGCGTGGCCGCCGCCGGGGTGATCGCCGCCGGCGAAGTGGAGCGTGCCTCGCATGAAAATGTCGCGGCGCGCCGCTTGCCGATGCCGGCCTATGCGGCGCATCTGGCCGATGCGGTGCGGCGCGATGCGCCGGGCGAACGCCGGCACCAGCTCCTCATCAGCCGCAGCGCGCAGGCCAGTCTGGAAGGTGTCGCCGCGGAAGCCGCGCGCCGCCTTGGGTCCCGTGTCTCGGTGGCGATGATCCTCGCCGATGCCCAGACGGGCGACGTGTTGGCGCGCGTCGGTTCCGCCGGCTATTTCAACGCGGCGCGGGCCGGCTGGATCGATATGAGCGTCGCGCAGCGTTCGCCGGGCTCGACGCTGAAACCCTTCATCTACGGCCTTGCGTTCGAGGAAGGGTTGGTGATGCAGGAAACGATGATCGAGGATCGGCCGGGAAATTTCTCCGGCTATCGGCCGCGCAATTTCGACCTCGACTACCAGGGCGACGTGACGGTGCGGTCGGCCTTGCAGATGTCGCTCAACGTGCCGGCGATCCGCCTGCTGGACGCGGTCGGCCCGGTGCGTCTCGTGGCGCGCATGCGGCGCGCCGGGGTGGCGCCGACCCTGCCGCCGGGCGAGACGCCCGGTCTCGCCATCGGCCTTGGCGGCGCGGGGATGACGCTGGAGGGCCTGGTGCGGCTTTATGGCGGGCTTGCCAATCGCGGCCGGGCGCGGCCGTTACGCATGCTGGCCGGCAGCGACATCGCGCCGAACCCGGCATCGGTGCTGACGCCGCAGGCCGCCTGGCAGGTCGCCGACATATTGTCGGGCGTCGTGCCGCCGCAGGGTGCGCCACGGTTGGGCATCGCCTACAAGACCGGCACGTCCTACGGATATCGCGACGCGTGGGCGGTGGGCTATGACGGTCGCCATGTGCTGGGCGTTTGGGCCGGGCGGCCGGATGGCGGTTCCGTGCCGGGCCTGACCGGCTATCTTGCGGCCGCGCCGATCCTGTTCGAGGCCTTCTCGCGTTCAGGCCTGGGCATCACACCCTTGCCGCGCGCGCCGGCCGGCGCTGTGCGGCTCGCAGGCTCCGAACTGCCGTTCTCGCTTCGCCGTTTCGCCGGATCGGATGGCGTCCGGGTGGCCGGCGCGCCAAGCGAGCCGGCGCCGGAAATCGTCTTCCCGCCGCAGGGCGCGCGGATCGATGTCGGTTTCGCCCGGGATGGCCGGACGATGCCGCTGGCGCTGAAGATCAATGGCGGTCGGGCGCCCTTCCGCTGGCTTGCCAATGGCGCGCCGCTGCCAGCCGCCTCGCGCCGCCGCACCGCGTCGTGGATGCCGGATGGCGGCGGCGCCTCGACGCTGACCGTCATCGACGCGGCCGGCCGCACGGCAAGCGTGCGGGTGTTCCTGGAATAGGCCGGCGGGGATCGGCCGTCAGGCGGCAGCCTTCAGCGCCTCGAGCACTTTTTCCCGCATGGGCATCGGCGTTACCGCGCCGTAGCCGCAGGTGGAGAGCGCGGCTGCCGCATTGGCATAGCGGGCGGCCTCGAACGGGTCGCCATGGCGGTGCAGTTCGGCCAGGAAATTGCCGTCGAACGTGTCGCCGGCGCCGGTCGCGTCGACGGCATCGACGACGATGCCCGGCACCCGTCGGCGTTCGCTGCCGGTCGCCACGAGGCAACCTGCCTTGCCCAGCGTCAGCGCGACGATGCCCGCGCCGAGGCCCAGATAATGGTCGGCGATGGCGTCGGGATCGCCGATGCCGACCAATTGCTCGGCGTCTTCGAGACCGGGCAGGGCGATGTCCGCCTTGCGCATGGCGGCGTCCGTCAGCGCGCGGGCGCGCTCGAGCGGCCAGAGCTTCAGGCGCAGATTGGTGTCGAAGGAAACCTTCGTGCCGGCCGCGCGGGCGATGTCGATGGCGGCCAGCGCCGCATCGCAGGCCTCGGGGCTGATGGCCATCGAGATGCCGGAGAGGTGCAGGATGTCGGCCTGTTCGATATAGGCGCGCGGCAGGTCGTCCGGCCGCACGCGGCTGGCCGCCGATCCCTTGCGCAGATAGGAAAAGACATGGCCGCTTTCGCCGTGGCTGACGAAATAGACACCCGTATGCGCGTCGTCCCTGCGAATGATCCGGGATGCATCGACTCCGTTCTCAGCCCATAGGCGCATGAAGCTGTCGCCGAATTCATCGGCCCCCAGCGCCGAGAAGAAACCGACCGAGGCGCCGGCGCGCGCGGCGGCGATGGCCGTGTTGGAGGTGTCGCCGCCATGGCCGAAAAGATAGCGCCCGGTGTCGTCGGTCTGGTTGAACTCGACCATCGGTTCGCCCATGCAGATGATCTTCGGATCGGTCATGGCTGTGCTTTTCTCCCTCGCTCGGTCGCCTGCTGCGCGACCCTGTTTAAGCGATCCGGAGCCAATGGTGAACGTCTGTTTTGAGAAGTTCGTCCGGCCGTGGACGGCCGGTCAGCGGGCGCCCTTGCCGAACAGGACCGTGCTGATGGTCGAGAGCACGATGAGGATGTCCAGATCCACGGACAGATGCTTGATGTAGTAGAGGTCATAGGAGAGCTTGTCGATCTCCTCCTTGGTCGTCTCCGCATAGCCGGAATTGACCTGGGCCCAGCCGGTGATGCCGGGAAGAACGAGCGAGCGGTGAATGAATTTCGGCTCGGCGGCTACGCTGGTTTGCGCCACATACTCGGCCACTGGGCGCGGGCCGATGAGGCTCATATCGCCACGCCAGATATTGAGCAATTGCGGCAGTTCATCGAGGCGCAGGCGGCGCAGGATCCCGCAGCCCTTGATGATGCGGGCGTCGTTGGTCCGCGTGGCGCCGCCATGGCGGCCCCGATACATGGTGCGGAACTTCAGCATGTTGAAGGGTCGTCCACCGTAGCCGCGCCGGACCTGGACGAAGATGGCCGGTCCGCCGTCGAGCGTGCGGATGTAGAGCCAGATGAGGATGCCCAGGGGCACCGCCAGCGGCGCTGTGATCAGGACGGCGAAGAGATCGAGGGCGCGCTTGGCCTTCGAATAGTAGATCTGGCTGGGGCTGTAGGCGAGGTGCGAGACGTCGAAGGCGTCGACATCGACGCGCCCCTGCCGCAGTTCCAGAAAACTGATCCAGGGCGTGACTTCGGCGCCGATCATGTGCGCGCGCGTCAGGAAGACTGCCCATTCGGGATGGTGATGGGTCTCGGCGTCGATGAGAATACGATCGAACCCGCCAATTTCGGCGTTCTGGTCGCGGATGATCGCCACGTCGCCTCCCAGCAGCGAACTCACCCTTTGCGCATCGGGGAAGAAGAGCAGCGCAACGCGGTCCTCCAGAGAGCGCCGCAGTTTCAGATTGGCGGCGATCATGGCGATCGTCACCAGCGGATAGGCGCTGAGCAGGCCCGTATAGCTGACCGGGACGCGGGTGGCCGACAGCATCGCCACGGCGGCGTTGAAGAACACCAGCGTGACGAAGACGGCGATGGTGAAGGGATATTGCTGCCGGCGCAGTCCGAGAAGCGCGATGGCGATCAGGAACGGCAGCATAAAGAGCACCGCGCAGACGATGGCCAGATTGTCCCAATCCTGCCGATGCGCATTGAGAATGAACGCCGCATACACCAGGCATTGAAGGACGCCGGCAACGAGGATTTCCGGCAGCATCGGCTTGAGATAGCTCAGCCAGCGGTAGCGGCGCACCGAAGCGCCGCGATCGACGATGCTGCTCAAATCCGGCGTCGGTTCGCTTCTCGTCTGCTGCTGCGCATTCTTGACGCCGCTCTTGCGCGGCCTGGGCCCGCTTTCGCGCTCATTCTTTGTGTTCTTGGAAGCGTGCTTCAATGCAAAAGGCCGTCCCACAACTGGAAGCCGTTCACGGCCTCATCTGAGGTTGCATCCCCTTGTTATGCAACCATCGGTAACGTTCTGTATAGCCTCGCCCACGTCACGGCAACTACCCAATTCGGCAGAACTAGACAAGCATTGATTGCGGTGCGGCGTCGCTGTGCTTAACGATCGAATTGGGCTCTTGGAAATGATCTCCCGCGTTCATGCAACACCAGCGCTATCAATTTGTGACGCCTGGCATTTACGATTCATGCGCCAGGCCCTACCAAGCGGGCTGCCTATCCTGTTCTGCTCGGACACACATGTATCGCAAAGCCTATTTCCTTCTCTGCCTCACGACCCTGTTCTGGGGCGGCAACGCCGTCGCGAGCCGGCTTGCGGTGGGGCATATCTCGCCGATGCTGCTGACGACGCTGCGCTGGGTGATCGGCGCTTCGCTGCTGCTTGTCTTCGCCCGGAAGCATCTCAAGCGGGATTGGCCGGCGATGCGCCGCCAATTGCCGCTGCTGATCGCGCTCGGCGCATTGGGCTTCACCGGCTTCAACGCCGTCTTCTACAGTTCGGCGCAATACACGTCGGCGATCAACCTGGCCATCGAGCAGGGGGCGATCCCGATGGTGATCTTCCTGGCCAATTTCATCCTGTTCCGCATGCGCGTGACGCTGCTGCAGATGGTTGGTTTCATGCTGTCGCTGGTGGGGGTGGCGCTGGTCGCCAGCCATGGCGATTTTTCCCGGCTCCTGGAGCTGGACGTGAATTTCGGCGATGCCCTGATGCTGGTCGCGGTGGTGCTTTATGCCGGTTACTCGGTCGGGCTGAAGGTCAAGCCCGACGTTCACTGGCTGAGCCTGATGTTCATCCTGTCGCTGTTCGCGCTGGTCGCCTCCCTGCCGCTGCTTGCCTGGGAGGTGGCGACCGACCGGATGATCGCACCCGACCTGCAAGGTGCGATGGTGCTGATCTACGCAGCACTGTTCCCATCGATTCTCGCTCAGACGCTGTTCATTCGCGGCAATGAGCTGATCGGCGGCAACCGCGCCGGGCTGTTCATCAATCTGGTGCCGATCTTCGGCACATTGCTGTCGATCGTCATTCTCGGCGAGGATTTCTTCCTCTACCATGCCCTGGCGTTGATGCTGGTGCTGGGCGGCATCTGGCTTGCCGAACAGAGCGGCCGCAGGATGGCTGTGCGGCAGGCGGATGCCGGGGCCTGAAGCATCGCGCAACCAGGCGTGAAATCACCTGGTTGCGAAACGCTCCGGCACTTTGAATCTATGCATCGTGCTTTCCGAAAATCGATTCCGATTTTCGGGCCGATGCAATAAATTGTGCCAACGGCTCAGGCCGTGATGTCAAAGCTCAGCGGCTTGGCCGACAGGATCGTCTCGCTGGCGTGCAACTCCTTCAGCACATTGGGCGGGAAGGGTGCATCGAGGTAAAGCAGGGCGATGGCATCGCCGCCCGGCCGGTTGCGGCCGAGCTGGAAGTTGGCGATGTTGACCTCGTGCTTGGCGCAGATGCCGCCCAGCAGGCCGATGATGCCCGGCACGTCGTAATTGGTCGTGTAGAGCATGTGCTCGCCGACTTCCGCATCCAGATTGATGCCCTTGATCTGGATGAAGCGCGGCTTGCCGTCGGAAAAGCACGTGCCGGCGATGGTCCGCGTCTTGGCCGAGGTCTTCACCGTCAGCTTGATGTAGCCGTCGAAGACGCCGGTCTTGTCGCGCTTGATCTCCGAAAGGATCATGCCGCGCTCCTTGGCCATGATCGGCGCCGACACCATGTTGACGTCGGAGACCTGCGGGCGGATCAGGCCGGCAAGCGCGGCGCTGATGAGCGCCCGCCGGTTCATGTCGGCGGTGGCGCCGTCGAACAGGATTTCCACCTCCTCGATCGCCTCTTCCGTCACCTGGCCGACAAAGGCGCCCAGCACCTCGGCGAGCTTGATGAAGGGTTTCAGGCGCGGCGCTTCCTCCGCCGTGATCGACGGCATGTTGATGGCGTTGGTGACGGCACCCTTGACCAGATAGTCGGCCATCTGCTCGGCCACCTGCAGGGCGACGTTTTCCTGCGCCTCGGAGGTCGACGCGCCCAGATGCGGGGTGCAGACGACGTTCGGCATGTTGAACAGCGGGTTCTCCGTCGCCGGCTCGGTCTCGAACACGTCGATGCCGGCGCCCGCCACCTTGCCCGACTTCAGCCCTTCCACCAGGTCCGCCTCGACGATCAGGCCGCCGCGGGCGCAGTTGACGATGCGCACGCCGGTCTTCATCCGCGCGATGGCATCCTTGTTGATGATGCCGCGGGTCTTGTCGGTCAGCGGCGTGTGCAGGGTGATGAAGTCGGCGCGGGTGAACAATTCGTCCAGCTCCACCTTCTCGACGCCCAGCTCCGAAGCGCGCTCGGCCGACAGGAACGGGTCGAAGGCGACGACATGCATCTTCAGGCCGATGGCGCGCATGGCGACGACCGAGCCGATGTTGCCGCAGCCGATGACGCCGAGCGTCTTGCCGGTGATCTCGACGCCCATGAAGCGGTTCTTCTCCCACTTGCCGGCGTGGGTCGAGGCGTTGGCCTCGGGCAGTTGCCGGGCGACGGCGAACAGCATGGCGATGGCGTGCTCGGCGGTGGTGATCGAATTGCCGAAGGGCGTGTTCATGACGATGATGCCGCGCCGCGAGGCGGCGGGAATATCGACATTGTCGACGCCGATGCCGGCGCGGCCGATCACCTTCAGATTGCTGGCGGCGGCGATCAGCTTTTCCGTCACCTTGGTGGCGGAGCGGATGGCCAGGCCGTCATACTGGTCGATGACGGACAGGAGCTTTTCCTTGTCCTTGCCGAGATCGGGCAGGTAGTCGACCTCGACGCCGCGTTCCCTGAAGATTTCGACGGCGGTGGGCGACAGTTTGTCGGATACGAGTACGCGCGGAGCCATGATGGCCTCCTTTGATCGGAATGGGAAGGATGGCGGCTCCGGCAAGCGGAGCCGCGAGATCGCGAAGCCTAGGCGGCGGCCTTGAGGGCGGATTTCTGCGCCTGGAACGCCCAGTCGAGCCACGGCATCAGCGCCTCGAGGTCGGATGCCTCGACCGTCGCGCCGGCCCAGATGCGCAGTCCGGGCGGTGCGTCGCGGTAATGGCCGATGTCGTTGGCGACACCCTGTTTGGCCAGCAGCGAGACAATGCCCTTGGCGAAGGCCGCCTGGCCGGCGGCGTCGAGCGCGACGATCTCGGGATCGACGATCGACAGGCAGACCGAGGTGTTGGAGCGCGTCGCCGGCTCTTTCGCCAGATGCGCCAGCCAGGCGCTGCTTTCGACGAAGCGGTCGATAACGGCGAAGTTGGCGTCGGCGCGGGCGATCAGCCCGTCGAGGCCGCCGATCGACTGGCTCCACTCCAGCGCGTCGATATAGTCCTCGACGCAGAGCATCGAAGGCGTGTTGATCGTCTCGCCCTTGAAGATGCCCTCGATCAGCTTGCCGCCCTTGGTCATGCGGAAGATCTTCGGCAGCGGCCAGGCTGGCGTATAGCTCTCGAGGCGCTCCACCGCGCGTGGTGAGAGAATGATCATGCCGTGCGCGGCCTCGCCGCCGAGCACCTTCTGCCAGGAGAAGGTGACGACATCGAGCTTGTCGAAGGCGAGCGTCTGGGCGAAGGCCGCCGAGGTGGCGTCGCAGATCGTCAGGCCCTTGCGGGCGGCGGGGATGAAATCGCCGTTCGGCACGCGCACGCCGGAGGTGGTGCCGTTCCAGGTGAAGACCACGTCGCGGTCGAAATCGATCTGGCCGAGATCGGGCAGTTCGCCGTAGCCGGCCTCGATGCGGCGCACATCGGGGAGCTTCAATTGCTTGACGACGTCGGTCACCCAGCCGGAACCGAAGGATTCCCAGGCGACCATGTCGACGCCGCGTTCGCCGAGCAGCGACCAGAGCGCCATTTCCACAGCGCCGGTGTCGGAGGCGGGCACGATGCCGATGCGGTGGTCCGCCGGCACCTGCAGGATTTCGCGGGTGAGGTCGATGGCCCGGGCAAGCTTCTCCTTGCCGATGGCCGCGCGATGCGAGCGGCCGAGAGCGGCGTCGCCGAGCGCATCGAGCGACCAGCCGGGACGTTTGGTGCAGGGACCGGATGAAAAATGGGGATTGGCCGGACGGATGTCCGGCGTGGGATGTGTGCTCATGATGTTCCTATCCTCTCAGATAGCACGCCCCTCGGTGGGGAGGGGTGGCCCACGGACGGCGTTACGCCTTCTGCGCGGCGACGTCAAGACCGGCGTGGCGAGGCGGCTGGCGGTTTTCGCGGTGACGCGGCGTCCCCATGGTTCCCACGCGGCGTTTGAGGCTCTATAGAGGCAATCGTTTTCACAATCATCCGGACGGGGGCACCCGCCGGGGCGCGCGCCGGAAGGAAATTTTCATGGCAAATGTGGTGGTCGTCGGATCGCAGTGGGGCGACGAGGGCAAGGGCAAGATCGTCGATTGGCTGTCGGAACGCGCCGATGTGGTGGTGCGCTTCCAGGGCGGCCACAATGCCGGCCATACGCTGGTCATCGACGGCGTCAGCTACAAGCTTTCCCTGCTGCCGTCCGGCGTCGTGCGTCCCGGCAAGCTTTCGGTGATCGGTAATGGCGTGGTGTTCGACCCGCATGCCTTCGTCGCCGAACTCGGACGGCTTGCCGAGCAGGGCGTGACCGTGACGCCCGACCGCCTGAAAATCGCCGAAAACACAGCGCTTATCCTGTCATTGCACAGGGAACTCGACGGTTTTCGCGAAGACGCGGCCTCCAATTCGGGTACGAAAATCGGCACGACCCGGCGGGGAATCGGGCCCGCTTACGAGGACAAGGTCGGCCGCCGCGCCGTCAGGGTTATGGATTTGGCGAACATCGATACATTGCCGATGAAGGTCGACCGGCTGTTGACGCACCACAATGCGCTGCGTCGCGGTCTTGGCCATGCGGAAGTGACGCATCAGGCGATCATGGACGAGCTGACCTCGGTCGCCGGCCAGATCCTGCCGTTCGTCGATCGCGTCTGGAGCATTCTCGAAAATGCACGCCGCGCCGGCCAGCGCATCCTGTTCGAGGGCGCGCAGGGCACGTTGCTCGACATCGATCATGGCACCTATCCATTCGTCACCTCGTCCAACACGGTGGCCGGCCAGGCGGCGACGGGATCGGGACTGGGGCCGAACTCGATCGACTATGTGCTCGGCATCACCAAGGCCTACACGACACGCGTCGGCGAGGGTCCTTTCCCGACCGAGCAGGACAATGAGGTCGGCGAGTTTCTTGGCACGCAGGGGCACGAGTTCGGCACGGTGACGGGCCGCAAGCGGCGCTGCGGCTGGTTCGATGCGGTGCTGGTGCGCCAGGCCGTGGTGGCCAACGGCATGAACGGCATCGCGCTGACCAAGCTCGACGTGCTCGACGGCATGGACGAGATCAAGATTTGCACCGGCTACCGGCTGGATGGCAAGGTGATCGACTATCTGCCCGCCGGCCAGGGCGCCCAGGCGCGGATCGAGCCGATCTACGAGACGCTGGAAGGCTGGAAAGAGACCACGAGAGGCGCGCGCAAATGGACCGACCTGCCGGCGCAGGCGATCAAATATGTGCGTCACGTGGAAGAGCTGATCGGCGCGCCGGTGGCGATTTTGTCGACCAGCCCGGAGCGCGAGGACGCGATACTTGTGACCGATCCGTTTCAAGATTAGTTTCGCAGGCTGAATTGCATGCGTATCCGTGGGGCGGCTGCGCTTCAAAAAAAGTAGAACAGGTTTAAGGCATGGCGGATTTTTCTGCGGTTCTGAAAAAAACGATCGACGCGCTGGCGGACAACTCCCCGGCGGCGCGCGAGAAGATTTATCAGAAGGCACGGACGACGATCGAAGCCAAGCTGGCGGCAATCACGCCGCCGCCGCCGGCGGCGGTCGTCGAGCGCCAGCGCAAGCTCCTTGACGATGCGATCGCCTCCGTCGAAGCCGGCTATGCCGAACCGGAGCCCATCGACACGGTCGATGAGGACGAGCTGGAGCATGTCTTCGCCGAACTCGATGTCGACCCGATCCGGCCGGCCGTGCCGGTTCCGCCGCCGCCTGCCGCAAGCTCCTACGAGCCGGCCGCAGCCGCAGCGCCCGTGGCGCCGTCACTCGCGCCGCCTGCGCCCGAGGAGCCGGCAATCGAGGAAAAGGGCGATGCCCCGGCGCCCGCCTCCCCGGCGCCCGCCGACGATGACGGCGTGCCGGAGGACGAGGCATTCAGCGGGCGCGAGGCGCGGGTGAACGCACCGCTGGCCGGCTCTTCCCGGCCACGGCGCAAGGGATCGTCGGGTCTTGCAGCGGGCATTGTTCTGCTCGTCCTGGCAGCGGTTGCCGCCGGGGCCTGGCTCTATCGCGACGACCTTTCCCGCCTGGCCAATTTCGAGAACGCGCCGCAGACTGAGACGGATTCGGCGGCGGCGACCCCCGAGACCGACCGGCAGGCGAACACGAGCACCGATGGGGCGCCGGCGCAGAACGCGTCCAGCGATGATGGTGACGCCGAGCAGCCGCCGGCGACGCAGCGGCCGTCCAAATTCACCCAGCGGCTCACCCCCGACGGACAGGAAATCGACGAAGGACCGGCAGGCGGCTCGCCTGGCCTGGGCGAGGGAACATCCGTCGCGCAGGCGACGGCGCCCGGCTCCGGCGAAGCTTCTCCGGGCGCGACGACACCGCCGGCCAACGCCGGCTCCTCGAACGGCACGAATGCCAGCGCCCAGCAGCAGTCCTTGCCGGTTGGGCAGAAGGCGATCTTCTATGAAGAGCGCACCAACGTCTCGCAGGGGTCGGCCGATCCGGGCGCCGTGGTCTGGTCGGTGGTGCAGGAATCGCCGGGCAACGACCTGCCGCCCGAGCCGGCAATTCGCGCCGAGGCGACCATCCCGGCCAAGAACCTGCAGCTGAAAATGACCATCCGCCGCAACGCGGATGAATCGCTGCCGGCCAGCCATATCGCCGAGATCATCTTCCTGACACCGGACGATTTCGATGGCGGGGGTGTCGATAATGTGCTGCGCGTGTCGATGAAGCGTTCGGAACAGGATACGGGCAGTCCGCTGCTTGGCATCCCGGCCAAGATCGCCGACGGCTTCTTCCTGGTGGCGCTCAGCGACAGCAAGGCGGATATCGAAACCAACACGCTGCTGCTCCGGCGCCAGAGCTGGATCGACATTCCCGTGGTCTACAAATCGGGCCGGCGCGCCCTGATCACCATCGAGCGGGGCATTCCCGGCGACAAGATCTTCACCGACGTGCTGAACGCCTGGCAGAACAGCTCGAGCGGCTGAAACGTCGGGACGGTTCGGCCTGCGGTAAAAGATTCCAGACCATGATCCAGCAAAAACCCGCCGGAGAGGCTCTCCGGCGGGTTTTTCGATTTCTGCATTGGCCAGCCTGATCGATATCAGGTCGATGCGTCAGGCGCCGGCGTGGCGATGCGCTTCGGCAGCCTGGGCGCGGGCGGCGATCGCCTGCTCGCGGGCCGAGTTCTGCACGGCCTCCTGGACCTTCTCGAAGGCGCGCACCTCGATCTGCCGCACACGCTCGCGGCTGATGTCGAACTCGCTCGACAATTCCTCCAGCGTCAACGGGTCTTCCGACAGGCGGCGCGCCTGGAAGATGCGCTTCTCGCGGTCGTTGAGCACGGTCATGGCGTCGCCCAACATGCGGCGGCGGGTCTCCAGTTCGTCCTGCTCGACCAGAACGTCTTCCTGGCTCTCGCTCTGGTCGACCAGCCAATCCTGCCACTCGCCGGATTCGCCCTCGGTGGCGCGGATCGGCGCGTTCAAGGAAGCGTCGCCGGAAAGGCGGCGGTTCATCGAGACGACCTCTTCCTCGCTGACATTCAGCCGGGTGGCGATCTCCGCCACCTGTTCCGGCTTCAGGTCGCCGTCATCGAGCGCCTGGATCTTGCTCTTGACCTTGCGCAGGTTGAAGAACAGCCGCTTCTGGTTGGCCGTGGTGCCCATCTTGACGAGGCTCCACGAACGCAGAATGTATTCCTGGATCGACGCCTTGATCCACCACATGGCGTAGGTGGCGAGGCGGAAACCGCGCTCGGGCTCGAACTTCTTGACGGCCTGCATCAGGCCGACATTGCCTTCGGAGATCACTTCGCCGATCGGCAGGCCATAGCCGCGATAGCCCATGGCGATCTTCGCCACGAGGCGCAGATGGCTGGTGACGAGCCGGTGGGCAGCCTGCGTGTCGTCATGCTCGGAATAGCGCTTGGCGAGCATGTATTCTTCCTCGGGCTGCAGCATCGGGAAGCGGCGGATTTCCTCCAGATAGCGGGTCAGACCGCCTTCGCCAGAGGCGACGCTGGGTAATGTTTGGGCCATGAAGCACCCTCCTTTGCCGGATATGCCCTCATGCGGGGACGCCTTGAAAAACGGCGTTTGCATGGATGAGAAACAGCGCGGCCGAGTTTTTGACGCACCGCACCATATCCCATATAGGAACTTTTTCCGACGGTTAAAGCTTCAGCCTGGAGTCAACAATGTGTCACCAGGCTGTGAACGATATTACTGTACCGATCATTATAAAATATCAAGAGCCTCTGTCAATGCCGTCATGTCGGCGGGCGGCGGCGCCTCGAAACGCATCAGTTCGTCGCTCACCGGATGGCGAAATGCCAGCAGGCGGGCATGCAGAGCCTGGCGGCCAAAAGCGGCGACTGTGGGGCGCACCGTCTCGGGAAGCCGGTTGACCTTGGTGCGGAAGGCGCGGCCGTAATCCAGGTCGCCGATCAGCGGGTGGCCGATATGCGCCATGTGGACGCGGATCTGGTGCGTGCGCCCCGTTTCGAGCCGGCACTCGACCAGCGCCGCCAGCGCGCCGCCCTTGCCGTCGGAGCCATAGCGTTTGCGGACCTGGTAGTGGGTGACGGCATGCCGGGCATCGGCTCGGCCCTCCGGCACGACGGCGCGCAGGGTGCGGCTGCGCGGATCGCGGCCGAGCGGCGCGTCGATGGTGCCCGCCCAGCGGTCGGGCGCGTCCCAGACCAGCGCCACATAGGCGCGCTCCAGGTCGCCGCTGCGGCCGTGGTCGGCAAAGGCATCCGACAGGGCGCGGTGCGCCAGGTCGGTCTTGGCGACGACCATGACGCCGCTCGTGTCGCGGTCGAGGCGGTGGACGATGCCCGGCCGGCGCACGCCGCCAATGCCGGCCAGCGTTTCACCGCAATGATACAACAGCGCGTTGACAAGCGTTCCCGACCAGTTGCCCGGCGCCGGGTGGACCACCAGGCCGGCCGGCTTGTTGACGACGACCAGCGCGGCGTCTTCATAGAGTATGTCGAGCGGCAGGTCTTCGGGCAGCGGCTCGGCGGGCTGGGCTTCCGGCACGATCAGCGCATAGCGCTCGCCGGCCGTGACGCGCTGCTTCGGCTCGGTGACGGCCGTGTCGCCGGTGGTGACGGCGCCGGCGCGGATGAGCGCCTGCACCCGGCTGCGCGAGACCGCTTCGCCCAACTGTTCGGAAAGCCACAAGTCAAGGCGCGTGCCCTGGCCGTCCGCCGCAACGGTCAGCTCTTTCGTTGCGCCCATCTCTTCCGGCAGGTCCGGGTCTTCCAATCGATCCAGGTCTTCCAATCGATCGATGTCTTCGCTATCAGGGTCGCCCATCGGGGATGCTTTCAAAAAACGGTGAATCATGGCCAGGCCAGTGCAGCAGGAAAACGATCAACAGGACGCGCTGGATCCCGCTGCCGAGAAGGTGCGCCGCAAGCTTGTCCGCTTCATGGGCATCAACCTGGCCATATTGTTCGCCGCGGTTATGGCTGTGGTGTTGGCCTTTGTCTACAAATCCGTGCAACCGACGGAGACGGCCGAGGAGACGATGCTCCTGCCGGGCGAGGTGCTGGATGGCGCGATCACGCTGCCGGCAGGCGCGCGGATCGTCTCGCAGGCGCTCGACGGCATGCGCGTTTCGCTGCAGCTGCGCCTGGCCGACGGGGCCGAGGAATTGCGTGTCTACGATCTGCGCAGCGGTCAATTGCAGGCGCGCGTCACGCTCGGGCAGTGACCATGGCAATGCAGCGCATTGCCCTGACCACGCTCGTCGTCGCCGACTATGATGAGGCGCTGGCGTGGTATCGCGACCGGCTCGGCTTCCACGTCGTCGAGGATACGGCGCTCGGCGACGACAAGCGCTGGCTGGTGATGGCGCCGCCTGGCGGAAGGAACAGCGGCGGGCTGCTTCTCGCCCGCGCCGCCGGTCCGGCGCAGGCGGCCAGCATCGGCAACCAGGCCGGCGGGCGGGTCTTCCTGTTCCTGCACACGGATGATTTCCAGCGCGATTATCACGCCATGCGGGCCGCCGGCGTTTCCTTCCTGGAAGAGCCGCGCCATGAGGATTACGGCATCGTGGCGGTGTTCACGGACCTGTACGGAAACCGCTGGGATCTTCTGCAGCCCGCGCGGGGCTTTGGCTGAAACGAGCTGTTGCAATTGCCCGCGAAGCCGATTATATCGCGGCTCTTGATGCGCTCCCATCGTCTAGCGGTCTAGGACGCCGCCCTCTCACGGCGGAAACAGGGGTTCGATTCCCCTTGGGAGTGCCATTCATCTTCCCGGCTTCAGCATCAGCCATATCAGCCATTGTTGCGCCTTGGCGGGAAGATGCGTCTTGGTTAGCCAATCGTTAAGTCTTGATCCGCACACTGCGCGCGCGGCCCATTATCGCGGGAAGGCTGGCGGTGCGCCCTTCGACAGACGACCATATCGAGACCGTACCGGGCGCTTGCTTTGGGCGGGATCTCTCCAAAGACGCGTTGGCCGGACTGGTTCGATCCGCCGCCGACTGGCTATGGGAGAGCGACGAAAGCCACAGGCTGAGCTGGGTGTCGGAGGGTTTCGAGCAGCAAACGGGCCTTGATCGGAACCGGTTGATCGGCCAATCGCGCGTCGTTCCGACGAAAACCGGACCGCATGGAGCGGCGGATGTTGCCGCGTATGAACGCCTGCTGGCGGAACGCCGGCCATTCCAGCATTTCATTCACGAAATCACCGAGGCGGACGCGGCGTGCCGCTTCGTTTCCATCTCCGGCACCCCCCGTTTCGATGATGAAGGGTTGTTCGTCGGCTATCGCGGCCTTGGCAGCAACGTCACGCCGCTGATGCGGGTGCTCGAACGCCCCATGGCTGCGGCGCTGGAAAAGGCAAAACTCGTCGAAGCGATGATCGACGCGTTGCCGAACCCGGTTTTTGCCAAGGATCCCGCGCTGCGCTTCGTGCTGGTCAACCAGGCGTTTGCCAGGATGCTGGGTGTCGAGGCGGAGGATCTGCTGGGCAGATCGGCGGCGGAGTTCGTCGCGGCACCGACCGCCGTCAGGCTGGAGGCAAGCGACCGGCAGGTGCTGGAGACAGGCATCGACGACGAGATCGAGGAGGATTGCGTTCGTCCGGGCGTCGGCCGCTACCGCGTCGTGCGCAAACATCGTGTCGAGGCTGGTGGCGGCAGGAAATATGTCGTCGGCACGATCTTCGACATCACCGAGATGAGGCAACGCGAGAACGACGCGGAGGCGGCGCGAAAGCGCCTCACCGAAGTGCTCGAATCCTTGCCGGCCGGCGTGGTCATCTACGATCGTGACGACCGCTACGTGCTCGCCAATCGCAAGATGCAGGCGTCGCTTCCTGACCTGGTGCATACCATGAAGCCCGGCTGCTCGCTGCGCGAGACCATCGAGGCGGCGCATGAGGCCGGTTATTTCCGCGAAAGCGGTTTTCCGGAGATCGACGCGCTCTACGATCGCGATCGGCAGGCCTGGGCCGATGCCTATCTGCAGACCTACCGGATCAAGCAGCGCGTGTTCGAGCGGTGCAATCCGGACGGGCGCTGGTTCAAGGCCATCGATACGCGTACCGAGGAAGGCACGTTCATCGGCGTGCGGGTCGACATCTCCGAGTTGAAGGAGCGCGAGCAGGAGTTGCGCGCGGCGCGCGAAACCGCCGTCCTCGCCGACCGGGCGAAATCGGAATTCCTGGCCAATATGAGCCATGAGATCCGCACGCCGATGAACGGCGTGCTGGGCATGGCCGAACTCCTGACCAAGACGGAGCTGGCGCCGAAGCAGAAGACCTTCGCCGACATCATCCTGAAATCGGGCAACGCGCTGCTGACGATCATCAACGACATCCTCGATTTCTCGAAGATCGACGCGGGGCATATCGTGCTCGACGCCGAGCCGTTCCATCTCGCCGAAGCGATCGAGGACGTGGCAACCTTGATGTCGTCACGCGCCAAGGAGAAGGACCTGGAGCTGATTGTCCGGGTGGACCCCGGTATCACCGGGGCGGTGATCGGCGATGCCGGCCGTATCCGCCAGATCCTGACCAATCTCGTGGGCAACGCCGTCAAGTTCACCGAAAGGGGCCACGTCCTCGTCAATGTCAGCGGCGAGGAGGCCGATGACGGCGTGCAGACGCTGCAGTTCAGCGTCACCGATACGGGCATCGGCATTCCCAAGCACAAGCTCGGCCATGTGTTCGACAAGTTCAGCCAGGTGGACGCCTCCTCGACGCGGCGCCACGAAGGCACCGGGCTGGGGCTCGCCATCACCTCCCGGCTGGTCGACCTGATGGGCGGCCGCATCGGCGTCGAAAGTGTCGAGGGCAGTGGCTCGACCTTCTGGTTCACCGCGGCTCTTCCTGCCGCGGAGGCGGTCGAGCGCCAGCCGCTCGCCCCGCGCGACGTCTCGGGCGCCCGTGTGCTGGTCGTCGACGACAATGCCGTCAACCGGATGATCCTCAACGAGCAGATGGCGCATTGGGGGTTCGATGCCTGCGCGGCGCGCGATGTTCCGGAGGGGCTGAAGGTGCTGCAGGCGGCGGCGGATCTCAACGCGCCCGTCGATTGCCTGGTGGTCGATTACCAGATGCCGATCATGAACGGCATGGACATGGTGCAGGCGATGCAGCTGCAGCCGGCGCTGGCCGGCATTCCGGTGGTGCTTCTGACGTCGGTCGACCAGTCCCTGGCAAGCCTCGGGCCAAAATCCCCGGCGATCGCCGCGCAACTGATCAAGCCGACCCGCTCCGCGGCGCTGCTCGAGGCGATCGTTACAGCCGTTCAAGGACGTCGCGGCGGCATCACGACGGAAACGGAGGCGGAAGCAGAGGACGCGACGCTGCTGGCCGCCCCGGCTGCCGCTGCGGAGCAGGAACCGGCCGCAGCCAGGGATGGCATGGACGGCGGCGGCAATCCCCTGACGGCACACGGCATTGATGTCCTCGTCGCCGAGGACAACGAGGTCAATCAGCTCGTCTTCCGGCAGATACTGGCCGAATCCGGGCTTCGGTTCGAGATCGTTGAAAACGGCAAGCTCGCTGTCGCCGCGCACAGGCGGGTCAAGCCGCGATTGATCCTGATGGACGTGTCGATGCCGGAGATGAACGGCCTTGAGGCAACGGCCGAGATTCGCCGCGCGGAGGAGGGGCAACAGCGCCGCGTGCCGATCATCGGCGTTACGGCGCATGCGCTGAAAGGGGATCGCGAGCGTTGCATCGAGGCGGGGATGGACGACTATGTCTCGAAGCCCATCAGCCCCCGGCTCTTGCTCGACAAGATCAACCCATGGATAAAACCAGGGGGTGTAGAGGCGCCGAAATCCAACCGGGTCGAATCGTTTAACTAGCTGTATTTAAATGATTTTTTTAAAACTTTCAGATTCCGTTCCACAATACATGGTGCGATCGCACCATGTATGACATATATATTTCTTATTAGAGTTGTACATTGATGATCTGTTATTCGGCCTCATCAAGATTTCCGGACGGGCGGAGATTCACTGGCCATGGGGGGTCCAAACGAGCCCCAACAGGACCTATTCCGGGTTTACGCCCAGCCGGTGCAATTTTATCATCTCTGATGATGTTCCCCCGTCCGGCTTTTTTGGCCGACGTTCGTCGAGTGCACATCCGGATCATAGGTCGTTTTCTCGAACCGATTGTCTGCTCGGCACCGCCCCGAATTGGAATGTGACAGGCTGAACGGCTTCTTAACCGGAGCGACATGAAACCGTCACGGAACTGTTACAGAGAGTTGTTATGCCGCTCCCCGACGCCTGACTTGGCGTTCAATCGAATTCCGAACAGGGAGCCATCTCCAATGAACAAACTCGTTCTCACCGCTTCGGCGGCATCGATCGCCCTCGCCGGTACGGTCAGCTTGGCCGTCGCCCGCGACCAGATCCAGATCGCCGGGTCGTCCACCGTTCTTCCCTATGCCGCGATCGTCGCCGAGGCCTTTGGCGAAAACACCGAGTATCCGACGCCGGTGGTCGAATCCGGCGGGTCGGGCGCGGGCCGCAAGAAGCTTTGCGAAGGCGTTGGCGAGAACACGATCGACATCGCCAACTCGTCCTCGCGCATCAAACAGTCGGATATCGATCTGTGCGCACAGAACGGCGTCAAGGAAATCCAGGAAGTCCGCATCGGTTATGACGGCATTGTTTTCGCGTCGGACATCAATGGCCCAGAATACGCCTTCACGCCGGCCGACTGGCACAACGCGCTTGCCGCCAAAGTGCTGAAGGACGGCGCGTTGGTCGCCAACCCCTACAAAAAGTGGAGCGAGATTCGCGCCGACCTGCCGGACCAGAACATTCTGGCCTTCATCCCAGGCACGAAGCACGGAACGCGCGAAGTGTTCGATGAGAAGGTGATCATCGACGGCTGCGAGGAAAACGGCACCGCCGAAGCTCTCAAGGCAGCCGGCCTCGAAGAGAAGGAATGCATGGCGCTCCGCACCGACGGCGTATCGATCGATATCGACGGCGACTATACCGAGACGCTGGCCCGTGTCGACGCCAACAAGAACGGCATCGGCGTTTTCGGCCTGTCGTTCTACCAGAACAACACCGACAAGCTGCGCGTCGGCACCATGGGCGGCATCGTTCCGTCCGTCGAGACGATCGCATCCGGCGAGTATCCGGTTTCCCGCCCGCTCTTCTTCTATGTGAAGAACGCGCATCTGGACGTGATTCCAGGCATGCAGGAGTATATCGAGTTCTTCGTCTCCGATGAGATCGCCGGTCCCGACGGTCCGCTGGCTGCCTATGGCCTCGTCTCCGACCCGGAGCTCGCCAAGACCCAGGAGATGATCAAGAATCGTGTCCCGATGGGCGCGCTGAACTGATCTTCGCATGAGGTGGAGGCGGTGCCGACGGGCACCGCCTCATTTTCCATCAGGGCGGACGCAGGCATATGACCCCAGGCATACTCACAATCATCGTGCTGGTGCTCACCATGGCCGGCTACATCCTCGGCCGGCGCCGCGCGTTGGCTGTGGCCAAGCGGGATGGTGTGCGCCTTCACTCTCTGCCCGGCCATTACGGCCAGGCCGTCGCGCTGTTTACAGCCGTTCCGGCCTTGTTGCTGATGGGGGCGTGGCTGTTTCTGCAACCGCTCCTCATCGAAAACCAGATCAGTTCGCAGATACCCGACAGCGTGATCCCCGAGGGCGGTGCGCGGAGCCTTGTTATGGCCGATGTCCGCCGCATTGCCGGCGGTCTGGACCGTCTCGTCGAAGCGGGCAGCTTCGGTGAGGACGATCTGTCGTCGATGCGCGCGGACTTCACCAGTGTACGCGGCCGCCTCGCAGAAGTTGGCGTCGCGCTCGGCTCGGACGTCGCGCCGGCTGTGTTCGATGCCGCTGAGTCCTATCGCGGCATCGCCAATACGAGTTCGCTCTTGAGAAACGCCGCTGTCCTGGCCACGGCCCTGGGCTTCGGCTTCCTGGCATTGCGCCGGATCCGGCCGACGCTGCGCGCCCGCAATGTCAGCGAAACGTTCATTCGCTCCCTGTTGATCGGGTCATCGCTGGTCGCGATCCTGACCACGTTCGGAATCGTCGCTTCGCTGCTGTTTGAAACGATCCACTTCTTTCGGCTCTATCCGGCCAGGGATTTCTTCTTTTCGACGGTGTGGAATCCCCAGTTTCGCGGCGGTTCCGACCTTGGCATTCTTCCTCTGCTGTGGGGCACGTTCTACGTTTCCCTCGTTGCCTTGCTGCTGGCCGTGCCAATCGGCCTGATGATCGCGGTCTATCTGGCCGAATATTCAGGCAAGGCGCTGCGCAGCTTCGCCAAACCCGCCATCGAGATCCTCGCCGGCATTCCGACCATCGTGTACGGTCTCTTCGCCCTCATAACCGTCGGGCCTTTCCTGCGGGACTGGATTGCGCAGCCTCTCGGATTGGGGAGCTCGTCATCATCCGTCCTGACCGCTGGGCTCGTCATGGGAATCATGCTGATTCCATTCGTCTCTTCGTTGTCCGACGACGTCATCAATGCGGTGCCGCAAGCGATGCGCGACGGCTCCTACGGTCTCGGCGCCACGCAGTCGGAGACCATCATGAGGGTGATCATGCCGGCCGCCCTTCCGGGGATCGTCGGCGCGATCCTGCTCGCCGCAAGCCGCGCCATCGGCGAGACCATGATCGTCGTCATGGGGGCAGGGGCGGCCGCTCGCCTCGGGCTCAATCCCCTGGAAGCCATGACCACGGTGACGGTCAAGATCGTCAGTCAGTTGACCGGCGATACCGAGTTCGCAAGTCCCGAGACGCTGGTCGCGTTCGCGCTCGGCCTGACGCTTTTCGTCTTCACGCTCGGCCTCAATATCCTTGCGCTCTATATCGTGCGCAAATACCGGGAGCAGTATGAATGACCGACCTGACAGCAATGCCTGCCGTCGGTGGCTCGCAAAGCCGTTCGCTCTTCCTGCGCGGCGAGCGAACGCGGCGGCGCCATATGGCGGAGAGCCGCTTCCGCGCAATCGGCCTGGCGGCGGTCATCTTCGGCATCCTGGTGCTGGTCGGTCTGCTCGGGTCGATTCTCGCCAACGGCGTCTCGTCCTTCCGACAGACCTATATCGCGCTCGATGTCTATCTCGATCCCGCAAAGCTGGACAAGGCAGGCGATCGCGACCCGGAGGCGCTGCGCAAGCTCACGACCTTCACATACCAGCCGCTGATCAAGACCGCGGTGGAGGGGCTGATCGAAGAGAAGGGCATCAGTGTCGACGGTCTCGGCGGCAAGGATGTGGAAGGGATCATATCGAAGGAGGCGCCGGCCGAGCTGAGGCACTTTGTGCTCGCCCATCCCTCCAGAATCGGGGAGACGGTCAAGTTCGAGCTTCTCGCCGACGGGCGCATCGACGGGTACTACAAGGGCCGGGTCACGATGGAGACGGCGAAGCTCGACCGCAACGTCTCGCCCGAACAACTGATGCTGGCCGATGAACTGAAGGCGGCGGGCGTGCTGACGACCCGGTTCAACTGGTCCTTCTTCACGGCGCCGGACGCATCCGACACGCGGCCGGAGGCGGCGGGCCTCGGCGTTGCCATCCTCGGCTCGATCTACATGATGCTGATCGTTCTGGTCTTGTCGCTGCCGATCGGTGTCGCCGCCTCGATTTATCTGGAGGAATTCGCGCCGCAGAACAGGCTGACCGACATCATTGAGGTCAACATCGCGAATCTCGCGGCTGTTCCGTCGATCGTGTTCGGCATTCTCGGGCTGGCGGTGTTCATCAATTATGTGGGACTGCCGCAATCCGCGCCAATCGTTGGCGGACTTGTCCTCACGCTGATGACACTGCCGACAATCATCATTGCGACCCGAGCGGCCTTGAAAGCCGTGCCGCCCTCCATTCGTGAGGCGGCGCTGGGTGTGGGAGCCTCGAAGATGCAATCCACCTTCCATCATGTTCTGCCGCTTGCAGCACCGGGCATTCTGACCGGCGCGATCATCGGCCTTGCCCAGGCGCTCGGCGAGACCGCCCCGCTGCTGCTCATCGGCATGGTGGCCTTTGTGCGCGAGTTTCCCGCGGCGCCACCGGGAGGTTTCTTCGATCCGGCGTCGGCCCTGCCGGTTCAGGTGTACAATTGGACGCAGCGCGGCGACCCGGCCTTCATCGAGCGGGCATCCGGCGCGATCATTGTGCTGCTGGTCTTTCTTATCATAATGAATCTGGGCGCCATCTTCCTGCGTCGCCGCTTCGAGCGCCGCTGGTAAGGGAGTAGAGGGACATGAACATGCTTACAGACGCTGCCGTGGAAGAGACGCTGCAATCGGGGTCGAAGCCGGCCGCCAGCAAGATGGCGGGTAAGGACGTGACCGTTCACTATGGCGAGAAGCAGGCCCTGTTCGGCGTCAATCTGGAAGTGCCGGAAAGGCAGGTGATGGCGCTGATCGGCCCATCGGGCTGCGGCAAATCCACCTTCCTGCGGTGCCTGAACCGGATGAACGACACGATCGACATCTGCCGTGTCGGAGGCTCGATCTTGCTCGATGGAGAGGACATCTACGATCCGCGGATCGACGTGGTGGAGCTGCGCGCGCGGGTCGGCATGGTGTTCCAGAAGCCCAACCCGTTCCCCAAGTCGATCTACGAGAACGTCGCCTACGGCCCGCGCATCCACGGGCTGGCGTCGAAGAAGTCGGAGTTCGACGAGGTGGTCGAGACCAGCCTGCAGAAGGCCGGCCTGTTCAACGAGGTGAAGGATCGCCTGCAGGAGCCGGGGACCGGGCTTTCGGGCGGCCAGCAACAGCGCTTATGCATCGCCCGCGCCATCGCCGTTTCGCCGGAAGTCATCCTGATGGACGAGCCGTGCTCGGCACTTGACCCCATCGCCACGGCGAAGGTCGAGGAACTGATCGACGAATTGCGCGAGAACTACACCATCGTCATCGTCACCCATTCGATGCAGCAGGCGGCGCGCGTCTCGCAGCGCACGGCGATGTTCCATCTGGGCAATCTCGTCGAGGAGGGACCGACCGACAAGATGTTCACCAATCCCGACGACAAGCGCACGCAGGACTACATCACCGGGCGCTTCGGCTGACCTGCGGCCGCCACCAACGAGGAACACTATCATGGGCGAGCATACCGTCAGCTCCTTCGACGAGGAACTCGAGCATATCGACCGGCTGATCCGCGACATGGGCGACCTGTCGGGCGCGATGACGCGGGCGTCGACCAATGCGCTGCTCGAATCCGACAATGCGCTGGCGCAGCGCGTCATCTCCGACGACGCGATCATGGACGCCAAGCAGCGCGAACTGGATGAGCGCGCCATCACGCTGATCGCCAAGCGTCAGCCAATGGCGCAGGACCTGCGCAGCGTCGTCGGCGCCATCCGCATGGCCTCCGACCTGGAGCGGATCGGCGACCTGGCCAAGAACATCGCCAAGCGCGTCGGTGCCGTCGGCCAGCAGGGCGCGACGCCGCGCTCACTCGCCCATTCGATCGACGCGATGGCCGGCCTGGTGCTGCATCAGGTGAACGCGGTGGTCGAGCAGTATGTGCAGCGCAACGCCGATGCGCTGATCCGTCTGCGCGACGACGACGAGAAGGTCGATATCCAGTACACCTCGGTGTTCCGCGAGTTGCTGACCTACATGATGGAAGACCCGCGCAACATCACCTCCTGCACGCATCTCCTGTTCTGCGCCAAGAATCTGGAGCGAATCGGCGATCATGTGACCAACATCGCCGAAAATGCCTATTATGTGATGACCGGTTCGCAGCTTCCGGTGCAGCGTCCGAAGCTCGATGAAACGCAGATGACGGTCGACGCCGAATCGTGAGCGACCGCATGAATGCCGTAGGAGAATTGCTGCCATGATTGCTCCCAAGGTCATGGTCGTTGAAGACGACGAGCCGCTGTGCGTCCTGCTGAAATACAATCTGGAGGCCGAAGGCTATCAGGTGGAGATGATCTCGCGCGGCGACGAGGCCGAGGTCAGGCTGCAGGAGAATGTTCCCGACCTTCTGGTGCTTGACTGGATGGTACCGGCAGTGTCCGGCATCGAACTGTGCCGGCGGCTGCGGATGCGGCCGGAAACCGAGCGCCTGCCGATCATCATGCTGACGGCGCGCGGCGAGGAAAGCGACCGGGTGCGCGGCCTGTCGACCGGTGCCGACGACTATCTGGTGAAGCCGTTCTCGACGCCGGAATTCGTCGCCCGCGTGCGGGCGCTGCTTCGGCGGGCCAAGCCGGAAGTGCTGTCCACCGTATTGTCGGTGGGCGACATCGTGCTCGATCGTGAATCGCATCGCGTCTATCGGCGCAAGAATGAAATCCGCCTCGGGCCGACCGAGTTTCGCCTTCTGGAGTTCATGATGCAGCATCCCGGTCGCGTCTTCTCGCGCAGCCAGCTGCTCGACAATGTCTGGGGCGAGACGATCTACATCGACGAACGCACCGTCGACGTTCATGTCGGGCGCCTGCGCAAGGCGGTCAATCAGGGCCGCATGCCCGATGTGATCCGCACAATCCGCGGCGCCGGATACGCCATTCGCGAGATCTGACGGCATCAGCCGGCAGTCAATGAAAAGCCCCGGTCGGGCCGGGGCTTTTGCATCGTCGGCAGGTGCCGGCGGCGCTCACTTGATGATGGTGCGCGTTTGACGGTTGCGCTCGGCCTGCAGGGCAACCGCATAACCCGTAACGGGTTCGATCGCGGCAACCAGCCTGCCGTCGCGCGTCACATCCCATTCGAGCGTCGCATCTTCATACTCAAGCGCCGGATCCGTTTCCACACAGGCGGCGATAACCCGGGGTGCATTGCCGTCCATTTCGCGCAGCATCATCGGCTTGTCGGCTTCACATTCCTCGAGCGTTTCGTAGATCACCGGCGCAGGCGTGGGCAGTTCACGGCATTCAGCGAGGCTGTCGGAGCACCCGACCATCAGAAGAAGGGCAGCGATGTGTTCCATGGCTTTCTCCTTTCATCGTCTCTCGTTTCGGGGAACGGGATCTTTGATGGCCGGTTCCCGGATTGCCGTTTCGGTGACCGCTTCCGGTATCAGCGGCTGCGGCGCATAAGCCCCATGATGAGGGAGATCGCCAGAAGGGCGAGGAAGATATAGAACAACACCTGCGCAATGCCCGCGGAAGCGCCGGCAATGCCGCCAAAGCCAAGCGCGCCTGCAACCAGCGCGACAACGAGGAAGATAAGAGCCCAGTATAGCATTGTGTTACTCCAGCTTGAAATCTGTCTGGAATAAACGCGATGCCGGCCGGTTGGTTCCGGTATGGAGCCGGCGCAGGTGACGGTGTCGAGCCGGGAAACAAACAAGCCGCCCAGGGGCGGCTTGCCAGGGGCGGCTTGCCAGGGGCGGCTTGATTGAGCGATTGCCGGCGATGCATCGCCAAGGTCAGGCGGCGGCGCGGGCCTGATGGTCGAAGAACAATGCCTGACTGATCAGCGCCTTGACCATTTCCGGGCTGAACGGCTTGGTGACCAGGAAGGTCGGCTCGGGCCGTTCGCCGGTCAGGAGCCTTTCGGGGAAGGCGGTGATGAAGATCACGGGAACCGGCGACATGGCCAGGATCTCGTTGACCGCGTCGAGACCCGAACTGCCGTCGGCGAGCTGGATGTCGGCCAGGACCATGCGTGGCCTGGTTGTCGAAAACAGTTCGACCGCCTCCTTGTGGGTGCGGGCGTTGCCGACCACACGATGGCCGAGGCTCTCGACCATTTCCTCGATGTCCATGGCGATCAGCGGCTCATCCTCTATGATGAGGATGTCGGTCGCCACCTGGCGGGATATCTCCTCGCTCGCCTCGCGCAGCATGGTGTTGAGCGCGTCCACCCCCGTTTCCAGGATCTCGGCTGCTTCATCGACCTGAAACCCTTCCACCGCAACGAGGAGGAAGGCCTGGCGCGGGCGTGGCGCGAGCGCCGACAGATTGCTGAGAGCATGCTGCTCCCAGGCGGAGGCGGGAACTTTTTCAGGCACGCGGACATCGAGCGTTTCGAACAGGGCGGTGAACAGCCGGAACAGGGAGATCCGGTCGGTTGAGGCTTTCGGAAAGATGCTGGTATCGGCGATCAACGCTTCCAGCATCGCTGCCACCAGGGCGTCGCCGCTGGTCTGAGAGCCCGACACGGCCCTGGAAAAGCGCCGCAAATAAGGAAGGTGCGGGGCGATACGCGCTGACAAATTCATGGATTTCCTGTCTCCCTCGGTGACATGCAGGACAAGTAATGGTTTTCAAACGCACCGGACGGCAAAATGTTCCAGACGTGTTGGAACGATTTGTCGCCATTCGCGTTGGGCATCGGAGTCTTGAGTGTCGGCGGCTGATTTTTTCATCGCGGCTACCAAGGGGATTTTGGGTGACTATGGAAAAAGATCAGGCATGAGCTACGAAAAACCAACGAGCCGGCGGGTGGCGGGCAGGCGTGGCAGCGGGACCGATCCCCTCGGCGCCAATTCGGAAATTGGCCGCAAGCTCCGGCAATATTACGACGATTTGGTGAAGGAGGAGATTCCGGACCGGTTCAGCGATCTGTTGAGCCAGCTGGAAATGCAGGAACAGGCAGAGTCGGCCGAGAAAGAGGATTGATCGGCATGAGTGTTTACGACGGGTTCCGCGACGATCTCCTTGCGACCGTTCCCAGTCTGCGGGCGTTCGCCGTATCGTTGTCGAAAAATGCCGACAGGGCGGACGACCTGGTGCAGGAAACGCTCGTCAAAGCCTGGGACAAGCAGAAGAGCTTCCAGCCCGGGACCAATCTCAAGGCCTGGCTTTTCACCATCCTGCGCAACGAATTCTACTCGCAGATGCGCAAGCGCAAGCGTGAGGTGGAAGACAGCGACGGGGCGATCACCGGCCGGCTTTCCGTGCATCCGGCGCAGCAGGGGGCCATCGATCTGAAGGACTTCCGCAAGGCGCTCGAATTGCTGCCGGAGGACCAGCGCGAGGCGATCGTGCTGATCGGCGCGTCGGGTTTCTCCTACGAAGAGGCGGCCGAAATCTGCGGTTGCGCCATCGGTACCATCAAGAGCCGCGTGAGCCGCGCCCGCAGTCGCCTGCAGGATATTCTGGGCATCACCGGTGAGAACGATTTCGGCCCGGATGCGATCTCTGCACAGATTACCAGTGGCGCCTTCTCAGGCTGAGCGGCCCAAGCGGCAGGCGCGACGCCGCGGCCTGGCCGTCAGACCCGGTCGGAGACGCTGTTCGACCATACGTCGGCCAGCGCGTCGATCAGGTCGCTTTCCCGGTAGGGTTTTTCGATGACGCGGACGCCGGCGAATGGCTCGAACACCTGATGGCCGGCCGCGTAGCCGGTGGCGAAGATGAACGGGATCCGGCGCTCCTGCAGGAGGCGGGCGAAATCATCCGTCCACTGGTCGGAAAGCTTTATGTCGAGGATCGCGGTGGAGATGTTGCCGGTATCGAGAACCTCCGGCACCAGCGCCTCGAAGGACGCGATGGTCACCACGTCGGCGGCGCCGTGTTCGCGGCACAATTGTTCGATGTTCATGGCGATCATGGCTTCGTCTTCGACGAGAAGGACGCGCGCACCGTGCAATGGCTTTTTCAATCAGGCGTCCTCTCGAAGCCGGCGAATATGAAGTTCTGCATTCCCATTGCCGGCGAAAATTGTCATTAAAAAAAGACATGTGATCGGCTTTTTGCGAAGCGATTGTGTCAAGGCGGTTTTCTATCGCTGGAAAGGCTGGGTGGCGGGTTGGGAAACAACAGCAAGGCGATTGCAAGGAGCCTGCCGTGCAGCCAGCAAAGCGGCCTGACCGGCAAGCGCGTCCTGGCCATCGCCCAGCAGCATGTGGCCGATACGCTCGGCATCTCGGTGGTTCACACCAGTGGTGCGATCCTGACAGATGGTACCCATCTGTCAGGAAAAATCGCCCCACCAGATCAATAGCTTGTGAACTGACTTATCGAAACGGATGGGTACCATCCGTTTCGGTCAGACCACGAGCAAGACCATCGCCAAGCTGATGAAGCGGAACCTCATCGCCTGGCAGGATGGTGGCTGCTGGATCGTCAATCCGGAGGCATTGGCCGAATTGGCGGGTTGGACCGCCGGCTCATCGGTGAAGCGGCCGTTTCCATGAAAGCCGGCTGCGGCGGGCGCGCCGGTTGGCGTCGTGGCCTGGCCGTCATCGGCGTCTCTATGCCGGGCAGTATGTTGCCGGCTATCGCATAGACGACCAGCAGCGCCGGGATGGCGATGAACCCGCCGATCGGCCCCCACATCCACAGCCAGAAGGCGATCGCCAGGAAGACGATGAAGGGGTTGAGCGTCATGCGCCGGCCGATCACCGTCGGCGTGACGAATTGCGCTTCGATGGCATTCAGCGCCAGATAGGCAAGCGGCGGCATGAAGCTGGCGGTCAGCGTGTCGAACGTGGCCAGACCGACGCCGAACAGCACCACCGCCATCACCGCCGGACCGATGTAGATGATGAAATTGAGCAATGCCGCCATGGCGCCCCACAGCGCCGGCGACGGCACGCCCACCAGCCACAGCGCGATGCCGACGGCGACGCCGAGGCCGGCGTTGATGATGGCGATCGACAGGAGATAGTCGGACACGGCGTATTCGACGTCGCGGAAGATATGCGCCACGCGCCAGCGCAGCCGCCGGTCGAAACACAGTTTGAGGATCGCCATGCGGGTCTGGTGGCGCGTCGCGACGAAAAAATACAGGCTGGCGAAAAACAGCAGGAGCTGGGCCAGCAGCGTCGGCGCCAGCACCGCCACGTCGGCCATGGTCGAGCCGCCTTCCACCGAAACGGTCACTTTCGACCCGCCGGTCGCCGAGCGGATCTGCTCCTGCAACTCCTTCACCGTGTTGAGCGGCTGGCGCAGGCTGGAAAGCTGCAGTTGCAGCTCGCTCCAGATCTGCGGCACCTTGCCGGCCCAGGAAGCAAGCGGCGCTGCAATGGCGACGAGAAACGTGCCGACCAGAACGATGAAGACCAGCACCACCGCAATGGCGGCAAGCGAAGACGGCACGTTTCGCGCTTCGAGGCGGCTGGCGATCGGTCCGAGCATCAGGCCGATGATGATGGCAAGGCTGATCGGCGCCAGCAGAAAGCGGGCGTAGTGGAGCATGACGAGAAAGGCGAGAAGTCCGACAAAGATGGTGGCGGCCTGGGCGCCGTAGGCGAATGCCGCCCGCAAATCCATGAGGTGCGCCGCGTGACCGGCGCGCACGTGTCGTGACTGATCCATTCAACAATTCCGATGAGGTTCACTCATAAAGCGTTTGGCGCGGCTTTGGTTCCCGTCAGGCCTGGGGCGGGAACTTCCCCGAGGGTCTCGCGTTGCTATGGGAATGCAACAATGGAGAGCGCCAACATGGCAACCACGGCAACGAAGGCAACAAGAACCCAGAAATCGGACGAGGTTTCCGCCAGCGATCTGGAGAACGACATGCGGCAGCTGCGCGCCGACATGGCGCAGCTGATAACCCATCTGAAGGACATGGGCGGGCAGTCCGGTTCCGCCGCGCGCAAGGCTGCCGGCGAAGGGATCGACCAGCTGCGCGAGCAGGGCGAGGCTGCGTTGCAGAACGTCAAGGGCAGCGCCCAGGACATGGAGCGCCAGTTGGCACAGACCATCCGCGAACGGCCGATCACGTCGCTCGCCGTAGCCGTCGGCGCGGGTTTCCTGCTCGCCCTGGCGACCCGGCGATAGGCGTCGGCGATGCTGGCAAGACTGCTTGCCTCTTTCGCCGCCGGTGAAATGTCCGGCGCGGTCAAACGGCTGCGCATCGTCACCGGTTTTTACGCGCTGGCCGCGCTTCTGGCGCTGTTCGGCGCGTCGTTCCTGCTGCTCGCCGCCTTTGTCTCGGCGGCGGCGCGCTGGGGCGTGACGGATGCCGCGCTCGGCTTCGGCATCGGCTTTCTGGTGCTCGCCGGCCTTGTGGTCGCCGGGCTCAAGATCTGGAGTGGCGTACAAGTGCGCCGCGCGCGCCGCAGACGGGTTTCCGATGCGGGCGTCCTGGCCGGCACTGCTGCCTTGACGCTGCTGCCGTCATTGCTTGCCCGCTCGGGTGGGCTGGGCGCGCTGATCCTGCCAGTCGTGGCGGTGGCCGGTTATGCGATCCTGCGTGAGAACAGCGGCTCCAGCGAGAAGGACGATTCCTAGACCAGATTATCGTTTCATGGAAAAAGGCCAGCTTCTCTCACTCTTCGTTCCACGCGGTTTGCGGTCGCTGGACGATTCCGTCCGACTGCGAGGCGCGAGGCACCTCCGATAACTTTCCGTTACGAAGGGAACTCCGGCTCCGGCGCTGCATTTTCGAAGCAGGTTCGAACAAAGGAGCTTTCACATGCCGCAAAGGACGACCCCTGAAAAAGCAAGGCAGGGCAGGCGTGGGTTTCCGGTTCTGCTGGTGCTCGTGTTCGGCCTTCTCCTGGCGGCGGTCGTCTGGTGGGGGGTCGAGGTCTACGGCCTGATGCTGGATCAGCAGCAGGCGATTGAAACGCCGGCGTCGCGCGATCAGCCTTCCGGCTGATGCCAGCGCGGCAACTGGCCCGCGACCAACCCGCATCCCGTTTCTGCATTCTAGTCCGCACCACCAAATCTCGAGGAGAAATCAATGAGCAACGCTGCTGAAGTTCTCAAGCCGAAGACCCATACCGACACCATGAACATCGGTCTGTCGGATGCCGACCGCAAGGAGATCGCCGCCGGGCTATCGGAGGTTCTGGTTGGCACCTACCGGCTGCTGATCAAGACGCACATCTATCACTGGAACGTGGTGGGGCCCCTGTTCCACTCGATCCACGTGCTGACAGAAGAACAGTACAACGCGCTGTTCGAGGCGACGGACATCATTGCCGAGCGGGTGCGCGCGTTGGGGCACCATGCGCCCATCCTCTCCGGCAAGGGCCTCGACACGTCGATCGAGCTGAAGGCGTCCGGTCGCTCGGCGCTGGAAATGGTCCAGGACCTGGTCGAGGACCACGAGGAGGCGGTGCGCAAGATGCGCGATGTCGGCACGAAGGCCGACGAGAAGGGCGACCTGGTCACCGCCGACATGCTGACCGCGCGCCTGACCTTCCACGAAAAGGCCCTGTGGATGCTGCGCGCCATCATTGCCGACTGAGCGCGGCTACCTGCTCAGGCGGTCGTCCTGCATCGTGAATTGCCCCCGAAAGTCGTGTCCGGCTTTCGGGGTTTTCTGTTGTCGGCTTCAGGAAACGACAGGGACCAGAACCGCCAGGGCGCCGGGATGCAGTGCGATCCGCGTGGTCTGTTCCAGCGGGCACAGTTCCCCGTCGATGGCGCATTTGAAACGGCGGCGCTGGCTGGGGACTGTCAACGCCACCTCCGTGGCTTCGTGGATCTCCACCTGGTCGTTCTGCCGCCAGCGGCCAATGCCCATGTTGAGGAAAAGCCAGAGAAGGTCGCGCCGGCGACGGACGCGGGTAACGTAGATGCCGAGCTGGCCGCCATCGGGCCGCTCGGCAAAAGGCAGGCGCTGGCCCTCGGCATAGAGATTGTTGGTCACCGCCAGGCTGGAAGTGGTGGCGAGGATCTTTGCATCGCCCATGTCGAGGGAAACCTTCAGCGAGGCCGGCCTGGCAAGGGTGACGAAGGCAGTGCGGACCGATGCCATCATCTTGCCGATCCGCGAACGGAACGACATGCGCTCGCGCAGCCTGATCAGTTGCGGATGCATGCCGATGGAAAACTGGTGGACGAAAAAGCGGTCGTTGGCGCGGGCGATGTCGACCCGGCGTATTTCGCCGCTCGCCAGCGCCGTCAAGGCCTCCTCCAGATCGAGGGGGATCTCCAGGCTGCGGGCAAACAGGTTCATCGTGCCGGCAGGCAACACGGCGAGGGCCTTGTCCGTATGCGCCACCAGGCTCGCCGCCAGCGAGACCGTTCCGTCGCCACCGCCGGCGAGCAGCACATCGGCGCGTTCATCCGCCGCCGCTTCGCGCATGCAAGGAACCAGATCCTCTCCCTCGGCGAGCCTGGTCTCGATCGTATGGCCGGCGGCCGTGAAAATCTGCTCCATCCGCGCGGCGAGCGCCTGCGTGTCGAGATCGCGTAGTGTTCCGCCGCCGCGGTTCAGTACGGCCAGGACATGCATGGACTTCCCTTTCACCGATCGCCTCAGCTTCGCTCAAGAAGGGCCGGAGGGGAAAAAGGTTCCCTGTGCCGGGGAAGCACCGTCGTGTGGAAAATGGCGGAACCAGATGCGCCAAGATGCGTTCTACTGATGCAAACGGCCGCGCCCCGATCCCAACCTTGCAAGATCGACTCGGTGCGCGGCCTGTACAGAAACACTGCACATGGAGAGCATATCATGATCCGCAACCTTTTGGCGACCACCGCGATCGCAACGCTCGTGGCCACCGGTGCGGTCGCGCAGACAAGCACTGCGCCGACGGCCGCTCCCACCGAAGCACCTGTTGAAATGGTCGTCCGAGCCGAAGGCCATCTGGCAACCGACCTAATCGGCAAAGCCGTCTATAACGGCACCGGCGCGGAGGCCGAGAACATCGGCAAAGTCAACGATCTGGTCCTCGACGACGCCGGCGACGTCAAGGCAATCGTCGTGGGCGTCGGCGGCTTCCTCGGCATTGGCCAGAAGGAAGTCGCCCTCGAATACGATCTGGTCGAATGGGCTGAGATGGACGGCGACCGTTGGCTCGTGGTCGAGACGACGGCAGACGCTCTGAAGGCACAGGAAGACTTCGATCGTTCGGCCTATCGCCCGATGCCGGCTGACGCCGACGTCACGGAAACCAAGCCGGCGACCAGGGACGACCTGGCCAATGCTCCGGTCGCTACCGAGGAAGGCGGCGAGAGCGCCGTTGTTGCCCCGGAAGGTGATGGCACGAGCGGTTCCACCGGCGGCATGGCCGCCGCCCCGGCTCCCGACGCGACTGCTCCGGCGACCGACGAACAGGCTGCCGAGGCCGAAACTCCCGCTCCGGCGGATGCGGAAACGGCCGAGGCGCCGGCTCCCGATGGTTCGATGGCGACCGACGACACCCAGACGTCAGCGGTCGATCGTGCGGCTCTCGAGGAAATGCCGGTCGATCAGGTCCGTACCGAGGACCTGACGGGCACCACCGTCTACGGCGCCAATGAGGAGAACATCGGCGAGATCGGCGATGTGATCATCAGCCAGGACGGCAATGTCGATGCGATCCTCGTCGATGTCGGCGGGTTCCTCGGCATCGGCGAGAAGGAAGTCGCCATCGGCTTGGACAATCTGGCCTTCATGGCTGACGGTGACGGCAAGCTCTATCTCTACACCGAGTTCAGCAAGGAACAGCTGGAGCAGCAGCCGGCCTATGATGAGGCGGGCTACGCCGAAAAACGCGATGAGATGCGGCTGCAGGTTCAGTAGACTGCGCGTACCGCACCATCACGAAGGGCCCCGCGTCATCGACGCGGGGCCTTTATTGTCTTTAATTTGTTGACGGTCTGTAGAATTAAATCCCATTTCATTGACGGCTTTTGATTGCCATTTTCCGTGCTACGCTCGGTCCGTCGAGAGGCCGGGGCAACCCGTGAAAGGGCACACCATGCTCACGCAGATCGAAGGCATCCATCACATCACCTCAATGGCGCGCGACGCGCAGGCGACCGACCGGTTCTTCACAGAGACGCTCGGTTTGCGGCGCGTGAAGAAGACCGTCAATTTCGACGCGCCGGACGTCTATCACCTCTACTATGCCAATGGCGTCGGCCAGCCCGGCACGGTGATGACCTATTTTCCGTTTCCCAATATCGGTCATGGCACGCGTGGGGTGGGTGAGGTCGGCACCACCGCATTCTCCGTGCCGGAAGGCGCGCTCGGCTATTGGGCGAAGCGCTTCGAGGAGCACGGCGTCGGCGGACTGGCGCATGAATCGCGCTTCGGCGAACCACGCCTGCGCTTTGCAGGCGTCGATGGCGACGGGTTTGCGCTGGTCGAGGTGAAGGACGATCGGCGGTCGCCCTGGGATGGGGCGGGAATCGGCGAGGACGTGGCCATCCGCGGCTTCCATTCCGCCTCGCTCACCCTGCGCGACAGCGGGGGAACGCGGGCGCTGCTCGAGCTGATGGGCTACACGCCCGGTCCCGAGGAAGACGGCATTCTGCGCATGGTGCGCCAGGATTCCAATGGTGCCGGCATCATCGACCTGGAAAGCCGGCCGGACGCACCGGCGGCGCGCCAGGGAGCGGGTTCGGTTCACCACATCGCCTTTGCCGTGGCGGACGATGCCGCGCAGCTTGCCGTGCGCCAGCGGCTGACGGAGGAGGGATTCCAGGTCACGCCGGTGATCGACCGGGACTACTTCCACGCGATCTATTTTCGCGCGCCGGGTGGGGTGTTGTTCGAGGTCGCCACCAACCCGCCGGGCTTTGCCAATGACGAACAGATGGCGCATCTGGGCGAGGCATTGAAACTGCCCACCCAGCACGAGCATCTGCGCGCGCAGCTGGAAAAGACCCTGCCGGAAATCGGAGCGTAGGCGATGGCCCTGGAGTCCTACGCATATCACCGCAGCTCGGCCGGTCCGGACAAGCCGCTTCTGTTCCTGTTCCACGGCACGGGCGGCAGCGAGGAGCAACTCCTGCATCTGGGCGCTGATCTCGTGCCCGGAGCCGGCCTCGTCGCGCCACGCGGCGACGTTAGCGAGCACGGGGCGGCGCGGTTCTTCCGCCGCACCGGCGAGGGCGTCTACGACATGGACGACCTGGCGCGGGCGACGGCCAGGATGATCGCCTTCGTTCAGGCGCATGTGGATGCCGAGAAGCCGAGCAGGATTATGGGGCTCGGCTATTCCAACGGGGCGAACATCCTGGCGTCGGTCGTCTTCGCCCAGCCGTCATTGTTCGACGCGGCGGTGCTGATGCACCCGCTGATCCCGTTCAAGCCGCATTGGGGCGCCGAAACGGTGGCAACGCGGCTCCTGGTGACGGCGGGGCGCAGCGACCCGATCTGCCCCGCGCCACTGACCAACCGGCTGATGAGCTATCTGGAAAGCGCCGGCGCGGACACCCAGATAGAGTGGCACGATGGCGGGCATGAAATCCGCCCGAACGAAATCGCAGCAGCGGCGCGCTTCCTGGCGACGTCGCGAACCGGAGAGGACCGACATTGATGAGCGAGATGCAGCCGATCACCGCCGAGGACAATGGCAGCAAGGGCCGCTATGTCTATCGCGCCGACGGGCATGAAGCCGAGATGACCTTCTCCAAGGTCGGGACCAGCCAGATCATCATCGACCACACCGAAGTGCCGGAGGCCTTTCGCGGGCAGGGCGTCGGCGTGGCGCTGGTCGCGCGCGCCGTCGAGGACGCGCGACAGAGCGGCGTGAAGATCAGGCCGCTCTGCCCCTTCGCCGCGGCGCAGTTTCGCCGGCATGCGGAATGGCACGACGTGCTGGTGGAGCGGTAGATTCACCGGTTTGCGTGAACGGCTTCAGGCTGCAGAACGAGAGTGGTGGTGCGTTGCATCCCGCCCCCGTGGTTCGACAAGCTCTCCATGAGGGCTCCGTTGCTGTGCCTTCAACTTCACCCTCATGGTGATCTTGTCGAACCACGAGGGTGAACGCACCGGCGTTTTCGCAGTGCTCATGAAGCTGCGGCTTTCACGCTGCCTGTTTGATCGGCTGCGCGGCAGCCTCGATAAACGTGCGATGCAGCGCCTTGACCGCTTCTTCCAGTTCCGCGCTGCGCACCAGGAACTGCACATCGACGCCGCGGCCCGTTTCCTGGGCGGAGATCGGCGCGATGCCCTCGCCATCGAGCGCCGTCAGGCCCTTCAGCATCACGCCAAGCCCCTTCAGGTCGCGGCCGATCACCGAGACCATGCCGGCGCGGCGCGCCGTGACGCGTGCCGAGGGATAGCGCTCGGCCAGGTCCCGCTCGACCCGGCGCACGGATTTCAGCGTCGCTTCCACGTGGTGGACGATGGAATTGGCGTTCGATGATTTCGAGACGATGCGCACCCGGTGGCGTGTCAGCACGTCGAGGATCGCCGCGTCGTAGCCCTTCGCGCCGACCATGTCCTGTTCGAACAGTTCGAGCGTCGTCACCGGCAGGCCGGTGATCATTTCGACGCCCGGATGCGCCGCCTGTTCGGCGTCGATGAGGGTGCCGGGATCTTCCGGCTCGAAGGCATTGGCGACGCGCAGCGGCACGCCCGCCTGGCGCAGTTTCTTGGCGGCCTTGGGGTGGATTGCCTCCATCCCCATGTTGGAAAGCTGGTCGGCGACATCGTAATTGGTGCGGCCGATCTTGCGCACATTCTCCGGCCCGACCAGGCGCGGGTCGGCGCTGGAGAGGTGGAACTCCTTGTGGATGATCGCCTCGCGGGCGCCCGTCAGGGCAGCGATGGTGGCGAAGGTCACCTCGGAATAGCCGCGATCGAACTCGCGCATCAGCCCCTCGCGGCATTGCGCATAGCCGGTGACGATGGGCAGTTCGCGCGACAGGTCGATCTCGCCGAAGGCGCGTTCGATGCGCTCGTCGAGCGTCGGTTGCGTTTCGTCGCGCCAGCCGGTCAGGTCGATGAAACGGGCGTTGACGCCATGGCGGCGCAGAAGCAGGGCCAGATTGCTGGCCGAATGCGCCTCGCCCAGCGCCGACAGGAGCTCGCGGATCGTCTGCATGTGCTCGCCGAGCTGGAAATGGCCGTAGGAGCATAGCCGCTGCAGGTCGATCAGGCAGCCGCGCGCGCCCTCGATGCGCTCGCGGACGAAATCGTCGGCAGCGTGGCGATCGCCGGCATCGTCGAACATCGATGTGTTGATGGCGTGCATGGCGCGGCTGACGCCGCTCAGCGCCTCCATCCAGCCATGCTCGTTGTCGGCCTGGGCAAACAGCGCATAGACGCCGGCCTCGCCGGATTTCTTGTGCTCCAGCAGCTTGTCGGTGATGCCGCCGAAGGCGGAGACGACGAAGACGCGGCTGTAGAGATCGTTGCCGCGCCGCGCGCCGATCAGGATCGTCTCGATCAGTTCGCGGGCGCGGCTCATGGAACTGCCGCCGATCTTCTCGACCGTATGCTTGCGGCGCGCCGGAGGTGCGGCGGGGCCGGTCTCGGCCACACCCTTCGTGTTTTCTTGCTTGGTCATGGGTTCCGCTGTCTGTTCCGTATCTTTGGTTTCTGCGCATTCGTACGGGCGTCAGGTGTTCCCATCCGACCGCAGAAAGCTAAACCAGTTTCCCGGTGGCGATCTCGATGGCCTTTGCCTCTCCCCGCTCGGCGAGAAAATCAGGCCGGGCCTTTTTGGCGCCGAACGGCTCTTCGAGCTGGTTCGACATGGCGTTGAAGACGAAAAAGCCATTCGAGCGGGAAAACGGGGTGATGTTGCCGTTCGACCCGTGCATCGTGTTGCAGTCGAAGAAGACCAGCGTGCCGGCCTTGCCGGTGGCTGCGGTGATGCCGTGCGCATTGGCCAGTTTCGCCAATGCCTCATGCGAGGGCACGCCCACTTCCTGCTTCTTCAGCGACGCCTTGTGGTTGTCGTCCGGCGTTTCACCGGCACAGGCGATGAAGTGCTTGTGCGAGCCGGGCATCAGCATCAGCGGGCCGTTCAGCGCGTCATTGTCGGTCAACAGCAGCGAGGCGGAAACGGCGCGCATGCGCGGCATGCCGTCCTCGGCGTGCCAGGTCTCGAAATCCGAATGCCAGTAGAATTCCTTGCCGGTGAAGCCCGGCTTGTAGTTCAGCCGCGACTGGTGGACATAGACATCGTCGCCGAGCAGGAAGCTGGCGATGCCGGCCAACCGGCGGTCGCGCGCCAGCCGGTTGAACAGCGGGCTTTGCTCGGGAAGCTTGAAGACGGTGCGCACCTCGTCCGAACCCGGTTCGGTGATGACGCTGCCGTCCATCAGGTCGCGCCCGCCGGAGCGCAGGGCGGCCGATTCGGCCATCAGCGCCTCGACTTCCTCGGCGGAAAACAGGTCTTTCAGGATGAGAAAACCGTCGCGGTCGAACTGGTCGGCCTGCTGGGCCGTCAGCGGCGCGTCGGGGCGCCACTGGCTCCAGACGGTCTTGTCCGGGCGCGGCAGCCAGCGTTCTTCGGGCAGCCTGCTCGGATAGGGGTCCTGAGTTCGGTCACGTTCCCTGGACATCGCTGTCATGGTCGTTCTCCTTGTTTTTCAGGTTTGGTGAAATCTCAATGCGGTTCAGGCGTCCTCAAGCGCATATGAGCCATCGGCCTGATGCACTTCCTTGCCGGTCACCGGCGGGTTGAAGGCGCAGGCCATGACCATCGGCTTGTCGGCATCGGCGCGCAGGATATGCTTGTCGTGCTTGTCGAGCGCGTACATGACGCCGGGGCGGATCGGGTGCACTTCGCCGGTGGCGAGGTCCTCGATGGAGCCGGTGCCGTCGACGCAATAGACGCATTCCAGATGGTTCTTGTAATGCATGGGCAGTTCCGCGCCGGCGTGGATGGTGGTGATGTGGAACGAGAAGCCCATCGCGTCCGACTTCAGGAGAAGCCGCACGCTGTCCCAGCCTTGTGAAAAGACGTGGCGCTCGGTGTTCTTCGCTTCGTTCAGGTCCCTGACGATCATGGTCGTTACTCCGCTGCGATCTTCGTGCTGTGTATGGTTTCCGCCACGGCGGCTTCGAGAATGTCGAGGCCACGGGCAAAGGTTTCCTGGTCGATGGTCAGCGGACAGAGCACCTTGACCACCTCGTCATGGGCACCGGAGGTCTCGATGATCAGCCCGTCGCGGAAGGCGCGCCGGCAGATGTCGCCCGCGGTCTTGCCCGAGCCGACATCGACGCCGAGCATCATGCCACGGCCCTTGACGCGGGCGTTGGGCACGAGGGCGGCGATCTTTTGCAGGCGTGTCTCCAGATAGGCGCCGCGCTCGGCAATCGTCGCGCGGAACGCATCGTCGGCCCAGAATTTCTCCAGCGCAGCGCGCGCGGTGACGAAGGCGTGGTTGTTGCCGCGAAACGTGCCGTTGTGCTCGGCCGGGCCGAAGACATCGTATTTCGGCTTCACCAGCACGGCGGCGAAGGGCAGGCCGTAGCCCGACAGCGATTTCGCCATGGTGACGATGTCGGGTGAAATGCCCATCTCGTCGAAGGAGAAGAAATCGCCCGTGCGGCCGCAGCCGGCCTGGATGTCGTCGATGATCAGCAGGGCGCCGTGGGCGCGGGCGATCTCACTGACCCGGCGGACCCAGTCGCGCGAGGCGGCGTTCAAACCGCCTTCGCCCTGGACGGTCTCGAACAGGATGGCGGCCGGCTTCTCGATGCCGCTGGAAGGCTCTGTCAGCATGCGGTTCAAGAGGTCGGCCGTGTCGATGTCGCCGCCCATCGCATTGTGATAGGGCAGGCGCGTGACATGGTCGAGCGGTACGCCGGCGCCGGCGCGGTGATAACCGTTGCCGGTGGCGGCCAGCGCGCCCAGCGTCACGCCGTGGAAACCGTTGGTGAAGGCGATGACGTTCTGCCGGCCGGTCGCCTTGCGGGCGATCTTCAGCGCCGCCTCGATGGCGTTGGCGCCGGTCGGGCCGGTGAACAGGACGCGGTGCTCCATGTCGCGCGGGCGCAGGATCAGGCGCTCGAACGTTTTCAGGAATTCCGCCTTGGCGTCGGTGTGCATGTCGAGCCCGTGGGTGACGCCGTCGCGCTCGATATGGGCGATCAGCGCCGCCTTCATGTCCGGGTCGTTGTGGCCGTAATTCAGCGTCGAGCAACCGGCGAGGAAGTCGATGTAGTCGCGGCCCGCCGCATCGGTCAGCGTCGCGCCCTCGGCCCTGGTGAAGACGGTCGGGAAGCTGCGGCAGTAGCTGCGCGCTTCCGATTCGCGCCGTGCAAAAATCTGTTTGTCGTCCGTCGTGACGGTCGTCATGGGTTTTCCTTCGGGTTTGTCATCGGTCGTTCGGAGGAGAGGCCGCGTCAGGCGGCGTCGTCGCTCCGCGCCGGGCCCGCGTCGAGCGCCGGAAACCAGCGCTCGCGCACATCGGCGGGCGCACGCTCGGCAAAGTCGATCGTCACCATGTGTTCGGTGGCGTGCTTGCCGTCGAAATGCGCGTCCTTGCGGAAATACGGTTCGCGCGACAGTTCGCCGTCCCTAGAGCGGGCCAGCGAGGAAAACAGCGCCCAGCTTGCGGCGTTGTCGGAGGTGATCGTCGTCTTGAGGGCCCGCACGTCTTCGCAGGCCTCGCGCTCAAGCAGCGCGGCAAGCAGCTTCTTGCCGACGCCCATGCCCTGAACGCCTTGATCCACCGCCACCTGCCAGACGAACAGCGTGTCCGGCTCGTCGGGCAGCAGATAGGCTGAAACCCAGCCGACCAGCGCGCCGTCGCTCACCCGCTCGGCGGCCACGCAAGTGTCGCCGAAATGGTCGCACTGGAGCAGGTTGCAGTAGAGGGAATTCTCGTCGAGCGGATCGCAGGACTGGATGAGCCGCCAGACGTCCGTGCCGTCTTCGGCGCTCGGAGGGCGATAGATGATTTCGTGCGTTCGCTTGCGCACGAGCTTGATGTCAGTGATGGTCATTGGTCTCCTCATGGTGCGCCGGATATTATGACTATCGAAGGATATTTCAACCGCCTGAATCAAAAACAGTTCCGGAATGCACCTAAATGCTTGATTCGACGTGTTCAAAATCTTGAATTTCATTCGCTAATCAAATTATAATTTGTCTGCTATCCCTGTTTGACGGGAGCGAGCGGCGCAGAACCGCATCTCCTGTCTGCAATTCGGGCCTGCCAATCCGGGGAACGCCTTCATGGAAAACCGCACCCAGACGAGCCTGATCGCGCTGCGTCGCATCTTGCGCGCAACGGAGCTCAATGCGCGCACGCTGGCGCGCGCCACGGGGCTGACCACCCCGCAGCTGATCGTGCTGGAGATCGTGGCGGCGGCCGGCCGCGCCACGCCAAAGGACATTTCGGGCAAGGCGGGCGTCGGTCAGGCGACCGCGACGGCGCTGGTCGACAAGCTGGAGGCGCGGGGCCTGGTCACGCGCACGCGCGGCGAGCGCGACAAGCGCGTCGTCTGGGTGGCCCCGACGGAAATCGGGCGGGAGCTTTTGAAGGCCGCGCCCGACCCGTTGCAGAAAACGTTCTCGAAGCAATTCGAGGCGCTGCCCGACTGGGAGCAGGGCATGATCGTCGCCGCGCTCGAGCGGGTCGGCGCCATGCTCAACGCCGGCGCGCTTGACGCGGCGCCGCTGCTCGATGTCGGGGCGGTGGACCGGAAATAGGAGGCGCGGGCCGGCATCGAGCACAGCGCCCGAGCATCACGAGGATGGACAGGAGGCCGGTTTCTGCGCATACGGGCAAGCCATGAACCGTTGCGCGCTCGACGGAGGGCTTGCGCACGAAGAGCAGGAGCATTCGCGGGATATCCATGGATACACCGATCCCCAAGACCCATCGTGACATCTCCGGGCTGCGCCGGGTGAAGCGGCGCATGACGACGCAGGATCTGGTCTACGAACAGCTTCGCGATGCGCTCATCGCCGGCAAGTTCGAAGCGGGGCAGGGGTTTACCATTTCCGCGCTGGCCGACCAGTTCGGCACGTCCCACATGCCGGTGCGTGAGGCGCTGCGGCGCCTGGCGGCGGAAAACGCGCTGTCGATCGGCACGTCGGGCACGGCGATGGTGCCGCTGACTTCCAGCCGCGACCTCGATTTCCTGTGCGAGACGCGCTGCATCCTGGAAGGCAAGGCGGCGGAACTGGCCGCAACCAAGATCGATGCGGATGCGCTGGCGCATCTCGAAGACGTCGCCCGCAGCCATGTGGAGGCGCTGCGCGACGGCGCGTCCGACCGCATGCTCGCCTCCAACCGCGAGCTGCATTTCGGCGTCTATGCGGCCACCGGCAATCCGGTGACCATCAACCTCATCCAGAATCTGTGGCTTCGCTATGGTCCGTATGTGCGTCTGCTGTCGGACCGGATGACCGATCTCCTCATCAGCGACAGCGGCGGAAGCTATTCGCGCCACCACATGGCGCTGATCGCGGCGCTGCGCGTCGGCGACGGTCCCGCCGCCGCCGAGGCGATCGTGGCCGACATCACCTCCACGCAAAGCCTGTTGCACCAGTTCTGCAACTGAGGTCGGCTCTGCCGTCCCTGCCGGTCGAGGCATGAAACCATGCTTGGTTCCGGTTCGGGATCGGCCAATATGAGCATTTGATCAAATTTTGCTTGCATCCTTGTTTTGATCGCTTATCGTCGGCCCAGCCCGCACGAAAACGAGGGGTCGCGGCCGGTCCGCCCGAGGGGGGCTGTCGGTTGCCAGAGCATTTTTGCAGTCAGGTGGAATCACCTGACATCCGCATAAATGCGGAAAAACAACGAGATGGACCGGTTCAGCATTTCATGGAAACGCTGAACCGGTCTAACGAGGGAGAACTGCATGTTTCGTCCGCGTATCGCCTTTGCCGCCAAGACCGTCGCCGCCATTCTTTTGACCAGCGCGGCCATCCCATCCAACGCCGCTGAATTCCGTTTCGCCGGCCCGCTCGATGCCTACACGCTCGACCCGCACGCGATCTCCAACACGCTGGTCTTCGCCGTGCTGCGCAATGTCTACGAGCCGCTTGTCGAGCGCGGGCCGGATCTTTCGTTGCAGCCGGTGCTGGCAACCGAATGGTCGCAGGTCGATCCGCTCACCTGGGAGTTCAAGCTGCGCCAGGGCGTCACCTATTCGAACGGCAATTCGTTCAACGCCGACGATGTCGTCTTCTCCTTCGAGCGCGCCAAGAAGGGCGGAATGGCCTCGCATCTCGCCGGCGTCGCGCAGATCGAGAAGGTGGATGATTTCACCGTGCGCTTCATCTCCGAGAAGACCAACCCGATCCTGCCGAACCAGATCGTCAACTGGTTCATGATGGACCAGGAATGGGCGGTCGAGAACGGCGCCGAGGAACCGGGCAAGGCCGACAATTCGACCGAGGGCTTCGCCAACCGCAACACGATGGGAACCGGCTCCTATGTGATCTCGGCGCGCGACCCAGGCGTCAAGACCGAGTTCACGGCCAATCCGGACTGGTGGGGCGAGATCGGCGGCAACATCGATCACGCGATCTTCTACGTCATCGCCAATCCGTCGACGCGCGTCTCCGCGCTGATCTCGGGCGAGGTGCAGATGATCGACGGCGTGCCGCCGCAGGATACGCAGCGCATCGAGGAGACCGAAGGGCTGAAGATCGCGGCCACGCCCGACCTGCGCACGGTCTACCTGCAGCCCGACGTCGCCCGCGACACGCTGATCCATGGCGGCGGGGCCGAGAGCAATCCGTTCAAGGACAAGCGCGTGCGCCAGGCCATGCAACTGGCCATCGACACCAAGGCGATCCAGCAGCGCATCATGCGCGGCTACGCGACACCGGTCGGCCTGCCGATCGCCAAGGAGGTCGAGGGATCCACCGAGGAGCTCAGCACGCCTGTCGCCCCCGACCTGGAGCGTGCGCAAGCGCTGATGCAGGAGGCCGGCTATGGCGATGGTTTCGCCGTCACGCTCGACTGCACCAACGACCGCTTCATGAATGACGAGGCGACCTGCATCGCCATCGGTTCGTTCCTGTCGCAGATCAACATCCAGGTCACGCCGCGCACGCAGGCGACGAGCCGCTGGGCGCAGCAGATCAACCCGCCCGGCTACGACACCTCCTTCGCCATGCTCAGCTACTCGCCCAACACCTACGATGCGCACCAGTTCCTCACCGGGCTGGCCGAAACGCGCGATCCCGAGGGTGGGCGCGGCGTGTTCAACATTGGCGGCTACTCCAATCCCGAGATCGACCGTCTCGCCACCGAAATCGGCGCCGAGACCGATCCGGAAAAGCGCAGCGCCCTGATGACCGAGGCGCTGACGATCCTCAAGGAGGATGCGGCCTACATCCCGATCCACCAGCTCCAGATCCTCTGGGGGCTGAAGGAGGGCGTCGAGGTGGTCCAGCTTGCCGACCTCGCCTACCCGCTGGCCTGGTTCACGGTGCCGGAATGAGCGGAGACGTCGATTTCGCCCGCCGGCTGGCGGAGCTCGTCGCCTTTCCGACGGTGAGCTCGGCCTCCAACCTGGCGCTGGTCGAGCATGTCGAAGGGCTGGCGCGGGCCCATGGCGCCCGCATCCGCCGCTTCGCCGATCCGTCGGGCGAGAAAGCCAATGTGCTGGTGACGATCGGCCCGGAGGCGCCCGGCGGGATCGTGCTCAGCGGCCATACGGACGTCGTTCCGGTCACCGGGCAGGACTGGTCCGGCGACCCCTGGACCCTGCGCGAGCGCGACGGCCGGCTGGTCGGCCGCGGCGCCACCGACATGAAGGGCTTTCTCGGCTGCTGCCTCGCCGCTTTGCCGAAAATGGCGGCGATGAACCTGAAAGTCCCGATCCATTTCGCCTTCTCCTATGACGAGGAGGTCGGCTGCACCGGCGTCGGACCGATGGCCGAATGGGTCGGCGCCAATGCAAAGCCGCGCCTGGCCGTCATCGGCGAGGCCACCAGCATGGATATGGTCAACGCCCACAAGGGCGGCTGCATCGGCTGGTGCCACGTGACGGGCAAGCCCGGCCACTCCTCGCAGCCCGAGCGCGGCGTCAATGCGGTCATGATCGCCGCCGAACTGATCGGCGAGATTTCGTCGATCTATGCGGGCATGCGCCAGGGGCCGCTTTTCGAGGCGCTCGATCCGCCCTATTCGACCATCCAGGTCAACCAGATCGAGGGCGGCAGCCACGGCAACATTCTGGCCGAGCATTGCAAGTTCTTCTGGGAAATGCGGCTGGTCCCCGGCGAAAGCGACGATCAGGTCCTGCAACGGATGCGCGCCTTCGCCGACCGGCTGGAGCAGGGGATGAAACCCGTCGACGCCGGCGCGGGCATCCGCTTCGACATCCAGGCGCGCATTCCGCCGCTCGCGCCGAGCGGCGATGCGGCGCTGGAGGCGGAGATCCTGTCGCTGCTCGGGCGCGATGCGCCGCGCGCCGTCCCCTACGGGACGGAGGCCGGTATCTTCGCCGCTGCCGGCGTGCCCTCCGTGGTGGTGGGGCCGGGCTCCATCGCCGATGCGCATCAGCCGGACGAAAGCATCGCCATCGAGCAGATGGCCGCCTGCACGGACTTCCTCCTGCGCCTGGCAGAGACCGCGACGCGATGATCCTGCATGCCGTCGAACGCGTTCTGCAGACCATTCTCGTTCTGCTCGTGATCAGCTTTGTCGCGTTCATGCTGATCGCGACGCTCGGCGATCCGCTCGGCGTGCTGTTGCCGCCGGACGCGACGATGGCCGAGCGCAATGCGCTGATCGCCCGCCTCAGCCTCGACCAGCCGCTGATGCAGCGCTTCCTGTCGTTTCTCGGCGGGATCGTGCAGGGCGATTTCGGCCTGTCCTACCGGACGCAGGAAGAGGTCGGCGGCATGATCCTCGAGCGCCTGCCGGCGACGGCGGAGCTGGCCATCGCCAGCCTCGTCATCACCATACTCATCGCCATTCCGGCCGGTATATTGTGCGGCGTGCGGCCCAAGGCGCTGGTCTCGCGCGTCATCATGTTCGTCTCCATCGCCGGGATCACGCTGCCCAATTTCGTCGTCGGCATCCTGCTCATCGCCGTGTTTTCCGTGCAGCTCGGATGGCTTCCCTCCTTCGGCCGCGGCCAGACGGTGAGCATCGGCGGCCTGGAAACCGGCCTTTTGACCTGGTCGGGCTGGCGGGCGATCATCCTGCCGGCGATCACGCTTGCGGCCTTCCAGATGACCTTCGTCATCCGCATGCTGCGCACGCAGCTGATGGAGGTCGGCCAGAGCGAACACATCCGCTTCGCCAGGGCGCGCGGGCTCAGCGAGGCGCGCATCTGGTTCGTCTACGCGATCCGCAACGCGTTGCTGCCGACCGTGACCATGCTCGGCCTGCAACTCGGCAACATCATCGCCTTCTCGGTGGTCACCGAAAGCGTCTTCGCCTGGCCGGGCCTCGGCTCGCTCTTCCTGCAGTCGGTGCAGGCCGCCGACATACCGGTCATCGCCATCTATCTGATCTTCGTCGGCGCCGTTTACATGCTCATCAACCTTGCGGTCGAACTCTCCTACCCGTTGATCGATCCGCGGCTGAAGCGGAGGGGGGCATGACCGCGGTCCGGGGCGCGCTGCACGCCGTGCGCTCGGCGCCCGGCCCCAGCATGGCGGCCGCGGTGATCGTCGGCTTGTTCCTCTATGCCCTCGTGGTGCCGCTGTTCGCCGCCGATCCGTTCCGGCTGTCGGGCATGTCGATCATGGATTCCTTTACCCCGCCGGTCTGGATGGAAGGGGGCAATCCGCGCTTTCCGCTCGGCGCCGACGACCAGGGCCGCAACCTCCTGACGGCGATGGCCTACGGGCTGAGGACGTCGATCATCGTCGGCGTCAGCTCGGTGCTGATCGGGCTTGTGCTCGGCGGTGCGCTGGGACTTCTGTCAGGCTTCGTCGGCGGTCGGACGGATGCCGTCATCATGCGCATCGCCGACGTGCAGCTCGCCTATCCGGCGCTGTTGCTCGCCATGGTGATCGACGGCATCGCCACCGCCGTCTATGGCCGGGAGCGCAGCGCGGGGCTGGCGATCACCATCGTCATCTTCGCCATCGGCATCGCCTTGTGGGTCCAGTTCGCCCGCACCATACGCTCGTCGGTCATGGTCGAGCGCGACCATGACTATGTGGCGGCGGCGCTGGTCACCGGGCGCAGCAAGATCGCCATCGTGCTGCAACATATCCTGCCGAACGTGATGGCGCCGGTGCTGGTGATCGCCACGATCAATCTGGGCATCGCCATCATCACCGAGGCGACGCTGAGCTTTCTCGGCATCGGCATCCCGCTGACCCACCCGTCGCTCGGCGCGCTGATCCGCAACGGCAACGCCTATCTGCAATCGGGCGAGTGGTGGATTTCCGCCTGGCCGTGCCTGGTTCTGGTGTTGCTGGTGATCGCCGTCAACGTGCTCGGCGACCATCTGCGCGATCACTTCAATCCGAAACTGCGGGGGCGTTCATGAGTTCGCAGCCCCTGCTCCAGGTTCGCGACCTGAGCATCACGCTGACGCGCGCCGGCATGCACCTGCCGGTGCTCGACGCGGTGTCGTTCGATGTCGCGGCCGGCGAGGTGCTCGGCGTCGTCGGCGAAAGCGGCGCCGGGAAATCGGTCGCCGGCGCGGCAATCATCGATCTCCTCGTTCCGCCGCTGCGTCGCGCATCGGGCGCCATATCGCTCGGCGGCGACCGGCTCGACCTGATGCGGCCTGCCGAGATGCGGCGCGTGCGCGGCAAGCGCGTCGGCTTCGTGTTCCAGGACCCGATGACGAGCCTCAACCCGGTGCTGTCGATCGGCCGGCAACTGACCGACACGATGCGCACCCATCTCAAGCTTGGCCGCGGCGCTTTGCGCAGCCGCGCGCTCGACTGGATCGAGCGGGTCGGATTGCCCAACCCACGGCGCGTCTTCGACGCCGCGCCGCACGAATTGTCCGGCGGCCAGCGCCAGCGCATCGTCATCGCGCTCGCCCTGTGTGCCGAGCCCGACATCGTCATCGCCGACGAACCGACCACGGCGCTCGACGTTTCGGTCCAGGCGCAGATGCTCGACCTGATGCGCACGCTGCACGCCGAGACCGGCGCGGCGATGCTGCTGATCACGCATGATCTCGGCGTGGTGGCGAAGATGGCCGACCGCGTCGCGGTGTTTTACGCAGGGCGCGTGGTGGAGACGGCGCCGACGCGCACCCTGTTCGAAGCGCCGCGCCACCCCTACACCGCCGGGCTGATGGCCGCCACGCCGGCGCCGGACCATGAGGGCCGGATGCAGGTGACGGCCATACCGGGCGCGATGCCCGGCATCGGCGCCCTGCCGTCAGGCTGCGCGTTCCATCCCCGCTGCGTGCGGGCGAAGGCGGATTGCCTGTCGATGGCGCCGCCGCTTTCGCCGCTTGGCGATGGGGCCGCCGCGTGCTTCCACCCGTTGCAGCGAAAGGATGTCCCATGACATCGGCGGAAGTCCTCGCGCTGGATGACGTTTCGAAGACCTATGGCGGCAGCGCCAGCCTGATGGAGAGGCTGGCCGGCCGGAAGCCGCGCGGCCTGCAGGCCGTCTGCGATGTCAGCCTGTCGATCCATCGCGGCGAGGTCCTCGGCCTGGTCGGCGAATCGGGCTGCGGCAAATCCACCCTTGCGCGGATGGTCGCCGGGCTGATGCAGGCATCCTCCGGCACCATCGCCTTTCGCGGCGCCCGGCCGCGCCTGCAGATGGTGTTCCAGGATCCCTTCTCGTCGCTCAACGGACGCTGGCGGGTGCGCGACATCATCGCCGAGCCGATCAAGGCGCATCGCCTGCGCCCGGCCCGGGAGATTCCCGCCCGCGTCGCCGAACTGCTGGAGCAGGTCGGCCTGTCGGCGGCCGACGGGGCGAAATTCCCGCAAGCCTTTTCCGGCGGCCAGCGCCAGCGCATTTCCATTGCCCGGGCGCTGGCCGGCGAACCCGATTTCCTGATCCTCGACGAGCCGACGAGCGCGCTCGACGTCTCGGTGCAGGCGCAGATCCTCAATCTCCTGCGCGACCTGCAGTCGCGGCTTGGGCTGACCAGCCTGTTCATCACGCACAATTTGTCCGTCGTCCGGCTGATGGCCGACAGGATCGGCGTGATGTATCTCGGCCATCTGGTCGAGCTCGCCACGGCCGATGAGATCTTCACCGACCCGAAACATCCCTATACGCGCCTGCTGATCGACGCCGCGCCCGACCTCGACGCCAGCGACCGCACGCTGCACCCGATCCCGGGCGAGTTGCCCGACCCGTCGCGGCCGCCGTCCGGCTGCCGCTTCCGCACGCGCTGCCCGCATGCCGCCGCCATCTGCGCCGAGACGCCGCCGCCCTTGCGGCGGGAGGGCTCGCGCGAGGTGCGCTGCCATTTCGATCTGGTGCCGCAAAGCCTGTCGGTGTCGGCGTGAGCCGGGACGCGGCGATCGGGCAGGCGCGATCGGCGATTGCCGATGGACGGTTCCGCGACCGGCTGGCGCGGTTTGTCGCCATACGATCGGCAAGCCGCGTGGCCGAGGCCAGGCCCGAATTGCAGCGCTTTCTCGACGAGGAAATGATCCCCGTCTTCACCCGCATGGGGTTCTCCACCCGGCTCCTGGTTCACGAGAAGGCGCCCGGTCCATGCCTGCTGGCGGAGCGGATCGAGGGCGCCGACCTGCCGACCATCCTGCAATACGGCCATGGCGATGTGGTCGCCGGGCTCGACGGCTGGAGCGCCGGGCTCTCTCCCTTCACGCTCGGTGAACGCGACGGGCGCTGGTATGGTCGCGGCACGGCCGACAACAAGGGCCAGCTCAACGTCAACCTGACGGCGCTGGAGGCGTTGCTCGCCGTCAGGGGCCGTCTCGGCTTCAACCTGAAATACCTGATCGAGATGGGCGAGGAATCCGGCTCGCTCGGCTTGCGTGAAATCTGCGCGCAGAATGCGCCGGCGCTGGCGGCCGATGTGCTGATCGCCTCCGACGGCCCGCGCCTTGCCGCCGACCAGCCGACCTTGTTCCTCGGCGCGCGCGGCGGGATCTCGTTCTACATCGAGATCAAGGCGCGCGAGAGTTTCCAGCATTCGGGCAATTGGGGCGGCCTGCTCAGCAATCCCGGCGTCGAGCTTTGCCATGCCATCGCCGCGCTGATCGGCCGGAGCGGCGAAATCCTCGTGCGCGACCTGACGCCGGACGGCATCCCGCCGAATGTGCGCGCGCACCTGTCCCAATTGAAGGTCACGCCGCAGCCGGGCGATCCGGCGATCGAGCCGTGGTGGGGCGAACCGGGACTGACGGCGGAGGAGAAGGTTTTCGCCTGGAGCAGTTTCGAGGTGATGGAGATGGAATGCGGCAATCTCGCCCAGCCGCTCTATGCCATCCCGCCCTCGGCGCGCGCGCGGCTGCAACTCCGCTTTCCCGTCGGCGTCGATGTCGATGCGGTGGTGCCGGCCGTGCGGCGCGCCCTGGCCGAAGCGGGCTTCCCGCGCGTCGTCGTCCACGAGCCGCACGACGCGATCTTCCTCGCCACGCGGCTGGATCCGGATCACCCCTGGGTCGGCCGGGTCGCCGGCTCGATCGAGCGCACGCATGGCGTAAAGCCGGCCATCCTGCCCAATCTGGGCGGGTCATTGCCGAACGACATCTTCGCCCGCGACCTTGGCCTGCCGACGGTCTGGATCCCGCACTCTTATCCGGGCTGCCTGCAGCATGCCGCGGACGAGCACCTGCCGATCGCCCTTGCCGAACAGGCCCTGGGGCTGATGGCGGGGCTGTATTGGGACCTTGGCGCCCCGCAATGACTGGGTTGATGATCGACGGGAAGCGGCATGGCGGCGGACCGGCCTGCCGATCACTTCCGGCTGTACAATGAAGAGATGGCGATCCCGACAGGATTCGAACCTGTGACCCTCAGATTAGGAATCTGATGCTCTATCCTACTGAGCTACGGGACCGCGTGCGCTTCTCATAGCGCCAAGGCCGCGCTTCGCCAAGATGAAATGCGTGCCAGACTGCCGGATGGACGGCCGCGCCCGCCGTCCGTTTCGGCCGGATGTCAGGCGGCCAGCGCCTTTTCGGCCAGCCGCACCCAGTAGCTGACGCCGTGCGGAATGGCTTCGTCGTTGAAGTCGTAGCCGGTGTTGTGCAGCGCCGCCGTGTCGCCATTGCCGATGAAGATGAAGGCGCCGGGACGGGCTTCGAGCATGTAGGAGAAATCCTCGCCGCCCATGGTCGGCGTCACGTCGGTCTCGACATTGGCCGCGCCGGCGATCTCGCCCGCCACCGTGCTGGCGAAGACGGTTTCCTCGGCGTGGTTGAAGGTGACGGGATAGTTGGCGTCGTACTGTACGTCGACGGTCGCGCCGTGGGCGGCCGCCACGCCCTCGCAGATCGCCTTCATGCGCTTTTCGGCCTCGGCGTTGATCTCCTTCTTCAGCGTGCGCACCGTGCCGGCCAGCTCGACCTGATCGGGGATGACGTTGAAGGCGTCGCCGGCATGGAACTTGGTGACGGAGACGACGACCGAATCGAGCGGGTGGACGTTGCGCGAGGCGATGCTCTGCAACGTGGTGACGATCTGGCTCGCCGCCAGGATCGGGTCGATCACCGTGTGCGGCATGGCCGCATGGCCGCTGCGACCCTTGACGGTGATGACGAATTCCGACGTCGCCGCCATGATCGGGCCGGGGCGAATGGCGAACTGGCCGACCGGCAGGCCCGGCATGTTGTGCATGCCGAAGACGCGCTCGATGCCGAAGCGCTCCATCATGCCGTCCTTGACCATCTCGTTGCCGCCGCCGCCGCCTTCTTCGGCGGGCTGGAAGATCACGGCGACGCTGCCCTTGAAGTTACGCGTTTCGGCCAGGTATTTGGCGGCGCCGAGCAGCATGGCGGTGTGCCCGTCATGGCCGCAGGCGTGCATCTTGCCGGGCACGGTGGAGGCCCAGGGCTTGCCGGTCAGCTCGGTCATCGGCAGGGCGTCCATGTCGGCGCGCAGGCCGATTGCCGGGCCGTCGCCGCGATTGCCCCTGATCACACCGACAACGCCGGTGCGGCCAAGGCCGGTGACGATCTCGTCGCAGCCGAATGCCTTGAGTTTGTCCGCCACGAAGCCGGCTGTCCGCTCCACGTCGAAGAGAAGTTCAGGGTTGCGATGAATGTCGCGGCGCCATTCGGCGATTTCTTCCTGCAGTTCGGCGGCGCGGTTTAAAATCGGCATTTGAGGCTTTCCCTTCAAATTTTCGCCCCGATTGGGGCCTCATGGTCGGCTGGATGCGGCGTTGCGGCGTGCGGCCGGTGGGCTGGTCTTGCTGAACTCTCGATCCTGAAATCCGTAGTGGTGCGATCCTGACAGATGGTCCCCATGTGTTAGGAGAAATCGCCCCACCAGATCAATAGTTTGTGGGCTGACTTATCGAAACGGATGGGCACCATCTGTTTCGGTCAGACCACCAGGACGGGACAATGCATGATTGCAGGGGATATTGCCAAGCGCATTGGCCATTGGCGGGAACAGGGCCTGGCGGCCATCGTGGCGTGCTGCCAGCGCGCGTCTCGCCAGTCGCGTTCCAACGATGGCCGGGCCTTTGCCAAGCCGTCGGGAAATGGGTTAAATGACTATAGCCTGAAGGGATGCTAGTGGTCTGAGCGATACAGATGGTGCCCATCCGTTTCGATAAGTCAGCCGACAAGCTATTGATCTGGTGGGGCGATTTCTCCTAACAGATGGGTACCATCTGTCAGGATCGCACCACTGGCGAAGCCCGCGGGTGTCGAAAAAACATCATCGATCCCTGAGAGAGTGCTGGCAGGTGGCGTTTTTGCTGGTCGTGGATTCGGATAAGAAAATGAGTTTTGCAAGTCGTGTTGTGTCGCTTTCGGCGGTTGTGTTCCTCGGTCTGGGAGCGGCGCTTTTCCCCGCGGCGGCGGGATCGTCCATCGTCATCGATGTCGGCAGCGGCAAGGTGCTGTCGCACGACAATGCCTTTCAGCGCTGGTATCCGGCCTCGCTGACCAAGCTGATGACGGCCTATGTCGCCTTCCGCGCGGTCAAGGCCGGCGAGATGCAGTTCAACTCGCCCGTCCGCGTCTCGGCCAATGCGGCGAAGGAGCCGCCCAGCAAGATGGGCTATCCGGCCGGCTCCGTGCTGACGCTCGACAACGCGCTGAAGATCATCATGGTCAAGTCGGCAAACGACATCGCCACCTCGATCGCCGAAAGCGTCGGCGGGTCCGAGCGGGCCTTTGCGGGCCGCATGAATGCTGCGGCCGAGCAGCTCGGCATGACGGGCTCGCGCTTCGTCAACGCGCATGGGCTCTACTCGACCGATCAGTACACCACGGCACGCGACCTGGCCGTTCTGGTGCGTGCCTTGCGCACGGAGTTTCCGCAACATGCCCATTATTTCTCGCTCGAAGCGATCCAGGCCGGCGACAAGGTCATGCCGAACTACAATTGGCTGATCGGCCGTTTTGCCGGCGCGGACGGCATGAAGACCGGTTATATCTGCGCATCGGGCTTCAACCTGGCTTCCACGGCGACGCGCAACGGCCGCACGCTGGCGGCGATCGTGCTCGGCGCCACCTCGCAGGTGACGCGTGGCGAGGAAGCCGCGCGGCTGCTCGCCAAGGGCTTCCAGGCCCAGGCCTTGGCCGCGCCGACGATCGAAAGCCTGGCCTCCTATGGCGAGACCCGCAATGTCGTCGTCGACCTGCGGCCGGAGGTCTGTTCGCAGGAGGCGGTCAAGGCGCGCATCGAGGAGCGCGACGACGAAGGCCGGCTGATCGTCCGCTCGCCCTACATCACGGCGCTGGAGCATGAGCCGCGTCCGGTGGTCGTCGGGCTGGGGGGTGCCACGGGGCCGGAATCGACGGCGCCGCGCTACGCCAATGTGCCGATCCCGACGCCGCGTCCCGACTATCCGCTCGCCATCGCCGTGCCGGCCACCGCCCAGGGCGGCTAGAAGCATGGCCGACAGGATCGCCCTGACGCTGGTGACCGGCTTTCTCGGCGCCGGCAAGACGACGCTGATCAACCGATTGCTGAAGGATGCGGCGCTGGCCGACACGGCGGTGATCGTCAACGAGTTCGGTGCGGTGGGGATCGACCATCTGCTGGTCGAGCAATCCTGCGACGGCGTCATCGAGCTTTCCGACGGGTGCCTGTGCTGCACGGTGCGCGGCGCGCTGGTGGAAACGCTGGAGGGGCTGGAAGCACGGCTGGCCGAGGGGCGGATCGCGCGTCTCAGGCGTGTCGTCATCGAAACGACCGGCCTTGCCGATCCGATCCCCGTCCTGCAGGCGCTGGCGGCCCATCCGGGCCTGTCGCAGGCCTTCCGCATCGACGGCATCGTCACGGTCATCGACGCCCTGCACGGCGCGCAAACCCTCGACGGGCATGAAGAAGCGCGCCGCCAGGTGGCCGTCGCCGACCGCCTGGTGCTGACCAAGGCGCAGAGCGCCGACGCCGAGACGCTGGCGGTTCTGGCCGCCCGCCTCGACGCGCTGGCTCCCGGCGTGGAGCGTCTGGACGCCCGGCAGGCAGCGGCTTCCGCGCTGGTCGATTGCAGCGCGCTCGACGCCGGGGCGCGGGCCGCCGCGGCGCTGCGCGATGCCGGGGCACATCACCATCATCATGGTCACCACGACCACGACCACGGCGCGGCGTTCGACACGGTGTTTCTCGGCCATGGCCAGCCGATTTCGCTCGCCGCGCTGGAAAACTTCCTCGACCTGCTGCGCAGCCAGTGCGGCGCGGACATGCTGCGCCTGAAGGGCATTGTCGAGACGGTCGAGACGCCGGCGTGGCCGCTGGTGGTGCAGGGCGTCAGGCAGATGCTGCATCCGCCGCAATATCTGGATGCCTGGCCCGACGAACAGCGCGGCGTGCGGCTGGTGATCATCGGCACCGGGCTGGACGCCGGCTATATCCAGGGGGTGTTCGCCGCCTTTACCGGGCAAGCACGCATCGACACGCCCGACCGTTCGGCGCTCGAGGACAATCCGTTGGCGATTGCCGGCTTTCGTCGCTGATTTCAGAGCGGTTTTCACCATAGTACACGAGGCATGCCGATTTCGATCGTGCGGCAACAGCGTCGTGCGTGGTTCGACAAGCTCACCATGAGGGGGATGCATGGTTGCAAAGCCCATCTGCAACGTTTCGGATTGAGGCTCCCTGCCAAGCTCACCATGAGGGTGGATATATGGCTGCAAAACCATCCGCGACGTTGCGGAACCAGACGCCCTGCAAAGTCCAACATCCCTCATGGTGAGCTTGTCGAACCACGCATCCACGTCAATGCAATGGGGTACAAACTATTGCGTCGTGTATCATGACAAGCGCCATACAAGGACGCTCATCTCCGTGTTTATGCGGACGTCAGGTGATCCCAGCTGACTGTTAAATGCCCGAGCCGCGCTCGATCAGAAAGCGGTGCCCGCTTCGTGCCGTTTGCGTCGAGATCAACTGGTGGCCGTGCTCGCTGCAGAAGGCGGGGATGTCGATGACCGCCAGCGGATCGGTGGTTTCCAGCCAGATCTGTGCGCCTTGCGCCATGCCGGCCAGGCGCTTGCGCGCCTTCAGCACGGGCAGCGGGCAGTTCAGCCCTTTCAGGTCGTAAATCTCCGGGTCAGCCGTCACGCTCAACCGCCGAACAGGTTCCACAAGCGGCGGCGCACCGAGCCGGTTTTCTGCTCGGCCGCCGGTGCGGGCGCAGCCTCGGCCGCTTCGGGGCGCGGGCTGGGGGCCGGTATGGCGCCGGTGGTCATCGGTCTGGTCATCGGCGCGGCCTCGCCCGTCACGGGCGTCGCCGGCTGGCCGGAGACAGCCTCGGCGGCGCGCTGCAGGCCCTGCGGATCGGGGCTGGCCGTATAGGCCGACGCCGTCGCGGCAACCGATGGCGTTGCAGCGGGGGTTTCCGGCCTGGGCGCCTCGGCGACCGCGGTCGTGGCCAGGCTCGGCGGTTCGCGCGAGACGCGCTCGCCACGGGCGCGGCGCTTGCTCCAATCGGCCACGAGCAGGGCTTCCTTGTGCCCGGCGATGGTCGGTGCCGGCTGGGCCCTGGCGCTTGCGCCAAGGGCCAGGGAGAACGCCTTGTCGTACTGGGTCTGGTACTGCTGATAGGCCATGATCAGCGAATCGGGCTGGGTGGTCGGCGGGCAGGCGCCGGCCGGCGTGAAACTCTCGCCCTCGGGTGCGCTCTGGTTGAACACATAGCGCTTCTCGCAGACATCGACCTTCGGCGGGACCTTGGTCAGCTCGAAATGATCGTAGCCTTCCTTCAGCATCTTCCAGAAGCCGTAGTTCGGGTCGCCGCGGTAGCGCGCCATGTTTTCCGGCGTCATGCGGAAGGGAAACGCCTGGATCTGAAAGTCGCGCTGGCCGCCCTTGAAGCTGTCGCGGGCGAAAGCGTAGATCTGCGCCACCTGGTCGTCGGTCATCGAGTAGCAGCCGGCGGACGAGCAGGCGCCGTGCACCATCAGGTGCTGGCCGGTGCGGCCGTTGACGCGGTCATAGGCATTGGGAAAGCCCATGTTGAACGACAGGTAGTAGCTCGATTTCGGGTTCATCTGCGCCGGGCGCACGGTGTAGAATCCCTCCGGTGCCTGGCGGTCGCCCTCGGTGAATTTCGGCCCCAGCTTGCCCGACCATTTGCAGATGTCGTAGCTGGCGATCATGTCGTAGCGGCCGTTTTGCTTGGCCTTCCAGACCTCGAGCTTCCCCTCTTCCTTGAAGATGCGCATCATCACGGGCGAGCTTTTGCTCATGCCCTTGGCCTTCATCGCCGTGACGATGCTCGCGGGCAATTGGCGCTCGGCCTTGGGGGAAATATCCTCGAGCGTCTCGTTGCAGCCGGCCAGCGCCAGCGCTGCCGAAAGGAAAAGTGCGTATTTGATCAGGCGTGTCATGGGTGGTGTTCGTGTCCCGCCTTATTGGGCCCCGCGCGACGATTCTACGATGAAAGTCCGCTTATGGAAAATGAACGCTCATGCTTTAGAAATCATTACCCACATCGTTAGGCATTTCGCCGAACAGGAGGCCTCCGACTGGCTCATCATTTCTATGGAACGCCGCCCCGCCCGTCTCCTTGTTTTCAGCATTTATGCGGACGCCCGGTGATTCCACCTGACTGCAAAATGCTGTAGCGCGGCATTCTCTGCCTGTTTGTGGCGATTTAACGGCTTCTATTTGACGTGAGCGTGGAAGGCAATCCCCGGCAGCGACTGTGCGGCCCGCCGCCCAGGTGAAGACCGATGCGATCCTATGCCTGCAAGCGCGGGAGAAAGGGATTTTCATCCTGTACTCAGGCAATATCGTAGTACTGTATTGCTTTTTATGCGCTCAGATCGCCGTCCCTATAGAAAACCATACTTTTGGCCTTATCTTCGCGACGCTTCATCAACCAGATGCGCTCGGGCGCAGCGGAGATTTCAATGCGTAGACTGACACTTGCTGCGGCGCTTCTCGCCGCCACCGTTTCTCTCTCCCAGGCGGAGACCATCCGCGTCGGCATGTCGGGCGGCTATTTCCCCTTCACCTTCGTCAAGCAGGACAAGCTGCAGGGCTTCGAGGTCGACTTCATGGATGCCGTCGCCGCCGAGACCGGCGACCAGGTCGAGTATGTCACCATGAGCTTTTCGGGCCTGGTCGGCGCGCTGGAGGCGAAGCGCATCGACACGATCGCCAACCAGATCACCGTGACGCCGGAGCGCGAGGCGAAATTCGCCTTCTCGCAGCCCTATGTGATCGACGGCGCGCAGGTGGTCGTGAAAAAGGGCAATGAGAGCGACATCACCGGCCCCGAAAGCCTCAAGGGGCGCAAGGTGGCGGTCAATCTCGGCTCCAATTTCGAGCAGCTCCTGCGCGAACTGCCCTATGCGGACGAGATCGACATCAAGACCTATGAGAGCAATCTCGAGCAGGATACGGCGCTCGGCCGCGTCGACGCCTTCGTCATGGACCGGGTCAGCGCCACCCAGGTGATCAAGGAGACGCCGCTGCCGCTGGCGCTTGCCGGCCAGCCCTTCTCGGAAATCCGCAACGCGCTGCCTTTCCGCAACGACGACGAAGGCAAGGCGCTGCGCGACCGCGTCGACGCGGCAATCGCCAAGCTCAAGGAGAGCGGCAAGCTCAGCGAGATTTCGCAAAAGTGGTTCGGGGCTGATATTACCAAGTAGCGCCGTTGCGCTAAGGCTGCGGATGACGGGCAGGGCGATTGCTCGTTCCGGCAGGACCCTCGGGTCGGAGCCCGAGGGTGACGAATGGCAGGGGTGTTGGCGTCAATCGCCGGGCCGGAGACTTGCTCACGCCTTCCCACAATTCGTCATGCCCGGCCCCCGAGCCGGGCATCCATGCCTGAACGGCACATCTCCCGCGCCGGCACCGCCTTTCCTTACCCCGCATCGATGAGGGGCAGCACCGGCATTTGCTGCTATGGTGCTGCCGAACCCGTTGTCCCGCCAGACGAGAAGCCAGACCCGTGAGACCGCTTGATCTCGACTACATGCTGGGGCTCGTCCCCGTCCTTCTGAAATATGTGCCGCTGACGCTCGCCATGGCGTCGGTGGCCATGGTGTGCGCGCTGGCGCTGGCCTCGCTGATGGCGATCGTCCGCGTCACGCGGGTGCCGCTGCTGGATGGTTTCACCCAGGTCTTCATCAGCTTCTTTCGCGGCACGCCGCTTCTGGTGCAGCTGTTCCTGTTCTATTACGGCCTGCCGCAGGTCTTCTCCTTCCTCACCGCCATCAATGGCGTGACGGCGGCGATCATGGGGCTGACCCTGCATTTCTCCGCCTATATGGCCGAGAGCATCCGCGCGGCGATCATCGGCGTCGACCGGTCGCAGTGGGAAGCCTCGCTGTCGGTCGGCATGACGACGCCGCAGATGATGCGCCGCATCATCCTGCCGCAGGCAGCCCGCATCGCCGCGCCGACGCTGGTCAATTACTTCGTCGACATCATCAAGAGCACATCGCTCGCCTTCACGCTCGGCGTGACGGAGCTGATGGGCGCGGCGCAGAAGGAGGCTGCCGGCAGCTTCCTCTATTTCGAGGCCTTCATCCTCGTCGCCCTCATCTACTGGGTCATCGTCGAGGCGCTGACCGTGGTGCAGCGCCAGCTCGAGGCACGGCTTGGAAAGGCGCATGCGCGATGATCTCGGTCAAGGGCCTCACCAAGCGCTTCGGCACCAACACCGTGCTCGACGCCATCGACCTCGAGATCGAAGCGGGCGAGCGGGTGGCCGTCATCGGCCCGTCGGGCACCGGCAAGTCGACGCTCCTGCGCTCGCTGAATTTCCTCGAGAAGCCGGATGAGGGCCTGATCACCGTCGGCCCTGTGCGCGTCGATGCAAAGACGGCGAGCGCCGACGAACAGCGGGCGATCCGCCGGCAGACCTCGTTCGTTTTCCAGAATTACGCGCTGTTTGCCAACAAGACGGCGCGCGACAACATTGCCGAGGGGCTGATCACGGTGCGCGGCTGGGACAAGGCGAAGGCGCATGCGCGCGCCGACGAAATCCTGTCCACCATCGGCCTCACCGAGAAAGCCGACAGCTATCCGGCGTCCCTGTCCGGCGGCCAGCAGCAGCGCGTCGGCATCGGCCGCGCCATGGCGGCGGATGCCGAGCTGATGCTGATCGACGAACCCACCTCGGCGCTCGACCCCGAGTGGATCGACGAGGTGCTGCAACTCTTGAAACGCGTTGCCGACGCGCGCCAGACCATGCTGATCGTCACCCATGAAATGCAGTTCGCCCGCGACATCTCGGACCGTGTGCTGTTCATGGATGGCGGGCGGATCGTCGAACAGGGGCCGCCGGAGGTGATGTTCACGAAGCCGAAAGACCCGCGCACCGCCGCCTTCCTGCGCAAGGTCCTGTAAAAGCGGTCCGCGTGGGCGCCGCCGCCGACCGGACGTCAGGCAATGAGGATCAGAAGCCCGAGCCCGATGATCGCCAGCGCCAGCGCGCAGCCAGTCATTCCTGCCGGCGCGACTTGCCGGCGGCGGGTCGTCGGCTAAGCTAAGCGTGCTGCTTCGAGGGGTGAAAGTGACAATCGTGACGCGATTCAAATGGACTCCCTGATCACGGCAGCGGGTCTTGCTCTTGCGGCGGGAGATCCGCTCGGCGCGCTGAACCGCGTCGCCCTGCGGGATGACGCGCCGGCGCTTGCGCTGCGTGGCATTGCGATGGCGCAGCTTGGCGATCTCGACCGCGCAAAGCTTCTGCTGCGGCGCGCGGGGCGCGCTTTCGGCCCCAGGGAAAGAACGGCCCGAGCGCGCTGCGTGCTGGCCGAAGCGGAAATCGCGCTTGTCTCGCGTGACCTGGCCTGGCCGGCCAAGGCGCTGCAGGAGGCGTGCGACACACTTGAAGGGCGTGGCGATTTGGCAAATGCCGCCTATGCGCGCTATCTCGGAATTCGCCGGCTTCTCCTGATCGGGCGCCTCGACGAAGCCGAAAGCGGGGTTGCCGCGCTGGATCCCGTTCACCTTCCGCTGCCGGCGAGGGCCGCCTTCGAGCTTGTCGTCGCGGGCATCGCCATGCGGCGCGTCAAGGCGGATGTGGCGGGCGCGGCGCTCGCCCGTGCCGAAAATGCCGCGCGAGACGCTGGCATTCCCGCCTTGACGGCGGAGGTCGAGAGCGCTCGGCTTGCCTTCGATACGCCGGCGGCGCGGCTGGTGACGGCCGGCACGGAGCGTCTTCTTTCGCTCGGCGATGTCGAAGCGCTTCTGGCGTCGGAGACGTTCATCGTCGATGCCTGCCGCCACGCCGTCCGCAGCAAGGGCAGGGTGGTTTCGCTCGAACGGCGCCCCGTCCTGTTTTCTCTCGTCCGGCTGCTTGCCGAAGCCTGGCCCGGCGACGTTTCGCGCGACGCGCTGGTTGCAACGGCCTTCCGGGCCAAGGAAGCGGATGAATCGCACCGCGCGCGCCTGCGGGTCGAGATCGGGCGGCTGCGCGCCCAGCTTCGAACGCTCGCCGGCATCAGCGCGACCAGGCGGGGATTTGCGCTCGTGCCCCGCGGCAATGGCGCGGTTGCCGTGCTGGCGCGCCCGGTGGACGACGATCACGCGGCGGTGCTGGCCCTGCTGGCCGACGGGGAGGCGTGGTCGAGTTCGGCGCTTGCGCTGGCGCTGGATGTCAGTCCGCGCACCGTGCAGCGCGCGCTGGAGCAGCTTGGCCGGGCCGGCAAGGTGCAATCCTTCGGGCGTGGGCGGGCGCGGCGATGGGTAACACCACCGGTGCCGGGATTCCCGACAACCTTGTTACTCCCGGTGCGGCTTCCCGGCGGGTAGTGTGGGTTCAAGCCGGGTTGAGAGAAGCTGATCCGGCATCACCCCACTTTCGAATGGAGGCATCGATGAGACAAGCTGCGAGAATCCTTCGCGAATACGGGCCGTTCCGGAACATCGACGCCGTGCATGGGGTCACCCATGACGGCACGCGGCTCTGGTTCGCTTCCGGTACGAAATTGAATGCGCTCGACACGGAGAGCGGCGCGATATCGCGGTCGCTCGATGTCGCCGCGCAGGCGGGCACCGCCTATGACGGCAAGCACCTGTTCCAGATCGCCGAAGACCGGATCCAGAAGATCGATCCCGAGACGGGCGATGTGCTGGCGACGATCCCGGCGCCTGGAAACGGCGGCGATTCTGGTCTTGCCTGGGCCGAAGGGGCGCTGTGGGTGGGGCAGTATCGCGAGCGGAAGATCCACCAGGTGGATCCCGACACGGGCGCCGTCCTGCGGACGATCGAATCGAACCGCTTCGTCACCGGGGTAACCTGGGTCGATGGCGAGCTCTGGCATGGAACCTGGGAAGGCGATAAGAACGAATTGAGGCGCATCGATCCCGAAACCGGCGCAGTCCTGGCGACACTCGACCTGCCCGCGGGAATGGGCGTGTCCGGGCTCGAAGCCGATGGGAGCGGCCACCTGTTCTGCGGCGGCGGGGACAGCGGCACGATCAGGGTCGTCGAGCGGCCAGTGCGCAAGACCGTGTCCGCTGCCTGATCACCGCAACCGGTCTATCTCTTTGTTTTTCCGCATAAATGCTCCAGTGTCCTGCCCCAGCCAAACCGACAGGTTTGGACTGGGACAAGCAGGCCACTAGAATATTGATTCTAGGGCAACTTTGCTTCGCTTGAAATGAAGGAAAAGCCTTCATTTCAAGCGAAGCGTTGCACTAGCGCCGTCGTCAGAGATTGCGGCCGATGGCCAGGAATTTCTCGCGGCGGTGCTCGCGGTAGTCCATGTTGCTCGCCGTCAGGTCGGCGAAGCCCTTTTCGATCTGCTCGCCGACCGCCTTGATCGTCGCTTGCGGTCCGCGGTGCGCGCCGCCCAGGGGCTCGGCGACGATGCCGTCGATGACCTTCAGGCCGGCCAGATCCTGCGCCGTGATCTTCATGTTGGTGGCGGCATCCTTGGCGCGCGTCGTGTCGCGCCAGAGGATCGAAGCCGCACCCTCGGGCGAGATCACCGAATAGATCGAATGCTCCAGCATGTAGACATGGTTGGCGGTGGCGATGGCGATGGCGCCGCCGGAGCCGCCTTCGCCGATGATGACGGCGATGTTCGGAACTTTCAGGCCAAGCGATACCGAAGTGGAGCGGGCGATGGCCTCGGCCTGGCCGCGCTCTTCGGCGCCGATGCCGGGATAGGCGCCCGTCGTATCGACGAGGCTGACGATCTTGATGCCGAAACGGTCGGCCAGTTCCATCACGCGCACGGCCTTGCGATAGCCCTCGGGCCGCGCCATGCCGAAATTGTGCTTCAGGCGGCTTTGCGTGTCATTGCCCTTTTCCTGGCCGATGACGGCGACGGATTCGCCGTTGAACCGGGCAAAGCCGGCCACCACGGCCTGGTCCTCGCCAAAGGCGCGGTCGCCGGCCAGCGGCGTGAATTCGGTGAACAGGGCGTTGACGTAGTCCATGCAGTGCGGCCGGTCGGGATGGCGGGCCACCTGCGCCTTCTGCCATGGCGTCAGGGCGCGATAAATCTCGCTCAGCGCATCCTTCGAGCGCTTTTCGAGGCGGGCGATCTCATCGGCGACATCCACCGCCTCGCCGGCTTCGGCGAGCTTCTTCAGCTCGAGAATCTGGCCTTCGAGATCGGCGACCGGTTTTTCAAAATCGAGATAATTATACATTCACTCGCCAAATCGGACACGAGACACTGCGACAAGGCATCTCACGGTTGAACACGGGCGTGTTGCCTCTCATTGTTTTCCGCAATTCAGGACGGAAAACCAGTTCCCGCTTTTCCTGGAATTGCTCTGGAAACGACGCCCCACATAACGGTGATCAGCCTAATCGGCAAGCGGATGGTGTTTTTGAACCAGTTCCGTCAGGCGTTTTTCAAGCACGTGGGTGTAGATCTGCGTGGTCGATATGTCCGAATGACCCAGCAATTCCTGCACCGCGCGCAGGTCGGCGCCGTTCTGCAGCAGATGGCTGGCGAAAGCGTGGCGCAGCACATGCGGCGAGATTTTCGCCGTGGCGATGCCGGCGCGGGCGGCCACCGCCTTCAGGTCGCGGGCAAACACCTGGCGCGGCAGGTGGCCGCTGTGCGAGCCGGAGGGAAACAGCCACGGGCTGTCGGCCAGCGCCTTGCGCGTGGCGCGCTCCTTCAGCCAGGCCTGCATCGCCGTTCGCGCCTTGGCCGAAAGCGGCACGATGCGCTCCTTGCCGCCCTTGCCGCGCACGGCGAAGAACCGCTCGTCGCGCAGCGCCACCGTCACCGGCAGGCCGACCAGCTCGGACACGCGCAGGCCGGATGCGTAAAGCACTTCGAGCAGGGCGTGCAGGCGCAGCGCCGCCAGATGGGCCGGTGTGCCGGGTGGCGCTTCGTGCGCCTCGGCGGCGGTCCTTTCGAGCAGCTTTTCCGTCTCCTCCTCGCTCAGCGTCTTGGGCAGGGGGCGGCCTTTTTTCGGGCTGTCGAGGACGCCGGTCGGGTCGTTGGCGCGCAGCCCTTCGGTATAGAGGAAATGAAAGAACTGACGCAGCGCCGAGAGTTTCCGCGTCTGGGTGGTGGCGGCGAAACCCTGGGCCGACAGGGAGGCCAGGAAGGCGCGCAGATCGTCGGGCGCGGCCTCTGACAGCCGGCCGCCGGCCGCGCCGATATGGGCTGCGGCGTCTTCCAGGTCGCGGCGATAGGAGGAAAGCGTGTTGTCGCTGGCGCCGCGTTCGGCGGCCATCATTTCGAGGAACGCCTCGATGCGGGCGGCGCTGGAGACGGTCGGGCTCATCGCGGCGGGTTCAGCTTGTCAGCGGGAACGCGCACGCTGATCTCGGCGGTCTGCGGCTCGACGAACGCCACCAGCGCCAGCATGGAACCATAGACCAGCCCCGCCAGAACGGCGATGATCACGATTAGCCGAAAAAGCGTCGGCATATCTCTTTTTGCCCCGGTTCTGCTGTTGTCTTGCCCCGTCCCGTTATGGGATGCCGACCCGTTCATTGCAAGTTCGGGGCAAGTTCGGGGCAAGCCTGCGGGCCGGCTGCGGGAGGATCGCCGCGACCCGATAGTCCCCGGACGGCTTGACGGATCAGGGCTTTTGTGTCGAAACCGACGGACAAAGGCGCGATCATGATTGTCACCGACATTGCTGCAAGTTCCGACCTCGCGACGCTTGGCCAAAGGCTGGGCGCGCGCTCCGTCGTCTTTGTCGGGCTGATGGGCGCCGGCAAGACGGTGATCGGCCGGCGCGTCGCCGAAATGCTCGGCCTGCCCTTCATCGACAGCGACCATGAGATCGAGGACGTGTCACGCATGACGGTCGCCGATCTCTTCTCCGCCTATGGGGAAGCGGAGTTCCGCGCGCTGGAGCGGCGGGTGATCGCCCGGCTCCTGAAGACGGGGCCGCGCGTCGTCTCGACCGGCGGCGGTGCCTTCGTCAACCCGGCCACGCGGCGGGCGGTGGCGCGGCGCGGCGTCTCCGTCTGGCTGAGGGCGGATCTGCCGACGCTGGTCGAGCGCGTCGGGCGCAAGACCACGCGGCCGCTGCTCAACAACAATGATCCGGAGGCGGTGCTGAGCCGGCTGATGGAAGAGCGCTATCCGCTTTATGCGCAGGCCGATATGGTGGTCAATTCGCGCAACGAGCCGAAGGACATCATTGCCGGCGAGGTGATTGCCGCGCTGCAAGCCCATCTAGAGCGCCATGCGTCCGTTCGGACGCATAAAGGACGCTCTATCTGATTGTTTTTCCGCATTTATGCGGGCGCCAGGTGAAATCACCTGACTTGCAAAATGCTCTAGAGGAGGAAGCCCTGAGACAGAAGTCCGGACAAGGCGCCGAGGGAGACGCCAGGTGAGCGAGACCCAGGTGAGCGAGACCCAGGTGAGCGAGACAATGACAGCGCCGGTCACGGTCGGGGTTTCGCTCGGCGACCGCTCCTATGACATTCTCATCGGGCCCGGCCTCATAGGGCGCGCCGGCGCCGAAGTCGCCCGGCGTCTGCCGGGCATCCGCGCCGCCATCGTCACCGACGCCAACGTCGCCGCGCACCATCTGGCGGCGATGCAGGCGAGCCTTGCGGCTTCCGGCGTCGAAGCGCAGGCGATCACTGTCGCGCCGGGCGAGAAATCCAAGGGTTTCGACACGCTGCAGGATGTGGTGGCGGGCATTCTCGACGCGCGGCTTGAGCGCGGCGATGCGATCATCGCGCTTGGCGGCGGCGTCGTCGGCGATCTGGCGGGGTTCGCCGCCGGCATCGTCCGGCGCGGCATGCGGTTCATCCAGGTGCCGACCTCGCTGCTGGCGCAGGTGGATTCCTCGGTCGGCGGCAAGACGGGCATCAACACGGCGCATGGCAAGAACCTGGTCGGCGTGTTCCACCAGCCGCAACTCGTGCTGGCGGATACCGAAGTGCTCGATACGCTGCCCGGGCGCGAATTCCGCGCCGGCTATGCGGAAATGGCCAAATACGGGCTGATCGACCGGCCGGATTTCTTCGCCTGGCTGGAACAGAACTGGCAGGCCGTGTTTGCCGGCGGTGACGCGCGGGTCGAGGCGATCACCCAGGCCTGCCGCGCCAAGGCGGACGTGGTGGCGCGCGACGAGCGCGAGGCCGGCGACCGGGCATTGCTCAATCTGGGCCACACATTCGGCCACGCGCTGGAGGCCGCCACCTCCTATGACAGCGCGCGGCTGGTGCATGGCGAGGGCGTGTCGATCGGCATGGCGCTGGCGCATCGCTTCTCCGCCCGTCTGAATCTCGCCAGCCCGGACGATGCGGACCGCGTCGAGGCGCATCTGTCGGCGGTCGGCCTGCCGACGAAACTCTCCGACGTGCCGGGCGGCCTGCCTGGCGCCGAGCAGTTTCTAACCTATATGTCGCAGGACAAGAAGGTCGCGCGCGGCGCGCTGACCTTCGTTCTCACCCACGGGATCGGCCGGTCCTTCGTGGCGAAGGACGTGCCGGCCAGCCAAGTTCTTACCTTCCTCGAGGAGAATCTCCGCCAATGACGCCCGAGATCTGGATCACCGGCGGCATCATTCTCGGCCTGATCGTCCTGTCCTTCCTGTTTTCCGGCACGGAGACGGGCATGACGGCCGTGTCGCGCGCCAGACTGCACACGCTGGAGGCCAATGGCGACCAGCGCGCCGACATCGTCAGCCGGCTGATCATGCGCCGCGACCGGCTGGTCGGTGCGCTGTTGATCGGCAATAATTTGGTCAACATCCTCGCCTCGGCGCTCACCACCAGCCTGTTCCTGCGGCTGTTCGGCGATGCCGGCGTGTTGTATGCGACGGTGGTGATGACCGTTCTGCTGGTTATCTTCGCCGAGATCCTGCCGAAATCCTGGGCGCTGGCCCGGCCGGAGCAGTTTGCCCTCAGCGTCGCGCCTTTCGCCCGCATCGCGGTGTTCCTGTTCGGAATGCTGTCGTCGCTGGCCAACGCCGTGGTGCGCCTGCTTCTGTCGGTCTTCGGCGTCAATCTCATGAGCGGCGAATCGATGCTGTCGGCGCATGAGGAACTGCGCGGCACGGTCGAGGTGCTGCACCGCGAGGGCGCGGTGGTGAAGCAGGACCGCGACCGGGTCGGCGGCCTGCTCGACCTGCACGAGCTCGAAGTCTCCGACGTGATGATCCACCGCACGAACATGCGCTCGGTGAATGCCGACGAGGCGCCGGAGGCGGTGGTGCGGGAAATCCTGCAGAGCCCCTACACGCGCATTCCGATCTGGCGCGGCTCGACGGAGAACATCGTCGGCGTGGTGCATGCCAAGGATTTGCTCAGGGCGCTGGGCGACGTGGAGAACGATTACCGGAAGATCGACATCGGCAAGGTGGCGTCTAAGCCTTGGTTCGTGCCCGATACCACGACCTTGCAGGACCAGCTCAACGCCTTCCTGCGGCGAAAAGCGCATATCGCCATCGTCGTCGACGAATATGGCGAGGTGGAGGGCCTGGTCACGCTGGAAGACATCATCGAGGAAATCGTCGGCGACATTTCCGACGAGCACGATGTGGAGGTCCAGGGCGTCAAGCAGGAGGCGGACGGCTCGATCGTCGTCGAAGGTTCCGTGCCGATCCGCGACCTGAACCGGGCACTCGACTGGGATCTGCCCGACGAGGAGGCGACGACCATTGCCGGCCTCGTCATCCACGAGACGCAGTCCATCCCGGAGGAAAAGCAGGCCTTCACCTTCTTCGGCAAGCGCTTCATCGTCATGAAGCGCGACAAGAACCGCATCACGAGGTTGCGGATCAGGCCGCTGGCGTGAGGGATGCTCTGAGATTGCCTATGATAACCATGGTCATTGACCATGGTCATTTTCGGAGCTAGCTTGTCCGGGCTTTCACGGAGGTCGGAGGTGACGGTGCAAGTCTCTAAATCGCAGTTCAAGGCGCGTGCGCTTGAGTATTTTCGACAGGTCGAGGCGACAGGCGAACCGCTGATTGTCACCGATCACGGCAGGCCGAGCCTTGAGATTCGGAAACTGGAGGCGGACACGGATGAGCGCGATCCGTTCGAAATCCTCAAGGGATCGGTAACGTTCTACGAGCGGCCATTCGATCCTGTCGACGAGGAGGAATGGGAAGCGCTCAAATGATTGCCATCGACACGCATGTGCTCGTCTGGTGGGTGACCGGCGAGACGGGGAAACTGAGCGCAGCGGCGAAAAGAGCGCTCGACGATGCGCGCGGCGGCGGAAAGGTCTACGTCTCCTCGATCACCGCCTGGGAGATCGCGCTTCTCGTCGCCCGCCGCCGCCTGGTAATTGCCGACGATCCCATGCGGTGGCTTGCGACAGTCGGCCGCATCGGCGCGGTCGAGTACGTTCCGATCGACAATGAGATCGCGGTGCGAAGCACGCAATTGGGCGATGCGTTTCACAGGGATCCGGCCGACCGCTACATCGTGGCCACCTGCCAGAAGCTGGCCGTGCCCCTTGTGACCGCCGACGAGAAAATCAGGCGCTATCCTCACGTCAGGACGATCTGGTAGACCGGCTCACCAGCGCGTCGGTTCGCCCGGCGCCGCCGGCTCGATGGCCAGTGCGTGGACGCTGTCCTTCAATTCTGCGGCCAGGAGATCGTTGACGGCGCGGTGGCGGGCGACGCGGCTCATGCCGGAAAACGCATCGGCGACGATGCGGACGCGAAAATGGGTCTCGCCCTTGCCGTCGAAATGCTCCTGATGGCCCGCATGCAGGTGGCTTTCATTGATGACGGCGAGCCGCTCGGGAGAAAACGCCTCTGTCAGCTTGGTTTCGATCGCGGACTGGATGGACAATCGGGCCTCCTGCTACCATATGGGGGGAACCCCCGATTTCGGTTCGATTCAAAGCACGGTGCTTAGCTTCAACCTGTTGGAGCGTCCTTTGCGTGTCCGATTGGACGCGTGGCGCTCTAATGTGAACTTTCGCTAAATGTCAATTCTTGTATCGTGGCCAGCAGCCGCCATACTTACCCACTGATTTGGTGTCACGCGGTCCGATATGAAACCCTACTCGAAATATTTCGAGAAAATACGCATTCGTCCCGACCCCCAGGCGGAGGCGAAGTCGCGCGCGCCGGGCTGCCAATGGGATGGCTGCCAGGAAGCGGGCCTGCACCGCGCGCCCGTCGGCCGGCACAGGGAAGGCGAGTATTTCCGCTTCTGTGTCGATCACGCGCGCGAATACAACAAGAATTACAATTACTTCTCCGGCCTCAACTCCGGCGAAGTGGCGCGCTACCAGAAGGAAGCGCTGACCGGCCATCGCCCGACCTGGAAGATTACCGGCAATGGCGCTGCCAAGGCGGCGGCCGATTATTCGCCGATGCGTTCGGGCCGCGCCGGTTATCACAACCGCATGGGCGACCCGTTCAACCTGTTCGGCAGCCGGCGCGAGGCAGCGCAATCGCGCCAGCGGCGCCTGAAACCGCTTGAGGCCAAGGCGCTCGAAACACTGGGCCTCGGCGCACAAGCGACTAGCGCAGAGATCAAGGCGCGCTATAAGAGCTTAGTGAAGCGTCATCATCCCGATGCGAATGGTGGCGACAGGGGCTCGGAAGACCGGCTCAGAAGCGTGCTTGAAGCCTACAGGCTGTTGAAACAGGCGGGTTTCTGTTAAAGCCGCCGTCTGTTAAGACGCTCCGGAAAAAACCAGTTCAAGCGATGCAGGCAGGGGCCTGGCCGCTGGAGGCATGATGAACAAAATAGACCGCGATATCGCCAATTTGCCCGACACGACCGTTTCGGTGAAAGACACGTTCGGTTTCGAATCCGACCTTGTCATTCCAGCCTTCTCGGTGGCCGACAGCCATGTGCCGGATGTCGACCCCGATTACCTGTTCGACAAGCAGACGACGCTCGCCATCCTCGCCGGTTTCGCCCATAACCGCCGCGTCATGGTGTCGGGCTATCACGGCACCGGCAAATCGACGCATATCGAGCAGGTCGCGGCCCGCCTCAACTGGCCGTGCGTGCGCATCAATCTCGACAGCCATGTCTCCCGTATCGACCTGGTCGGCAAGGACGCCATCGTCGTCAAGGAAGGCAAGCAGGTCACCGAGTTCCGCGACGGCATCCTGCCCTGGGCCTATCAGCACAATGTGGCGCTGGTGTTCGACGAATACGACGCCGGCCGGCCGGACGTGATGTTCGTCATCCAGCGCGTGCTCGAATCGTCGGGCCGCCTGACCCTGCTCGACCAGAGCCGCGTCATCCGCCCGCATCCCGCCTTCCGCCTGTTCGCCACGGCCAACACGGTCGGCCTCGGCGACACGACCGGTCTCTACCACGGCACGCAGCAGATCAACCAGGCGCAGATGGACCGCTGGTCCATCGTCACGACGCTCAACTACCTGCCGCATGACGACGAGGTGGCCATTGTCCAGGCCAAGGCCAAGCACTACCAGAACGCCAAGGGCAAGGAGATCGTCTCGCGCATGGTGCGCGTCGCCGACCTGACGCGCTCGGCCTTCATGAACGGCGATCTGTCGACCGTGATGAGCCCGCGCACCGTCATCATGTGGGCGGAGAACGCCGAGATCTTCGGCGATGTCGGCTTTGCGTTCCGGCTGACCTTCCTCAACAAGTGCGACGAGCTGGAGCGTGCCGTGGTGGCCGAGTTCTACCAGCGCGCCTTCGGCGAGGAACTGCCGGAATCGGCCGCCAACGTGGCGCTCAGCTGAAAGGGGAAGACGATGCATTATCAGGGCGGATGCCATTGCGGCGCGGTGCGCTACAATGTCGAGGTGGATCTTTCCAGCCCGATCACCTGCAATTGTTCCTATTGCGGCAAGCGCGGCAGCGTCCTCGCCTTCACGCCGGCGGAGAATTTCGCGCTCGAGGCGGGCGCCGACAGCCTGACGGAGTATCGCTTCAACACCAACACGATCGAGCACCTCTTCTGCTCCGTCTGCGGTATGGAATCCTTTGCCAGGGGAGCGATGCCCGACGGTACGAAAATGGCTGCCGTCAACGTCCGTTGTCTGGACGGCGTGGACGTGGCGGCGCTCAGCATTCATGAGGTCGATGGCCGCTCCCGCTGAGCGGCCCGAGAAACACGCCCGTGAGCCAGTCGAACCGCAAGCCAGGACAGCCCAACGAAGCACCGCTCGACCCGTTCAAGCGGGCGGTGACGGCCTGCATGCGCGCGGTCTCCGGCGACCACGAGCTCGACGTCACCTTCTCGAAGGACAAGCCGGCCCTGACCGGCAGCCGGGCGCGCCTGCCCGACCTGCCGAAGAAGCCGACCGCCGAGGCGCTGCATGTGACGCGCGGCATCGGCGATTCCATGGCGCTGCGCCGTGCCTGTCATGACGCCAATTTGCACCGCCGGCTGGCGCCGGAGGGCAAGGAGGCGCGCGCCATCTTCGACGCGGTCGAGCAGGCGCGCGTCGAGGCGATCGGCGCGCGGGCCATGCAGGGCATGGGCGACAATCTGGCCGCCATGCTGGAGGACAAATACGCCCGCGCCAGCCTGGCCGACGTCGCCAGCAAGGCCGATGCGCCGCTCGAGGAAGCCATCGCCCTGATGGTGCGCGAGAAGCTGACCGGCCGCCCGGTGCCGCAGAGCGGCGCGAAGATGGTCGACCTGTGGCGCGACTGGGTCGAGGACAAGGCCGCCGGCAATATCGACGCGCTGACCGGCCGGATCGAAGACCAGGACGGCTTCGCCCGCGCCGTGCGCGATCTCCTGACCTCCATCGATCTCGGCGAGGAACTGGCCGAGGAAGAGCAGACCGACGACAGCGACGACGACAGCGACGCGCCGGAATCGCAGGAGCAATCCGAGGAGAGCCAGGAAGACGATTCCGGCGGCGAGGAAAGCGAGGGCGAGGAATCGGGCGGCGAGAGCGACGATACCGAGACCGGCGAGAGCGAGGCGGGCGACACCACGGCGGAAGACGTATCCGACGATGACGAGCTCGATTCGGAGACGCCGGGCGAGGCGCGCCGGCCCGACCACCCGTTCGACCAGGCAGCGCGCGAGATCGACTACAAGGTCTTCACCACGGATTTCGACGAGACCGTCGGCGCCGAGGAATTATGCGACGAGGAAGAACTCGACCGGCTGCGCGCCTTCCTCGACAAGCAGCTCGCCAATCTGTCGGGCGTCGTCGGGCGGCTCGCCAACCGGCTGCAACGCCGCCTGATGGCGCAGCAGAACCGCTCCTGGGATTTCGACCTGGAGGAGGGTGTGCTCGATTCGGCGCGGCTGGTGCGGCTGGTCATCGACCCAATGCAGCCCTTATCCTTCAAGCAGGAGCGCGATACGAATTTCCGCGACACGGTGGTGACGCTGGTGCTCGACAATTCGGGCTCCATGCGCGGCCGGCCGATCACCGTCGCCGCCACCTGCGCCGATATCCTGGCCCGCACGCTGGAGCGCTGCGGTGTGCGGGTGGAAATCCTCGGCTTCACCACGCGGGCGTGGAAGGGCGGCCAGGCGCGCGAGAAATGGCTGAAGGACGGCAAGCCCACAAGCCCCGGCCGGCTCAACGACCTGCGCCACATCATCTACAAGAGCGCCGACGCGCCCTGGCGGCGCGCCCGGCGCAATCTCGGCCTGATGATGCGCGAGGGGCTGCTCAAGGAGAACATCGACGGCGAGGCGCTTTTGTGGGCGCATCAGCGGCTGATCGCCCGGCCCGAGCAGCGCAAGATCCTGATGATGATCTCCGACGGCGCGCCCGTCGACGATTCGACGCTGTCGGTCAATCCGGGCAATTATCTGGAGCGGCACCTGCGCGGCGTGATCGAGCTGATCGAGACGCGCTCGCCGGTCGAGCTTCTGGCCATCGGCATCGGCCATGACGTGACGCGCTACTATCGCCGCGCGGTGACCATCGTCGATGCGGAGGAACTGGCCGGCGCGATGACCGAGCAGCTTGCCTCGCTGTTCGAGGATGAAAGCGCGCGCCGTGGCGGCGGGCGCATGCGCCGTGCGGGCTGAAGGGCCCACTCTTTCGGGTTTCTGCGCCGGCGTGCTCTCGCGATGCATCGTTGCAGGCGTCATCCCGGCCAGCGCTTCGCGCTTCCGGGACGACGGGTTCTGGCGTAGGGCAGCTCTTGCGGCCGTCGTTGCGCTCATCGCCCCCGCGGTCAGCGCCCAGGAAGCAGCCATTCCCATGGTGGTCAACAGCACGCCGATCCGGCATTTCGCCATCGGGTCCCATGAAACGCGCTTCGGCCCGCTGGAGTTCGTCGGCGGGTTGTCGATGACCTCGCCGGTCAGCCATTTCGGCGCATTTTCCTCGTTTCGCTTTTCGCAGCCGGGAGCCGATTTCATCGGTGTCGCCGATACGGGATTCTGGTTCTTCGGCCGTGTGATGCGCGACATGACGGGCACGCCGGTGGGCTTCGCCAATTTCAGCATGCAGCCGATGGTCGATGGCAATGGCCAGTCGACCCGCGAGAAATGGACCACCGACGCGGAAGGGATCGCGCTCAAGGGCGATCTCGCCACCGTCAGCTTCGAGCGGGAGCATCGGGTCGCGGAGTTCCATATCGAGCGTGACGCCATGGGCGCGGCGATCGGGGAACTCGATTTCCTCGTGCCGCGCCACGAGTTGCGCAACAATCGTGGCTTCGAGACGGTTGCCTACGCGCCCGACGACGGGCCGCTCGGCGGCGCGCGCGTCGTCGTTTCCGAGCGCAGCATCGACGTCAACGGCAATTGTTTCGCCGCCGTGCTGGAAGGCCCGCTGAAGGGTGTCTTCGCGGTGACGCGCAGCGATGGGTTCGACATCACGGACGGCGCTTTCCTGCCCGATGGCGATCTGCTGCTGCTCGAGCGGCGGTTCACGCTGGCCGACGGCGTGGCGATGCGGCTGAGGCGCATCGCTGGCGACAGCATCGTGCCCGGCGGGCTCGCCGACGGACCGGTGCTTTTCACCGCCGACATGAATTACCAGATCGACAATATGGAAGCGCTCGACGTGTGGACGCGCATCGACGGGGCGACGATGGTGTCGATCATGTCCGACGACAATCATTCGCTCCTGCAGCGCAATCTTTATCTGGAGTTCAGGCTGGTGGAGGAGTGAGTGGGCGGGCTGCCGGCATCCGGCGCCAGGCGCCCTCGTGGTTCGACAGGCTCACCATGAGGGCTGTTGAGGGGTCAATCCTCGAGCGCGACCTGTCGTTTTGGCAAGCATCATCATTCCAGTAGCCCTCATCCTGAGCTTGTCGAAGGGCGAGGGCGCTTGGCGCAAGCGATCTGTCAGCCGCAGCGCCGCACCTCAACGGTGACGCAATGCTGCCGTCGCCGCCTCGTCAACCGCCGTCTGATCCCCACTCAACACCACGCCGAACAGCCTCTCCGCCTCTGCCGTCGTGTAGTAGCCGAGCGCCACGTCGTGCAGCACCTTTTCCGGCGCGCGCCTGAACGGATCCCCATAGCCGCCGCCGCCCGGGGTGCCGACCGCCACGCGGTCGCCGGCCTTCAGCGGAATGTCCTGCTCCTTCGACAGGTGCTTGGGCACATGCGCCTGGCCGTCGCGCCAGACGGTCACCTCATTGACCTTGCCGTCGCCGCCGCCAAGCACGCCCTGCGGGCCGGTGCGGCCGTGGTCCATGACGAAGGAGGCGCGCGCCTCGCCGCGCAGCAGCTCCACCTCGTAGGCGAGACCGAACCCGCCGCGCTGGCGGCCGGCGCCGCCCGAGCCCTCGCGCAGCGCATAGCGCCGGTAAAGCACGGGAAAAGCCTGCTCCATCACCTCGACCGGCGGCGATTTGGAAATGCCAATGGTCGAGCAGCCATTGGTCAGCCCGTCATGGTCGGCGTTGCCGCCATAGCCGCCGCCGGAAATCTGGTACATGACGAAATCGCGCCCGCGCGCCGGGTCGCTGCCGCCCAGCGCGAAATTGCCGCTCGAGCCGGCCGGCGCCGCCGTCACCTTGTCGGGCAGCGCCTTGACCATGGCGGCGAAGACGGCCTCGGCGATGCGCTGCGAGACCTCGGCCGCGCAGCCCGAGACCGGGCGCGGATAATGCGCGTCGAGGAAGGTGCCTTCCGGCCGCTTGACGATCAGCGGTTCGAAGGCGCCGGCGCTGAGCGGCACTTCCGGGAAGATGTGGCGCATCGCCAGGTAGACGGAGGACAGCGTCGTCGCCAGCACGCTGTTCATCGGGCCGGCGCAGGGCGGGCTGGAGCCGGCGAAATCGAAGGTCAGCGTGTCGCCCTTCTTCTCAATCGCCAGTGCGATGGTCAGCGGCGCGTCGACCACGCCATCGGAATCCACATAGGCCTCGCCGCGATAGACGCCGTCGGGGATCGGCGCGATCAGCGCCCGCATCTGGGTGGCGGCGCGGCCGCGCAGCTCAGCGACCGCCTGGCGCACCGTGTCGTCCCCATAGCGGTCGAGCACCTCTCCCAGCCGCTCCGCGCCCACTTCCAGCGCCGCCCCCTGCGCGCGGATGTCGCCGATGCGCTGGTCGGCGACGCGGATGTTGGATGATATGATGGCGTAGATTTCCTGGTCGAGTTGCCCTTTCTTGAACAGCTTGACCGGCGGCAGGCGCAGGCCTTCCTGTTCGACCGCCGTGGCCGAGGCCGAGAAGCCGCCCGGCACCGCGCCGCCGATGTCGGGCCAATGGCCGGTGTTGGACAGCCAGCAGAAGATCTTGCCGTCGCGCCAGACCGGCATGGCGAAGCGCACGTCCATCAGATGCGTGCCGCCCAGATAGGGGTCGTTGACGATGTAGATGTCGCCGGGCTCGGGTGCTGCGGTGATGCCTTGGGCGATGCGCTCGATCAGCGTCTTCGTCGAGTACTGCATGACGCCGACGAAGACCGGCAGCCCGCCCGCCCCTTGCGCGATCAGCGCGCCGTCCTCGGCCGCATAGATGCCGTCCGAGCGATCGTTGGCCTCGGCAATGACGGGCGAGAAGGCGGCGCGCGAAAAGGTCAGGTCCATCTCGTCGCACACCTGCTGGAGTGCCGCCTGGATGACGGAGAGGGTGATGGCGTCGAGGGGAGGGTTCGTCATTGGATGTCTCCGCCGAAGGCCCCCTCACCGACCCGCTTCGCGGGCCACCTCTCCCCCACTTTGTGGGGGAGAGGAGGGGAGCCTGCAATTGATGACGGCGCTCCTCTCCCCTGCTTCGCGGGGGAGAGGTGGCCCGCGAAGCGGGTCGGTGAGGGGGTAGCTGCGCCGGTCATTATTCGGGCCTCCCAACCGTGATGACGATGTTCCCATCGTCATCCGAAACCGCGCGGTCGCCCGGTTCGATCACCGTCGTGGTGTCGAGCTGCTCCAGGATCGCCGGTCCCTCGATCACCGCATCGAGCGGCAGTTTTTCGCGCGCATAGACCGGCGTGTCGTGCCACGCGCCGGCGAACCACACCGGCCGCGTCTCGTTCAGCGCCTCGGCAAGCGTCGCCACCCGGCCTGCCGGGTCGATCAGGCTGGCGAGGTCGATGCCGGCGCGCACGCCGATGACCGAGGTGTTGAGGTTGACCAGATTGGCGCGGATTTCCGGCAGCCGCACCTTGAAGCGGGCGAAATAGGCGTCTTCGAACAGGCGCTGCAGCGTTTCGCGGTCCACATCCGGGCCGGGCAGCGAAACGTTGATGAGATGCGTCTGGCCGACGAACTGCATGTCGGCGGTGTGGATGCAGTCGATGCGCTCGGGCTGCACCGTCTCCTTGGCGATCAGCGCCTCGCCCTCCGCGCGTTGCGCCGTCAGCACGCCGCGCAGCAGATCGAGGTCGAGGCTCGCCACCGGGCGGTTGATCGTGCGGACGAAATCGTGGCGCAGGTCGGCCACCACGCAGCCCAGCGCATTGGTGATGCCGGGCCGGGCCGGCACCATGACGCGCGGAATGGCGAGCTCGCGGGCGAGCGCCGCCGCATGCAGCGGACCGGCGCCGCCGAAGGCGAACAGGGCGAAGTCGCGCGGGTCGTGCCCCTTGCCGAGCGACACCATGCGGATTGCGCCGGCCATCTTGATGTTGGCCATCCTGAGCACAGCGCCGGCTGCCTCGACGCCGGAAAGGCCGATCGGCTGGCCGAGCCTTTGCGCAAAGACCGCCTCCACATCCGAGACCGAAACCGGGTTGTCGACGGAAAGCAGCTTGTTCGGGTTGAGCCGGCCGAGCAGCAGATTGGCGTCGGAGATGGTCGGCTCCGCGCCGCCGCGGCCGTAGCAGATCGGCCCGGGCGTGGCGCCGGCGCTCTGCGGGCCGACCTCGAGCAGCCCCGCATCGTTGACGCGGGCGATCGAGCCGCCGCCGGCGCCCACCGTGTGCACGTCGACCATCGGCACGTGGATCGGCATGGCGTATTCCACCTCGATCTCGTTGGAGACGGCGGGCCGGGCGCCGCGCACCAGCGCCACATCCGTCGAGGTGCCGCCCATGTCGTAGGTGATCAGATTGTCGACGCCGGCCCGGCGCGCGGTGAAGGCCGCCGCCATGACGCCGGAGGCGGGTCCGGACATCACCGTCTTGGCCGCTTCGCGCGCCACATGGGCGGCCGAGATCATGCCGCCATTGCCGTTCATGACGAGGAAATCGCGGGCATAGCCCAGCGCCTTCAGCTCGTTCGACAGGCGGGCGACGTAGCGTTCCAGGATCGGCTGCACGGCTGCGTTGACGGCGGCGGTCACGCCGCGCTCGAACTCGCGCGCTTCCGACAATAGCGCGTGGCCGGTGGTGATGTAATCGTTCGGCCAGAGTTCGGCGGCGATTTGCGCCGCGCGTATCTCATGCGCCGGATTGGCATAGGCATGGAGAAAATGCAGGACCAGCGACACGCATCCCGCGTCGAGCAATGACTTGACGGCGGCGCGCACCCCGTCCTCGTCGAGCGGCGTCAGCACGTTGCCCGAGGCATCCATGCGTTCGGCCACTTCCAGGCGCAGGTCGCGCGGGATGACCGGCGTGAACGTGCCGGTCATGCCGTAGGCCTGCGGCCGCGTGCGGCGCCCCAGCTCGATGATGTCGCGGAAGCCGGCGGTGGTGATCATGCCGGTGCGGGCCAGCCGCCGTTCCAGCACGGCGTTGGTGGTCGTCGTCGTGCCATGCACGATCAGGCCGATCTCGGCGGCCGGGACGCTCGTCGCCTTGATGGCGTTGACGACGCCGAAGGCCTGGTTGTCCACCGTGGTCGGGGTCTTGGCAACGCTGACGCGCGCGCCCATATCCGGGCCTGGCCCCCGATAGGGGCGCGTGTCGATCAGGATCAGGTCGGTGAAGGTGCCGCCGACATCGATGCCGGCGACGACGGAACCCGAATTGATGCCTTTTTTCTCATTCATGGGGAAAATCCGGAATGCGAAACCTTTTTTGGCCCGATGATTTGAAATAGGTGTCGAAAGGCGTGAACCTTGACGTCAAATTCATTTGTATACTAATAAACTTGGCAGGCAAGACCTGCGCAAGAGCCGATGCCGATCATGGCTTTGACGTTGGCAATCGCACCAGAAACCGGCATACAGACTTCCGACCGAACGAGGGAAGACATCCATGGACAGCGCTGCGCTTAGCGAGACCAAGGCCGACAAGGCTCCCGACTTTCCGACGCCCGCCGGCTGCCATGCCGAGCGCGTGGTGTCGGTGAAGCATTACACGGACCGCCTGTTCTCGTTCCGCATCACGCGCCCGCAGAGCTTCCGCTTCCGTTCCGGCGAATTCGTCATGATCGGCCTGCCGAACGCCGAAAAGCCGGTCTTCCGCGCCTATTCCATCGCCAGCCCCAATTGGGACGAGGAGATCGAGTTCTTCTCGATCAAGGTGCCGGACGGCCCGCTGACCCAGCATCTGCAGAAGATCCAGCCGGGCGACACGGTGCTGATGCGGCAGAAATCCACCGGCACGCTGGTCAACGACGCGCTGACGCCGGGCAAGAACCTCTACATGATCTCCACCGGCACCGGCATCGCGCCCTTCGCCAGCCTGATCCGCGATCCGGAGACTTACGAGAAGTTCGACCGCATCATCCTGACCCATAGCTGCCGCGACGTGGCCGAGCTGGAATACGGCAACGAGCTGGTCGCCGCGCTGAAGGACGATCCGCTGATCGGCGAATTGACCGAGGGCCGGCTGACGCATTTCACCTCGACGACGCGCGAGACCTCGCCCGTCATGGGCCGCATCACCACGCTGATCGAGAATGGCGAGCTGTTCAAGGCGCTCGGCACCGAGCCGTTCAACCGCGAGAACGACCGCGTCATGATCTGCGGCTCGATGGAGATGCTGAAGGACGTCAAGGCGCTGGTCGAAAAGGCCGGTCTTGAGGAAGGCTCGAACGCCGCGCCCGCCGATTTCGTCGTCGAACGCGCCTTCGTCGGCTAAGCCGGCTAATTTATTCCTTTCGTCATCCTCGGGCTTGACCCGAGGATCCATGCCGGAACGATGATGTCGCCCCCCTCTCTAAATCCACCCCCTTGACCCCGCCGCCCGGTCATGGCAAAAGCCAGATCCAATATATCCATAAATCTGGAATCATAGATTGATGAACAAGCCCCTGGCCATCGCCGCCCTTTCCGCGCTCGGACAGGAAACGCGGCTCGATGTGTTCCGCCTGCTGGTGCAGGCGGGTGCCAAAGGCCTGCCGGCGGGCGAAATTGCCGCGCGGCTCGATGTGGTGCAGAACACAGCCTCCGCGCATCTCAAGGTCTTGGCGCAATCCGGTCTGATCCGCGCCGAGCGCCAGGGCCGGACGATCCGCTATGTGGCCGACATGACCGGCTTCCGCGACCTCCTCGCCTATCTGATGGAAGATTGTTGCAATGGAAATCCCGCTCTCTGCCGCCCCGTCATCGAGGCGGTGACGTGCAATTGCTAGAGCGCCGTGCGGCCGGTCGGACGCACAAGGGACGCTCTATCTCTTTGTTTTTCCGCATTTATGCGGATGTCAGGTGAAACCACCTGACTGCAAAATGCTAGGAGCATACAGCCATGAGTGACCAGCCTTTCAACGTCCTGTTCCTGTGCACGGGCAATTCGGCCCGGTCGATCCTTGCCGAGGCGATCCTGAACCGGGCCGGCGCCGGGCGGTTCAAGGCCTGTTCGGCAGGTTCGCAGCCGAAAGGGATGGTGCATCCCTATGCGCTCGACCTCCTGCAGCAGATGAACCACGACACGGGCTTCGCCCGCTCCAAGGACTGGGCGGAATTCGCCACGCCGGATGCGGCGAAGATGGATTTCGTCTTCACGCTGTGCGACAGCGCCGCCGAGGAGACCTGCCCGGTCTGGCCCGGCCAGCCGATGACGGCGCATTGGGGTCTGCCGGATCCCGCCGCGGTCACCGGCACCGAGGCGGAAAAGCGCTTCGCCTTCGCCGATACCTACCGCATGCTCAACAACCGCATTTCCGTCTTCACCGCTCTGCCGTTCAGGTCGCTCGACCGGCTGGCGTTGCAAAGACGGCTTGACGAAATGGGCCGCCGGCTTCCGGAAGCCGGCTGAACCACGGGAAGAATCATGACCGAACACGTTCTGGAGCGCGCTGCGCCGCCTGCCGGCGGCATCGGCTTCTTCGAGAAATATCTCTCAATATGGGTGGCCCTGTGCATCGTCGCGGGCATCGCGCTGGGCAATCTGATGCCCGGCCTGTTTGCCTTCCTGGCCGGTCTCGAATACGCCTCCGTCAACCTCGTCGTCGCCGTGCTGATCTGGGCGATGGTCTTCCCGATGATGGTCAATGTCGATTTTTCCAGCCTCAGCCACATCGGCGACCGGCCCAAGGGGCTGGTGCTGACGCTGGCGGTCAACTGGCTGGTCAAGCCGTTCACCATGGCGGCGCTCGGCGTGCTGTTCTTCCAGTACGTCTTCGCGCCGTGGATCGAGCCCGCCGACGCGCAGCAATACATTGCCGGCCTGATCCTGCTCGGCGCCGCGCCTTGCACGGCGATGGTCTTCGTCTGGAGCCAGATGACGCGCGGCGACGCCACCTACACGCTCGTCCAGGTGTCGCTCAACGATGTGGTGATGATCTTCGCCTTCGCCCCCATCGTCGCCCTCTTGCTCGGCGTCACCGATATCGCCGTGCCGTGGGAGACGCTGCTGCTCGCCACCGGTCTTTATGTGCTCATTCCGCTCGTCGCCGGCGCGCTGACGCGCCAATGGCTGACCGGCCGCGCCGAGGGGAAGGAGGCGGCGGAGGCCGTCTCCCGCTTCACCGGGTCGCTGAAGCCGGTCTCGGTGATCGGCCTCCTGGTCACGGTCGTGCTTTTGTTCGGCTTCCAGGGGCATATCATCGTCGCCCGGCCGATCCTGATCGTGTTGATCGCCGTGCCGCTGTTGATCCAGTCCTACGGCATCTTCTTCGTCACCTATGCGGCAGCGAAGGCGTGGAAGGTGCCGTTCAACGTCGCCGCCCCCTGTGCGCTGATCGGCACGTCGAACTTCTTCGAGCTGGCGGTGGCCGTCGCCATCAGCCTGTTCGGCTTGAATTCCGGCGCTGCCCTTGCCACGGTGGTCGGCGTTCTGGTGGAGGTTCCGGTGATGCTGTCGCTGGTGGCCTTCGCCAACCGCACCCAACACTGGTTTCCCAAGAGCTGAGCGAGAGACGAATGAGCGCCACCATCTACCACAATCCCAAATGCGGCACCTCGCGCAACGTGCTGGCCATGCTCAGGGAGGCCGGCGAAGAGCCGCAGGTGATCGAGTATCTGAAGACGCCGCCATCGCGCGAAAAGCTCGTCTCGCTGATCGCCGCCATGGGCATCGCGCCGCGCGATCTGCTGCGCCAGAAGGGCACGCCCCATGACGAACTCGGCCTTGATGACGACAAATGGAGCGACGACGCGCTGATCGGCTTCATGCTCGAGCATCCCATCCTCATCAACCGGCCAATCGTCGAAACGCCGTTGGGCACGAAGCTCTGCCGGCCGTCCGAGACGGTGCTGGACCTCCTGCCGGAAGGTGCGTTGACCTCCTTCACCAAGGAGGACGGTGCGGTGGTGAAACGCGGCTGACACTGCCTGCCGCGACAGCTTTACGCGTTGACCCGGCACGCGGCACAGGCGAGGGTGCCGGCCCGTGAGCACGGATCGCCCATCCTCTCCGCCGGCCATCCCGGCGCGAATCTGGAAGATCGCCGCCGTCACAGGCGCCGGCGCCTTCATGGCGATGCTGGATTCCACCGTCGTCAATCTGGCCATCGAGACGGTCCGTGAGGATTTCTCGGCCAGTCTTTCCCTCATCCAATGGATCGCCACGGGCTATCTCATCGCCCTGGCCATCGCGCTGCCGGCCGCCGCGTGGTTGGGGAATCGTTTTGGCTATGGCCGGTTGTGGGCCGGCAGCCTCGCCGGTTTCGTGGCGGCCTCGGTTCTATGCGCCATCGCGCCCGATCCGCTCACCCTCATCGGCGCGCGTTTCCTGCAGGGGCTGGCCGGCGGGCTGATGGTGCCGGCCGGGCAGGCCGTGATCGGCGCGTCCGCCGGGCCGAAGCAGCTCGGCCGCATCATGGGCGCGCTCGGCCTCGTCGTGGCGCTCGGGCCGGCCATCGGCCCGGCGCTTGGCGGCCTGCTGCTCGACCATGCGTCCTGGCGCTGGCTGTTCTGGATCAATGTGCCGGTCGGCATCGCCGCACTCCTTCTTGCGCGCGGCCTGGTTCCCGGCGGCGAGAAGGACGAGGCGCGCCGCCTCGACGTGAAGGGGCTGGTGCTTCTCGGCGCCGGCCTGCCGCTGCTCCTGTACGGCGCGACGGAAATCGGCGCCGACGGCATGCGGCTGAAAAACCTCCTGGCCGTCGCGGCGGGCATTCTGCTCACAATCGCCTTCGTGGCGGTTGCCGGGCGGGCGAAGCAGCCGCTGATCGATCTCAGCCTGCTGCGCCGTCCCGTGTTCGCCACGGCGACGGCGACCACGGGCCTGACCGGCCTCAACATGTATGGCGGGCTCCTGCTCCTGCCGCTCTATCTGCAGGTGGTGGCCGGGCTCAGCACCGCGGAGACCGGTTTCCTGCTTTTGGCGATGGGGCTCGGCAGCGCGCTGGCGCTGCCCGTCGGCGGGGCGCTGACGGATCGTTTCGGCGCCGGACAGGTGAGTTTCGCCGGCACGCTGGCGCTGCTTGTCAGCACCGTGCCGTTTCTCCTGCCCGTGGCGCTGCCTTCAATGCTGCTGGCGCCGATCCTTGTCCTGCGCGGCATCGGCATGGCGCTCGGCCAGATGCCGGCCATGTCTGCGGCCTATGCGTCGGCGCGCAAGGCGGAGATGGGCGACGCCACCACGCTGGTCAACATCGTCCAGCGTGTCGGCGGGGCGATCGGCGCCGTCGGCGTCGTGGTGGTTCTGGCACATACGGCTGATGCAGCGGGTTATGTCCAGGCCTTTGCCATCCTGGCGGCTGTCTCCGCGCTGACCATGGTTCTGGCGCTAGCGCTGACGCGCCAGGCACGCCTGGCCGAACGTGCGCCCACCACCGGCTGAGATCTGCCGTATGCGCATCGCTGCCATGTGCTGATTTCGTCGCTTGCTTCTGTACATTCAGCTTCGGCCCGCGTAGGTACGGCGCAAAGCGTCGGCGAAAAGCCTCGCCGCGCGCCCACAAAATGACTGGCGGGCGCGCCTACCGTTTCCGAAAGAAGACAAATGACAGAGTTCGAAGGCATAGTTCCGGCGCTCGGCCGAGCGTTGGACAAGCGCGGCTACAGCGAATTGACCCAGGTGCAAAGGGCGGTTCTCGAACTGGAGCCGAAGGGCGCCGATGCGCTGGTTTCGGCGCAGACCGGGTCGGGCAAGACCGTCGCCTTCGGCCTTGCGCTGGCGCCGAGCCTGCTTGGCGGGCAGGACCGTTTCGGTCCCGCCGGGGCGCCGCTCGGGCTTGCCGTCGCGCCGACGCGCGAACTGGCGCTGCAGGTCAAGCGCGAGCTCGACTGGCTTTACGCCGAGACAGGCGCGGTCGTCGCCTCCTGCGTCGGCGGCATGGACATCCGCACCGAGCGCCGGGCGCTCGAACGTGGCGCGCACATCATCGTCGGCACGCCCGGCCGCCTGTGCGACCACATCCGCCGCCACGCGCTCGACATGACCAACCTGCGCGCCGTCGTGCTCGACGAGGCGGACGAGATGCTCGATCTCGGCTTCCGCGAGGATCTGGAGTTCATTCTCGACGCGGCGCCGGCCGAACGCCGCACGCTGATGTTCTCGGCCACCGTGTCGCGCACCATCGCCAATCTGGCGAAGAATTATCAGCGCGACGCGGTGCGCATCTCCACCGCCGCCGAGCAGAAGCAGCATGTCGACATCGACTATCGCGGTTTCCTCGTTGCGGCGCAGGAGCGGGAAAACGCCATCATCAACGTGTTGCGCTTCTATGAGGCGAAGAACGCGCTGGTGTTCTGCAACACGCGCGCCACCGTCAACCACCTGACCGCGCGCTTCAACAATCGCGGCTTCTCGGTCGTGGCGCTCTCGGGCGAGCTCAGCCAGAACGAGCGCACCCATGCGCTGCAGGCCATGCGCGACGGGCGGGCGCGGGTGTGTGTGGCCACCGACGTGGCGGCGCGCGGCATCGACCTGCCGAACCTGGAACTGGTGATCCACGCCGACCTGCCGACCAATGCCGAAACGCTGCTGCACCGTTCGGGCCGCACCGGCCGCGCCGGGCGCAAGGGCGTCAGCGCACTGATCGTGCCGCAAAACGGGCGTCGCCGCGCCGAGCGCCTGCTGCGCGATGCGAAGATCGCCGTCGCATGGGGCAATCCGCCTTCCGCCGACGATGTCCTGCAGCGCGACGACGAGCGGCTGATGGCCGACCCCAATCTCAGCGAGCCGTTGCAGGACAGCGAGGCGGAATTCGTCCGGGCGCTGCTCGCCCAGCATGGCGCCGAGCAGTTGGCGGCCGCCTTCGTGCGGCTGCATCGCGGCAGGCAGTCGGCGCCGGAAGACCTGTCCGAAGTGAACGTCCACGATGGCGGGCAGCCAAGCGGACAGCGCGAGGAGCGCAAGCCGCGCCGCGAGGATTTTTCCGAAAGCGCCTGGTTCTCCCTGTCGGTCGGCCGCAAGCAGAATGCCGAGCCGCGCTGGCTGATCCCGCTTCTGTGCCGCGCCGGCGGCATCACCAAGCGCGAGATCGGCTCGATCAAGATGCAGCAGGACGAGACCTTCGTCGAACTGGACGCCAACTCGGCCGACCGGTTTCTCGCCGCGATCGGCCCGCAGGCGACGCTGGAAAACAACATTCGCCTGAAGCGGCTCGACGGCATGCCGGAATTTACGTCTCAGCCCTACGCCAAGAAGCATGAAGGCTCCCACGCCGGCAAGGGCTTCCGCAAGGACGACCGGCCGGGCGGCTACGACAAACCGGCGGGCAAGCGCAAATTCGCCGACAAGCCTCAGGGCAAGTCGCATGACAAACCGTATGCCAAGCCCGCGGAATCCCGCGAGGCCGGCGCGCCGGGCGGCAAGCCCTGGGCCAAGGATGCCAAGCCCTGGGCGAAGAAAGACAAGAAGGCCGGCAAGCCGAAATTCGCCAAGCCAGCCGGCGCGGGCAAGAAGAAGCCGGCGCGCAAGCCGCAGGATTAGCCGTATTCGCACATGGGCTGCGCCGTGCATCGGCAGTGATTCGTCCACCCTCGTCATCCCGGCCGACCCAAGGGAGAGCCGGGACGGCGAAGTGGGAGAAACCGCACTATTCCTGTTTGCATGGCGACGTATATTGCGCTGCAGCATCAAATCGGGTTACACAGCGCGCATCCATCCTGGACCCGGTGAAAATCCGGGTGGCTCCGCCGGCCGCTGATCCGCCGGCTAATCCTTCTGCATCCTGCCTCGCCTGCTCCGCGACCCCGTCGCGCGGCGGAACAGCCATGTTTCCGGACGGTTTATGTTCTTACTTTCCAATTATCGCGACCAATGGCTCGGCAATGTCCGCGCCGATCTCCTGTCGGGCCTCGTCGTGGCGCTGGCGCTCATTCCCGAGGCCATCGCCTTTTCCATCATTGCTGGCGTCGATCCCAAGGTCGGCCTCTACGCCTCATTTTCCATCGCCGTGATCACGGCCTTCGCCGGCGGCCGGCCCGGAATGATCTCGGCGGCAACCGCCGCCACCGCTGTCCTCATGATCACGCTGGTCAAGGACCACGGCCTGCAGTATCTGCTTGCCGCCACGGTGCTTGCCGGCCTGTTGCAGATCGGCGCCGGCCTGTTGAAGCTTGGTCAGCTCATGCGTTTCGTCTCGCGCTCGGTGATGACTGGTTTCGTCAACGCGCTGGCGATCCTCATCTTCATGGCGCAATTGCCGGAGCTGATCGGCGTGCCCAATCTCACCTATGTCATGGTCGCCGCCGGTCTCGCCATCATCTACCTGTTTCCGCGCCTGACCCGGGCCGTGCCTTCGCCGCTGATCTGCATTCTCGTGCTGACGACCGTCTCCATCGCCTTCGGCCTCGATGTGCGCACGGTGGGCGACATGGGCGAATTGCCCGACACACTGCCGGTGTTCCTCATTCCCGACATTCCGCTCGATTTCGAGACGCTGCGGATCATCCTGCCCTATTCGGCGGCCGTCGCCGCCGTCGGCCTGCTCGAATCGCTGATGACGGCATCGCTGGTCGATGAACTCACCGACACGGAGAGCGACAAGAACCAGGAATGCATCGGCCAGGGCCTCGCCAACACGGCGACCGGCTTCATCGGCGGCATGGCGGGTTGCGCGATGATCGGCCAGTCGATGATCAATGTGAAGTCCGGCGGACGCGGGCGGCTGTCCTGTTTCGCGGCCGGCGTGTTCCTCCTGTTCATGATCGTCCTTCTCGGCGACTGGGTGCGGCAGATTCCGATGCCGGCGCTGGTCGCCATCATGATCATGGTGTCGATCGGCACATTCTCCTGGTCGTCGATCAGGAATTTGCGCGAGCACCCGCTGTCTTCCTCCATCGTCATGCTGGCGACGGTCGCCTGCGTGGTCTTCACCCACAATCTGGCGATTGGCGTTCTGGTCGGCGTGCTGCTCTCGGGCATCTTCTTTGCCGGCAAGATCGCCCAGATCTTCCGGGTGACGTCACAACTTTCCGGAGATGGCCGGGCGCGCACCTACAGGGTCGAGGGGCAATTGTTCTTCGCCTCGGTCGAGGATTTCAACAAGGCGTTCGATTTCAAGGAAGCGCTGGAGAAGGTCGTCATCGACGTTTCCCGCGCCCACATCTGGGACATCTCCAGCGTTGCGGCGCTCGACATGATCGTGCTCAAATTCCGTCGCGACGGCGCGGAGGTGGAACTGATCGGCATGAACCGGGCGAGCGAGACCATCGTCGACAAGCTCGGCATTCACGACAAGCCGGGCGCGCTTGAAAAGCTGATGGGGCATTGATCATGAAAATTGCGGCATTCATCGACGGTTCCATCTATTCGCAAAGCGTCTGCGAGCACAGCGCATGGATCGCCGGCCGGCTTGGGGCTTCCGTCGAGCTTCTGCATGTGCTCGGTCGACGTGAAACGGGCAGTGCGCCGTCGGACCTGTCCGGCAACATCGCGCTTGGTGCGCGCACGGCCCTCCTGAAGGAACTCTCCGAGCTCGACGAGCAGCGCGCCAGGCTGGCGCAGAAGCGAGGGCGAGCGATCCTCGAAGACGGCGAAGCCGCCGTCCGTGCCGCCGGCATCGAGGCGGTGACGGGTCGCCTGCGCCATGGCGATGTGGTCGACACAGTCGCCGAAATCGAGGGTGATGCCGAGTTGCTCGTCATCGGCAAGCGCGGCGAAGCGGCCGATTTCGCCCGCCTGCATCTGGGGTCCAATCTCGAGCGCGTCGTTCGCTCCAGCCATAAGCCGGTTTTCGTCGCGGCCCGCGCCTTCAAGCCCATCGAGAAGGTGCTTGTCGCCTATGATGGCGGTCCCAGCAGCATGAAGGCGGTGGATGCCATGTCTCGTTCGCTGTTGTTTGCCGGCTTGAGCGTAGAACTGCTAATGGCCGGAACGGACAATTCGGAAGCGCGCAATCGCCTCGCCGATGCCGAAGCGGTGCTGCGGGGTGGTGGCATCAAGGCTGAGAGCGCCATCGTGCCGGGACAGGCCGAGACCGTCATTGCCGAGCATGTCGAGGCCGCCGGGATCGGCCTGCTGGTGATGGGCGCTTACGGCCATTCGCGCATCCGCAGCCTGATCATCGGCTCGACGACCACCGAAATGCTGCGCTCCTGCAAGATTCCGGTCATGCTGTACCGCTAGGTCCTGGCCCCGGAGCGGGCTGCCCTTTTCTTTGCGGTGCCCTCCATGGCATGAATGGCAAACCTCTTGACAGTGAAAGCGCGAAAACCATGGCCGAGACATTCGTGATTGCGCAGGGCGGCGGACCGACCGCCGTCATCAACCAGACGGTCGTCGGCGCGGCGCTGGAGGCGATGAAACGCTTTCCCGGCTGCCGCGTCCTCGGCGCGTTGCACGGCGTGCGCGGCATTCGCGACGGACGGTTCGTCACCCTGTCCGATCTTCCCGAAACCGAACTGATGCGCATCGCCGCGACGCCGAGCGCCGCGCTCGGCTCGACGCGCGACAAGCCGGACGCCGCCTATTGCGAGGCGATCCTGGAGGGGCTGAAAGCGGTCGGCGCCGCTGCCTTCATCAACATAGGCGGCAACGATACCTCAGGCACGCAGGCCATCCTGCGCGCCGCCTCGGGCGGCGGCATGACCTTCATGCACGCGCCGAAGACCATCGACAACGACCTGATGGAAAACGACCACACGCCGGGCTTCATCTCGGCGGCCGAAATGGTGGCCGGGGCGTTCCTCAGCGTCGATCTCGATTTTCGCGCGCTGCCCGGCGTCTATGTCGGCATCGTCATGGGGCGGCATGCGGGATTCCTCACCGCGTCAGCTTCTGCCTGGGCGCTCGATCAGGACAGCGGCCCGCATCTCGTCTACGTGCCGGAGCGCCCGTTCGAGCGCGCGCGCTTCGTCGATGACGTCAAGGCGACCGTTGCACGCCATGGGCGCTGCGTGGTGGCGATGTCGGAAGGGGTTTCAGGCTCTGACGGGCGCTCGCTGGTCGAAACGCTGGTGCCGCCCGAAATGCAGGAACGCGACCAGCACGGCAATGTGCGCCTGTCGGGCACCGATCTCGGCCAGGCGATCGAGCGCATCCTGGCCGAAGACCTGCCGGGCACCCGCGCCCGCGTCGACACGTTCGGCTATCTGCCGCGCGGCAACATCGCCACCACCAGCGACACGGATGCGCGCGAAGCGTTTGCCGCCGGCGCGTTCGCCGTGGCGTCGGTCGAACAGGGCGACGGCTCCGTGGCGCTGCAATTCGATGGCGAGAAAACCGTCTGCCGGCTGGTGGCGCTCGACGCGGTTGCCGGCAAGACCCGGCACATGCCGGAGGATTTCCTGATGGCGGAGGAGAGCCGGCTTTCGCAAACCGGTCTCGCCTATCTGAACCGGCTCCTGCCGCGCCGCTACGATCCGGCTAAGCCGTTCGTCTAGGGTTCATCGTTTCACGGGAACGCTGTCCCCTCTATCTCTTTGTTTTCCGCATTTGTGCGGGCGGCGGCGGTGATCATGCGGGTTGCGCGACCCGGTCGGGTGGTGTAACCGGCGCTGGACGGGCCAGGGAAGCCTCGCAACGGCAAGGGCAGAGCATGACCGACGCAAACGACGATTATGTCTATGACGAAGCGACCGGCGAATGGCGGCCGGCGGCCGAGATGGCCGCATCCGCCGGCGCCGAGCGGGCCGTGGTGCGCGACGCGGCCGGAAACATTCTGGCCGATGGCGATTCCGTTTCCCTGATCAAGGACCTGAAGGTCAAAGGCGCCAACCAGACCCTGAAGCAGGGCACGGTCATCAAGTCGATCCGCCTGACGGACAATGCCGAGGAGATCGACTGCCGCCACGAGGCGATCAAGGGCCTCGTCCTGCGCACCGAGTTCGTGCGCAAACGGTAGAGCGGCGAGCGCGGCTTGGCCCGCGCCGCGGTTCTATCTCCTTGTTTTCTGCATTTGTGCGGACGTCAGGTGAAACCACCTGACTGCAAAAATGCTCTAGCGCCGCTCGGCGAACGCCTTGATGCCTTCGAGCCAGCTTCGGATGCGGGATCGGAGTTCATCGTCGTCGATCTGCGGTGCGGCCACCGGTGCCCACATCGATTCCCGGCAGACGATCCGCGTGCCGCCTGTGCCGTCGGGTTCGAAACGGTATTCGTGCGCCATCACCAGGCCGGGCACGGAGGTCGACCAGGTCAACAGGCGGCCCGGCTCGACGACGCCGAATTTCGATGTCAGGCGCACGCCAGCGGTCGACCAGACGAAGACGGCGTCGGGCGCCGCCTTCCTGCCTCCCTCCACATCGTGAATGTCGGATCGGATCGACGGCCAGTTTCCGACATCGCTCAGCACCGACCAGACCTTGTCAGGCGGCGCGGCGATGGTGATTTCGCCACTCGCCTGGACCGGCGCGGCCGGATCGACGCGGCCGTTCCTGACATGGCGTTCGTGCACGGCGTCGCGACGGGGATCGACCGGCGGCGGCGTTTCGTCCGAAGCTGAAGCGGTGACCGTCATCAGAAGGGCCAGAAGGCTAATTGTTGCTTGTTTCATAGCGGAGCAGCACGATCCCGTCGTTGAATTGCCGGCATTCGGCGAGGCTGAGCGTAGCGGCGGCATCATCGGGAAACAACCGGATGCCGCGGCCGAGCACGGTGGGGTAGACCATCAGCCGGAACTCGTCGATCAGCCCGTGCGGCAGCAGCGTGTGGACCACGGCGGCGCTGCCGTAAATCAGGATGTCGCCGCCCGGCTGATCCTTCAATGCGCGCGCGGCGTCGAGCAGATTGCCGGTGAGAAGGGTCGTGTTGTTCCATTCCGGCTTGTCGATCGTCGTCGACGCGAGATATTTCGGCAGGCTGTTCATGCGCTTGGCGAAGCCTGCCTCGTCGTTCACCGTCGGCCAGACGGCGGCGAAGCCGTCATAGGTCTTGCGGCCGAAGAGCAGGGCGTCGCAATTCATCAATTCCTCATGCTTGAATTTGTCGCCCTCCGGCCCACGGTTGAACGGGCCGGTCCAATCGCCGAGCCCGGACCCTTCCATGCCGACCGGGTCCTCGATGACGCCGTCGAGGGAGACATATTGCGTTACGATGATGCTTCTGGACATGGGGAACCCTTCTGCGCGTGCCTGCCGGGCGAACTGTTTGCCGCGCCGGGCGGCGTCTGGCAATTACCGGCGGCATCATTGACATGGCATGATTGCTGCTCCGGCGGGCGTTGGCCGCGCCGCCTGGGCCGGTGCGACCCACCTCCGCTCATTTCCGCTTGCTGGCCGTGCGCTCGCGGTTTTCCCTTGCACGGAACGCCGCCATCCGGCCGATCAGTTCGAATGGCACCGGCCTGCTCTTCGGGAACTTGATCGAGGATTTCGATACCTCATAGGACTCCAGCTCCTTGGCGAAGGCATCAAACACCGTGAATGGCGGCGGGCAGGCAATGGCGTAGTGGTTGGTGTAGGCCGAAACGTAGAGAATCCAGCCATTATGCTTGAAGGCGGGAATCTGATAGCTGATCACCGCCTCCGCTTCCGGCACCGCGCGCGATATGACATCGCACATCCGCTCAAGCGTTTCCTGAACGTCCGTCGGGAAGGCGGCGATATAGTCCTCGACGCTCTGATAGTCGGTCTTTGCCATTGTCTCATCCTTTTCGCGTTCTGGCGCGGTCACGGGTGCTTCAAACCGCAGGACGTTTCCACCGCCGCCATTCCGACACGTGCGCCGTCATGATTCGAGACACGGCGTGCGGCCATCACGCCGGCAACAGGGCTGTCGCCGGCCGGTTCTCAGCCCCTCGGCTCCCGGCCGATATCCCGCTGCCCCTCAAACGAACGCGCCGCGCTCCTTCTCCACCAGTTCGCCGATGAAGGCGGCAGCCGCCTGGATGCGGCGCGTCGGACGCATGGATTCATGGTAGACGATCCAGTAGCTGCGGCGGATCGGGCCGGCCCATTCGAGCCTGAGCAGATCGTCATGGCCACGCGCGATGAAGGTGTGCAGGATGCCGATGCCGGTTCCCGCGCGCACGGCTTCCATCTGGCCCATGGCCGACGAGACGGCGAAGTCCGTGGTCCAGTTTTCCGAAATCTCGGTCGCGTAATCGAGTGTCGGGCTGAAGATGAGGTCGGGCACATAGCCGACCAGCCGGTGGTTGCGAAGCTCGCCGGCGCTCTTCGGCAGGCCGTGTTCGGCCGCATAGGCCCTGGAGGCGTAGAGCCCCAGCGTGTAGTCGACCAGCTTGCCGGCAACCAGCCGGCCCTCCGTCGGCCGGTCGACGGTGATGGCGATATCGGCCTCGCGCCGCGACAATGAGAAGGAGCGCGGCACGGGCACGAGCTGTACCGAAAGGCCCGGATGGCGGGCCGTCAGCGCGCCCAGGCGCGGCGCCAGGAAGGCGACGCCGAAACCGTCGGGCGCGCCGATCCTCACCGTGCCGGTGACATCCTCGCTCTCGCCGGCGATTTCGGCGCGGGCGGCGATCATGTCCGCCTCCATGCGCTCGGCCGTGGCCAGCAATTGCTCGCCGGCCGCGGTCAGCTCCGTGCCGGTGGTCAGGCGATGAAACAGCTTGGCGCCGATCGCCTCCTCGAGGGCGGCGACCCGGCGCGAAACGGTGGCGTGATTGAGTTCGAGCCGCTTGGCCGCGCCAAGGATTTGCCCGGCGCGCGCCACGGCAAGAAACACCCGCACATCGTCCCAGTTCATGCTCGCACCCTTTGCTCAGTGTTTTTCGCACGGCCTATTCTATTCTGACTTTAAATTTTGCACAACGGTTGCGGATTCCCTCGCGTTGCAAACGAGCTTGCGAAGCGGGACAATGGGAAAATTCCAAACTCAGGGAGAATCCTCATGGAGGACGTCGGTCATTTCATTGGCGGCAAGCGCGTCGCCGGCGCGAGCGGGCGCTCGCAGGACATCATGCAGCCGATGGACGGCTCCGTGCGCGGCAAGGTGGCGCTGGCCAGTGCGGCCGAGGTGCGCGCCGCTGTGGAAAACGCAAGGGAAGCGCAAGTCGGATGGGCCAACACCAATCCGCAGCGCCGCGTGCGCGTCCTGATGAAGTTTCTGGAACTCGTGCACCGCGAGTATGACGCGCTCGCCGAATTGCTGGCGCGCGAGCACGGCAAGACCATTCCCGACGCCAAGGGCGACATCCAGCGCGGCCTCGAAGTGGTCGAGGTGTGCATCGGCGCGCCGCACATGATGAAGGGCGAATACACCGAGGGCGCCGGTCCGGGCATCGACGTCTATTCCATGCGCCAGCCGCTTGGCGTCGTCGCCGGCATCACGCCGTTCAACTTCCCGGCCATGATCCCGCTGTGGAAGATCGCCCCGGCGCTCGCCTGCGGCAACGCCTATGTGCTGAAGCCGTCGGAGCGCGATCCGGGCGTGCCGATGCGCATCGCCGAACTGTTCCTCGAGGCGGGCCTGCCGGCCGGCGTCCTCAACGTCGTCAACGGCGACAAGGTGGCGGTCGACGCGCTTCTCGACGACCCGGACATCAAGGCCGTCGGCTTCGTCGGATCGACGCCGATCGCCCAGTACATCTACGGCCGCGCGACGGCCAACGGGAAACGCGCCCAGTGCTTCGGCGGCGCCAAGAACCATCTGATCATCATGCCCGATGCGGACATGGACCAGACGGTCGATGCGCTGATCGGTGCCGGCTATGGCTCGGCGGGCGAACGCTGCATGGCGGTTTCGGTCGCCGTGCCCGTCGGCAAGGAAACCGCCGACCGGCTGGTGGAAAAGCTGATCCCGCGCGTCGAGAGCCTGAAGGTGGGGCCGTCGACCGACGCTTCGGCCGATTTCGGCCCACTGGTCACGGCGCAGGCGCTCGAGCGCGTCAAGGGCTATGTCGATCTCGGCATTAAGGAAGGCGCCAGCCTCGTTGTCGACGGGCGTGACTTCAAGATGCAGGGCTACGAGAACGGCTACTATATGGGCGGGTGCCTGTTCGACAACGTCACCAAGGACATGCGCATCTACAAGGAAGAGATCTTCGGCCCGGTGCTCTCCATCGTGCGCGCCAACACCTATGAAGAGGCGCTGGCACTGCCCAACGACCATGAGTTCGGCAACGGCGTCGCCATCTTCACCCGCGACGGCGATGCGGCGCGCGACTTCGCGGCCCGCGTCGAGGTCGGCATGATCGGCGTCAACGTGCCGATCCCGGTGCCGATCGCCTACTATACGTTCGGCGGGTGGAAGGCCTCGGCGTTCGGCGACCTGAACCAGCACGGGCCGGATGCATTCCGCTTCTACACCAAGACCAAGACCGTCACGTCGCGCTGGCCTTCCGGCGTCAAGGATGGCGCGGAGTTCGTCATTCCGACGATGAACTGACACATTTTCCGGTCGGGCGGAGCGCCTAGGTTCAACGTTTCATAGAAACGTTGAACCGGTCTATCTCCTTGTTTTTCCGCATTTATGCGGACGTCAAGTGATTCCACCTGACTGCAAAATGCTCTGGCCGGGGCATCGAGCTCTGGGGAAGCCCGGGGAATACAGCACCCGCATCGTTCTTCGGTGCGGGTGTTTCGCGTCATGCGCGCGTCGGTTTCCGTTTCAACCGAGCGATGGTGAATGCGCAACAATCATGCACGATTATTGTATTGTACCGGAGAAAATTCCATTCTTTCCGCCGTTGCGGGCTTTGATCGCAATGACATTGCATTGGGCCGATGCTAGCTTCCCGCCTCAACAAGAGCCGGAGAACAACCCGGCCAGCGGTGCGAAAACCGGTCGTGGGAAATTTGGCGTTGCAATCGGACGCCAATTCTCTACGACTAGAAGGGGAACAAGAATAAGAAATGCGCTCACGCGGCGACATTTCAGGGGAGTTGCTTTACACATGGAATATTTCCTCCAGCAGCTTATCAATGGGCTGACGCTGGGTTCCATCTACGGGCTGATCGCCATCGGTTACACGATGGTCTACGGCATCATCGGAATGATCAACTTCGCCCATGGCGACGTCTTCATGATCGGCGCGTTCATCGCGCTGGCGATGTTCCTGATCCTGACCACCGTTCTGGGGTTCACCTTCCTGCCCGTGGTGTTGCTCATCGTCCTGATCGTCTCGATGCTGTTCACATCCGCCTGGGGATGGACGGTGGAGCGCCTGGCCTACCGGCCGTTGCGCGGCTCCTTCCGCCTGGCGCCGCTGATCACCGCCATCGGCATGTCGATCGTCCTGCAGAACTTCGTCCAGATCACGCAGGGCGCGCGCGTCAAGCCGCTGCCACCGCAGATCCGGGGCGGCGTCACGCTGATGCAGGGATCGACCGAGAACGGCACGATTCTGGTGCAGCTTTCCTACATGCAGATGATCATCATCTTCACGACGATCGTCCTGATGGCCGGCTTCACGCTCCTGATTTCGCGCACGCCGCTCGGTCGCGCCCAGCGCGCCTGCGAACAGGACCGCAAGATGGCCTCGCTGCTCGGCATCAATGTCGACCGCACCATCTCGCTGACCTTCGTCATGGGCGCGGCGCTCGCCGCCGTCGCCGGCCTGATGTTCGTCCTGCTGTACGGGGTGATCGACTTCTACATCGGCTTCCTGGCGGGCGTTAAGGCCTTCACGGCGGCCGTGCTCGGCGGCATCGGCTCATTGCCCGGCGCCATGCTGGGCGGGCTGCTGATCGGCCTGATCGAAGTGTTCTGGTCCGGCTATTTCTCCGTGGAATACAAGGATGTGGCGGCCTTCTCCATTCTCGCCATCGTCTTGATATTCCTGCCGTCCGGCCTGCTTGGCCAACCGGAAGTGGAGAAGGTCTGATGGCTGCCAGCGACACGAACAAGCCGGTCGTTGCCCAGCGCGGCGACCCCAACTCGATGTATGAATCCGTCAAGGACGCGGCCATGGCGGCGCTGCTGGCCGGTGTCCTGGGCTTCTTCTTCATCGGCATCCGCACGGACATCGCGCCGGGCGGTCTCGACCTGAAGATGCGCTGGGGCGCCTGGATCGTCGCGATCCTCGTCGTCTTCGCCGGACGATTGCTGCTCAACCTGTTCGTCTACAAGACGCGCACTCCGGTGACCCGCAGTCTTTCGTCCGGCTTGCCCGGTTCGGAAAACACGCTGGCCCAAGTGGGCAAATGGCTGAAATGGGGGCTGCTCGCCTTCGCGGTGGTGCTGCCCTTCTTCTTCACCATCTTCTTCCCCAGCAGGGATAGGCAGTTCATCGACCTGGCCATCCTGATCATGACCTACATCATGCTCGGCTGGGGCCTGAACATCGTCGTCGGCCTCGCCGGCCTGCTCGATCTCGGTTACGTCGCCTTTTATGCGGTCGGCGCCTATTCCTTCGCGCTGATGGCGCAGTATTTCGATTTCGGCTTCTGGCTGGCTCTGCCGCTGGCCGGCCTGCTGGCGGCCTGCTGGGGCTTGATCCTCGGCTTTCCGGTGCTCAGGCTGCGCGGCGACTATCTCGCCATCGTCACGCTGGCCTTCGGCGAGATCATCCGCGTGGTGCTGCTCAACTGGTATGAGTTCACCAACGGGCCGGATGGCATTTCGGGTATTCCCAAGCCGACCTTCTTCGGTCTGGAACTGAAGCGGGGCGAGGGCGGTTTCGCCGATTTCTTCGGCATCGCCTACGACCCGATCCAGCGCTTCATCTTCCTTTACTACATCATCTTCATCCTGGCGCTGATCACCAATTTCGTCACCATGCGCCTGCGCCGCCTGCCTATCGGCAGGGCGTGGGAAGCGCTGCGCGAGGATGAGATCGCCTGTCGCTCGCTCGGCATCAACACGCGCAACACCAAGCTCACGGCATTTGCCATCGGCGCGATGTTCGGCGGGTTCGCCGGCTCGTTCTTCGCCACAAGGCAGGGCTTCATCTCGCCCGAAAGCTTCACCTTCCTGGAATCGGCGATCATCCTGGCCATCGTCGTGCTCGGCGGGCTGGGTTCGCAGATCGGCGTCGTCATCGCCGCGGTGGTGATGATCGGCGGTATCGAGATGCTGCGCAATCTGGGCTTCTTGCAGCAGGTGTTCGGCTCGGGCTTCGATCCCGCGCAGTATCGCATGCTGATCTTCGGCCTGGCGATGGTGCTGATCATGGTGTGGAAGCCGCGCGGGCTGATATCGACGCGCGAGCCCTCCGCTGTCCTCAAGGAGAGAAAACGCATCGGCGCCGATATGGTCGCTCAGGGTGAGGGACACTGATGAAGACGGCGACGAAGATGAAAACCATCGGTGACACGGTGCCGAACTGGGACGTCGATCCCGTTCTCAGCGTCGAGCACCTGACCATGCGTTTCGGCGGCCTTGTGGCCGTCGGCGACCTTTCCTTCAATGTCGGGCGTGGCGACATCACCGCGCTGATCGGCCCCAACGGCGCCGGCAAGACGACCGTCTTCAACTGCGTCACCGGCTTCTACAAGCCGACGGAGGGGCGCATCGTCATGCGCCACGGTCCCGGCCGGCAGGATGACGCGGTCCAGGCGGTGACGGCCAGCGGCCTGAAGTGGAAGAGCGCCGCCGAGGGTGGCGTGTTCCTGCTCGAGCGCATGCCCGACCACGAGATCTCGCACAAGGCCAAGGTGGCGCGCACCTTCCAGAACATCCGCCTGTTCGGCGGCATGACGGCGCTGGAAAACCTGCTCGTCGCCCAGCACAATCCGCTGATGGTGGCGTCCGGTTTTTCGCTCGGCGGCATCCTCGGCCTGCCCCATTACAAGAAGGCGCAATCGGCGGCCATCGACAAGGCGGTCTACTGGCTGGAGCGGACGCATCTGGTCGACCGGGCCGACGACCCGGCCGCCGACCTGCCCTACGGCGCCCAGCGGCGCCTGGAGATCGCCCGGGCCATGTGCATCGGCCCGCAGCTCCTGTGTCTCGACGAGCCGGCGGCCGGCCTCAACCCGCGCGAATCGGCCGAGCTCAACGAATTGCTCAAATACATTCGCGACGAGCACAATGTATCGGTCCTGCTGATCGAGCACGACATGGGCGTGGTGATGGAAATCTCCGACCATGTGGTTGTGCTGGACTATGGCGTGAAGATCTCCGACGGGCCGGCGGACGCGGTGAAGACAGACCCGAAGGTCATCGCCGCCTATCTCGGCGTCGACGACGAGGCGGAGATCGACGTGCCGGAGATCCGCAGGGATGTGGCGAAGGTCGTCGCCGCGGCCGAAGCGGAGAAGCCCGCCGCCCGCAGATCCGCCGCCAAGGCGCGAAAGCCGGCTGCGAAGGCCGGCAAGGCCGCGGCGAAAACCGCCGGCGCGGCAAAGGCGGACACGGCAACGGCGATGAAGCTGGTCGGACAGACCAAGTCAGCCAAGGCACCGGCGAAGTCCTCCGCGTCGAAAGCGAAGCCCGCAGCCAAGCCAAAGGCTGCCGCAAAGGCCAGGTCTGTCGCGAAAACAGAGCCTGCCGCGAAGGCTGCAAGTCCAGCCACAAGCAGCGCCACGGCGGCGGCGAAAGCCAAACCAGCGACGCCTGCGGCGGCCAAACCGGCGCCCGGCAAGAAAACCGCGCCTGCCAAGCCGGCCGCCAGCGAGATCAAAATAGCCAATGCCGGCGACTATCCCGGCAAGCAGCCGCACGGCACGAAGAAGCCGCGCACCGGCGGCGGCAACAATCTGACGCGCATCAAGGGCATCGGCCCGGCCAATGAGAAGAAGCTGAACGCGCTCGGCATCTGGCATTTCGACCAGATCGCCGCGTGGACGAAAGCCGAGATCGACTGGGTCGGCGCCTATCTGTCCTTCCCCGGCCGCATCGAGCGTGAGCAATGGGTCAAGCAGGCCAAGGTGCTTGCCAGGGGCGGCGAGACGGAATTCTCCAAACGCGTCGACAAGGGTGACGTGCCGACCAGCGTTCCGGGAAGGCGCGGTGCCGCGCCGGCCAGGAAACCGGCCAGCAAGGGAGGCAAGGCATGAGCGTCCAGGCGGAAACCTTGCTCTCGGTGCGCGGCGTCGAGACCTATTACGGCAAGATCGTCGCCCTGCGCGGCGTCGACATCGACGTCCACCGCGGAGAGATCGTCACCATGATCGGCGCCAATGGCGCCGGCAAATCGACGCTGATGATGACCATTTGCGGCCAGCCGCAGGCGCGCAACGGGCAGGTCATCTATGACGGCCAGGACATCACCCTGATGCCGACGCATGAGATCATCAGTCTCGGCATCGCCCAGTCGCCGGAGGGGCGGCGCATCTTCCCGCGCATGACGGTGATGGAGAATCTGCAGATGGGCGCGGCGCTGGTCGATCCCGGCCTGTTCGATGAGGATCTGGCCAAGGTCTTCAAGCTGTTCCCGCGCCTGAAGGAGCGTATCGCCCAGCGCGGCGGCACGCTTTCGGGCGGCGAGCAGCAGATGCTGGCCATTGCCCGGGCGCTGATGAGCCGGCCGAAGCTGCTGCTTTTGGACGAGCCGTCGCTGGGGTTGGCGCCGCTGATCGTCAAGCAGATCTTCGATGCCATCCGCGTCCTGAACGAGGAGGAGGGGCTGACGGTCTTCCTGGTCGAGCAGAACGCCTTCCACGCGCTGAAGCTCGCCCATCGCGGCTATGTCATGGTCAATGGCAACATCACCATGAGCGGCACCGGGGCGGAGCTGCTGAAGCGCGAGGAAGTCCGCGCGGCCTATCTGGAAGGCGGGAGGCACTGATGGAACACGCGAACGGGCCGATCTGGGAAGTCACCTTCTGGGAGTTCTTCTTCGTCACCCTGCTGTTGGCCGGCAGCGCCGCCTATCTGACCGGCCGTGCCATGGCGCGTTCCTGGCTGGGCGACAAGCAGCTTGCCTTCTACATCGTGCTTCTGGCGGCGGCGACGCGGTTCATCCACTACGCCCTGTTCAGCGGCACGCTCCTGTCGCTACACTACTACATCGTCGATCTGATCGTGTTGCTGGCGATCGCCTTCATCGGCAAGCGCGTCACGCGCGCCGGGCAAATGTCGACACAGTATAGTTTCCAGTATGAACGCAGCGGGCCCTTGGGATGGCGACGCGTTGGCGGAGGGGATTCATGATTAACTGGTCGAAAGCCTTTATTTCTTTTTTGAATTAGGCTTTCATGCCGGTTAAGCGGGCCTCGAGCCCGCGCGGGCCGAACCGGAAAATCGAACACCATTTCCGGAAAGCCAAGGGAACTTCTGGTGTTTTTCAAGGGAGTAGTCATGAAAAAGACACTTATGGCTGGCGCAGCGCTCAGCCTGATGATGACCGGGTCTGCCTGGGCGGATATCACAATTGCCGTTGCCGGCCCGATGACGGGGCAGTACGCGTCGTTCGGCGAGCAGATGAAGGCCGGCGCGGAACAGGCCGTGGCCGACATCAACGCGGCAGGTGGCGTCAATGGCGAGCAGCTGAAGCTCGAAGTCGGCGACGACGCTTGCGATCCGAAGCAGGCCGTTGCCGTGGCCAACCAGTTCGCCGGTTCCGGCGTCACCTTCGTGGCGGGCCATTTCTGCTCGGGCTCGTCGATCCCGGCTTCCTCCGTCTACGCGGAAGAAGGCATCATCCAGATCTCGCCGGCCTCGACCAATCCGGCCTTCACCGACGAGCGTCCGGGTCCGGGCGTGTTCCGTGTCTGCGGCCGTGACGATCAGCAGGGCGCGGTTGCCGGCAAGTTCCTGGTCGACAATTTCGCCGACAAGAAGGTTGCTTTCGTCCACGACAAGACCGCTTACGGCAAGGGTCTCGCCGACGCCACCATGGCGGCCTACGAGGCGGCTGGCGGCAAGCCGGCGCTCTACGAAGCCTACACCGCCGGTGAAAAGGACTATTCGGCGGTTGTTTCCAAGCTGAAGAACGAGGGCATCGGCGTTCTTTATGTCGGCGGATACCACACGGAAGCCGGCCTGATGGCGCGCCAGATGAAAGAGCAGGGCATGGACACCGTGCTCGTCTCCGGTGACGCGCTGGTCACCGACGAGTACTGGGCGATCACCGGCGATGCCGGCGAAGGCACGCTGATGACCTTCTCGCCCGATCCGCGCAAGAACGAGATCGCCAAGCCGGTCGTCGATGCGCTGCTGGCCGCCGGCAAGACCGCCGAAGGCTACGCGCTCTACACCTATGCGGCGATCCAGGCCTGGAAGACAGCCGTCGAGACCGCCAAGTCGACCGACTACGATCCGGTCGTGGAAGCGCTCAATGCAGGCACGTTTGCGACCGTCCTGGGCGATCTGTCCTTCGACGACAAGGGCGACGTGACGCTGCCCGGCTATGTCTTCTACGAGTGGAAAGACGGCCAGTACGACTATCTCGTGCAGTAAATTCTGCCACCGAGATTTCTCGCGGCGGCCCGGCAGCAATGCCGGGCCGTTTTGCTTTGGCGCTTTATCGGGGAAGGTCGCGCGCGCCGCCTCGCCGCAATGCCTTGCGTTGCAAGCTTTCGCGCATTTTCCTTGCACGCGTTTCTCCCCGCCGGCCGGGCCTTTGCTATCCTTCCCCCATCGCCCTTGCGGGAACCGGGTCCGGACCGGGGATCAGGGAGGGCGGCGGCAGCCTCCCGCTCCGGGGGTCGGATCCCGGAGCCTTGTGAGGGCCCGCGACAGGTCGGCGGCCGGGTCACACCGGTTGCGGAGAAGCCGCCAGGACGGCGATGCCCGAGGGCTGGGAAACCGGATCTGTCGGGCACGCCCGCCCAGTGATCGACCGACGGATGGGACAGCGGCCGGACGGGCGGCGAAGGGGTCGCATATAGTTTCACAGATTGGCGACGCTTTTGCCGCCCGTCTTCCCGGTCTCCCTGACGGGAGCGTTCTTTGACATCACCCGGCGGGCAACCGCGCGGGAACGATGGCATGCGGCTGCGGAAGGCATCCTTTGGCTCACCCTGGGTCAAGAAAGTTTGCACCGCAGCATGGACCACGCTAATCATGGCGCGCCGTTGGGGTGGGGTGCAGATGCGCATGCCTTCACGGTTCGTCGCAGCTTTCATTCTCTTACCGGAGCATTGCCAGTGCAGATTAGAAAGATCCTCGTCGCAAACCGTTCTGAAATCGCCATCCGCGTGTTTCGCGCCGCCAACGAGCTTGATATCCGAACGGTGGCCATCTGGGCCGAAGAGGACAAATATTCGCTGCACCGGTTCAAGGCCGACGAATCCTACCAGGTCGGCCGGGGGCCGCATCTGGAGCGCGATCTGGGTCCGATCGAAAGCTATCTGTCGATCGACGAGGTGATCCGCGTCGCCAAACTGTCAGGCGCCGACGCCATCCATCCAGGCTACGGCCTGCTGTCGGAAAGCCCGGAATTCGCCGAGGCCTGCGCCGAGGCAGGCATCACCTTCATCGGTCCGAAGCCCGAGACGATGCGCCGGCTGGGCAACAAGGTCGCGGCGCGCAATCTGGCGATGGAAGTCGGCGTGCCGGTCGTGCCGGCGACGCTGCCATTACCCGACGATATGGCCAAGGTGGCCGAAATGGCCCAGGAGATCGGTTTCCCGGTGATGCTGAAGGCTTCCTGGGGCGGTGGCGGGCGCGGCATGCGTGTCATCCGCAGCGCCAAGGAACTGGCCGGCGAGGTCACCGAGGGCAAGCGCGAGGCGAAAGCCGCCTTCGGCAAGGACGAGGTCTATCTGGAAAAGCTGGTCGAGCGCGCGCGCCATGTGGAAGTACAGGTGCTGGGCGACACGCACGGCAATGCCGTTCACCTGTTCGAGCGCGATTGCTCGATCCAGCGGCGCAACCAGAAGGTCGTCGAGCGGGCGCCCGCGCCCTATCTCGACGCGGCCCAGCGGGCCGAACTGTGCGGCCATGCGCTGAAGATCGCCCAGGCGACGGATTATGTCGGCGCCGGCACGGTCGAGTTCCTGATGGACTCGGACGCAAATGACGGCAGAGGCGCCTTCTATTTCATCGAGGTCAATCCGCGCATCCAGGTGGAGCACACGGTGACCGAGGAGGTGACCGGCGTCGACATCGTCAAGGCGCAGATCCACATCCTCGAAGGCGAGACGATCGGCGACCCGCGCTCCGGTGTGCCGGCGCAGGCCGATATAAGGCTCAACGGCCACGCCCTGCAGTGCCGCATCACCACCGAGGACCCGGAGCAGAACTTCATTCCCGATTACGGCCGCATCACCGCCTATCGCGGGGCGACCGGTTTCGGCATCCGCCTCGATGGCGGCACGGCCTATTCGGGCGCGGTGATCACCCGCTTCTACGACCCGCTGCTCGAAAAGGTCACCGCCTGGGCGCCGACGCCGCGCGAGGCGATCGCCCGCATGGACCGCGCCCTGCGCGAGTTCCGCATTCGCGGCGTGGCGACCAATCTGACCTTCCTCGAAGCGATCATCGGCCACAAGGAATTCCGCGACGCCACCTACACGACGCGCTTCATCGACCAGACGCCGGAGCTGTTCACGCAGGTCAAGCGTCAGGACCGGGCAACCAAGCTGCTCAACTACCTGGCTGACGTGACGGTCAACGGGCATCCCGAAGCGCGCGGCCGGCCGATGCCGAAGGCGGAAGCCGCCGCGCCGCGCGTTCCTTACGTCGATGCGCCGGTGCCCGACGGCACCAGGCAGAAGCTCGACGCGCTCGGCCCGGAGGGTTTTGCCAGGTGGATGCGCGGCGAGACCCGCGTGCTGATCACCGACACGACCATGCGCGACGCGCACCAATCGCTGCTGGCGACCCGCATGCGCACCTTCGATGCCGCGCGCGTCGCCGGCGTCTATGCGCGCGCTCTGCCGCAGCTCCTGTCGCTCGAATGCTGGGGCGGGGCGACCTTCGACGTCGCCATGCGCTTCCTGACCGAGGATCCGTGGGAGCGGCTGGCGCTGATCCGCGAGGGCGCGCCGAACCTGCTCCTGCAGATGCTTTTGCGCGGGGCGAACGGCGTCGGCTACACCAATTATCCCGACAATGTCGTGCAGCATTTCGTCAAGCAGGCAGCCGCCGGCGGCATCGACCTGTTCCGCGTGTTCGATTGCCTGAACTGGGTGGAGAACATGCGCGTGGCGATGGACGCGGTCGGCGCCGAAGGCAAATTGTGCGAGGCGGCGATCTGCTATACGGGCGATATCCTCGATCCGGAGCGCGCCAAGTACGATCTCAAATACTATGTGGCGCTGGCCCGGGACCTCGAGGCGGCGGGCGCACACATCATCGCCATCAAGGACATGGCGGGGTTGTTGAAGCCGGCTGCCGCCCGCGTCCTGTTCAAGGCTCTGCGCGAGGCGACCGACCTGCCGCTGCATTTCCACACGCACGACACGTCGGGTATTTCGGCCGCCACCGTTCTTGCCGCCGTCGAGAGCGGCGTCGACGCGGTCGACGCGGCGATGGACGCCTTGTCGGGCAACACCTCGCAGCCATGTCTCGGCTCCATTGTCGAGGCGCTGAAGGGCGACCCGCGCGACACCGGCCTCGACCGCGAATGGGTGCGCCGCATCTCCTTCTACTGGGAGGCGGTGCGCAACCAGTACGCCGCTTTCGAGAGCGACCTGAAGGGGCCGGCCTCGGAAGTCTACCTGCATGAGATGCCGGGCGGGCAGTTCACCAATCTCAAGGAACAGGCGCGCTCGCTGGGGCTCGAGACGCGCTGGCACGAGGTGGCGCGCGCCTATCACGACGCGAACCAGATGTTCGGCGACATCGTCAAGGTGACTCCATCGTCCAAGGTTGTCGGCGATATGGCGCTGATGATGGTCAGCCAGGACCTGACGGTCGCTGATGTCGTGAGCCCGGAAAAGGACATCGCCTTCCCGGATTCGGTGGTGTCGATGCTGCGTGGCGATCTGGGCCAGCCGCCCGCCGGCTGGCCGGCGCCGCTGCAGAAGAAGGCGCTGAAAGGGGCGGAGCCGATCACTGTGCGGCCCGGATCGCTGCTTGCGGCGGCCGACCTTCCCGGAGACCGCAAGGCACTGGAGGAGAAGCTTGGCCGCAAGGTCAGCGAGTACGAGTTCTCGTCCTGGCTGATGTATCCGAAGGTGTTCACGGACTTCGCCACTGCGGCAGAAAGCTACGGCCCGGTCAGCGTCCTGCCGACGCCGGTCTATTTCTACGGCATGCAGCCGGAAGAGGAGATCCTGGTCAACATCGAGCGCGGCAAGACGCTGGTGATCCGTTGCCTCGCGGTCGGCGAAGTGGATGAGAAGGGCATGGTCACCGTCTTCTTCGAGCTGAACGGCCAGCCGCGCCGGGTCAAGGTGCCCGACCGCGTGCACGGCGCCTCGGCGGCCGCCGCGCGCCGCAAGGCCGAGATCGGCAACGACGCGCATATCGGCGCGCCGATGCCGGGCGTCGTGTCGACGCTGGCCGTCAAGCCCGGCCAGACCGTGCAGGCCGGCGATGTCGTCCTGTCGATCGAGGCGATGAAGATGGAGACGGCGCTGCATGCCGAGCGCGACGGGACGATTGCCGAAGTTCTGGTGAAGACCGGTGACCAGATCGACGCCAAGGATCTGCTTGTGGTGTTCGAAAACGGCGATTGACGAGGCGGATTAAACCGATTTAGATGCGGCGCAGCCACGGTCTGCTTCGGCCCTTTGCGCCGTCTTCTTTGCGGAGCCTTCGAATGTCCATGCACAATGCGGCGCTCGGCCGCTGGGCTGTTGCGGCCTGTTTCTTCGTCAACGGGTTCATGATCGGCAGCTGGGCACCGCAGATCCCCCTGGTGGCCAGCCGGTTCGGATTGAGCGAGACGGCGCTCGGCCTGTTGATCCTGGTGTTCGGCTCCGGCGCGGTTCTGGCCATGCCCTTGTGCGGCTATCTGATCGGCCGGTTGGGTTCGCGGGCCGTTCTGCGCGTTGCCGGGGTGGTCTGCGCCTTGTCCTTCGCCGGGCTGGCGGTGGCGGTCGAGGTCTGGCAGCTTGTTGCGGCGCTGATTTTCTTCGGCGCATTCCTCGGCGCGATGGACATTGCGATGAATTCCAACGCGGTGGCCGTCGAACGGAGCCTGCGGCGCGCCGTGATGTCGTCATCGCACGGCTTCTGGAGCCTCGGCGGCTTTGTCGGCGCGGGCGTCGGCGGGTTGATCATCGAGCGTTTCGGCCACATGACGCATATCGGCCTGGTCGTGGCGTTCGCCTTTGTTGTCATCCTGGCCGCCCTGCCGTTCCTGATTGTCGAGAACAAGCCCGAGGCGGCCCCTGTCTCGGGGCGGCGGCGCGGGTTGCCGCGCAATCCGCTGGTCTATCTGACCGGCGTCGTCGCGCTTCTGTGCATGCTTCCCGAAGGTGCGGTGCTCGACTGGGCCGCACTTTACATGCGGCAGGAGATGGGCGCGGGCATCGCCCAGGCGAGCCTCGCCTATACGGCGTTTTCCGGGACGATGGCGGTGATGCGCTTTGCCGGCGACCGGCTGCGCAACCGGCTTGGCGCGGTGAAGACGCTGCGCTATTCGGGGATGGTGGCCACCATCGGCATGCTGGGGGCCGGGCTTGCGCCATCGCCGCTGATTGCCATCGCCGCCTTTGCGCTGGCAGGGCTGGGCATCGCCAACATGGTGCCGATCGTCTTTTCGGCGGCCGGCAACCAGCCCGGCCTCTCGCCGGGTGCCGGCATGAGCGTGGCGACGACGATCGGCTATTCGGGCATGCTTTTGGCGCCGTCACTGGTCGGTTTCGTGGCCGAGCGGACCGGGTTCGCGCCGATCTTCATTGCCTTCGCGATCATGCTCGCCATCGTTCTTTCCATGGCGAACTTGGTTCGCTCCGCCGATACGATCGCGGCGCAGCCAGCGGCGTGACAGGCCGGATCAGATCCGGCCCATCAGCATCAGGATCAGCACGATCACCAGGACCAATCCGAGGATGCCGGAAGGGCCGTATCCCCAGCTGCGTGAGTGGGGCCAGGCCGGGAATGCGCCAAGCAGGATGAGGATCAGAATGATGATGAGGATCGTCCCAAGCGACATGATGTTGTCCTCGCACGGTTGAAACTGTGCGGAAACAACGCCCGGAATCAGGCTGGGTTCCCATCAAAAGTGAACGGGCCGGCGGTTCGTGAGAATCGCCGGCCCGTTGATTTTCGCATGTGGTCCTAGACCGGTTCAGTGTTTCATAGAAATGTTGAACCGGTCTATCTCTTTGTTTTTTCGCATTTATGCGGACGTCATGTGATTCCACCTGACTGCAAAATGCTTGCTCGCGCCGTCCGGATCGTCCTACTCGGCTGCCTTGGGATAGGCATCCGAGGGCAGGTCGACATTGTCGGCCACGCGATCCTCTCCCTTGCCCTTGCGCCGGAACAGGCGGGCCAGAAGACTACGCCGCTTGGCGCCGGCCGGCAGCGTCTCGCGGGTGAAGACCATCAGCGCCGACGGGGTCACGATGAGGGTCAGCACCGTGGCGAAGGTCAGGCCGTAGACGATGGCGCCGGACAGGGAAATCCACCACTGCGTCGAGGGCGCGCCGATCGTTACCGTCTGGTGGAAAAGCTCGAGACCGAGGCCGAAGGCAATGGGCAGAACGCCCAGGACAGCCGAAATGGCCGTCAGCATGACCGGCCGCGCGCGCTCGCGGCAGGTCTGCAGGATGGCTTCCTGCTTCTTCCAGCCCTCGCGGCGCAAGCGGTCGTAGGTGTCGATCAGCACGATGTTGTTGTTGACCACGACGCCGGCGAGCGCGATCACGCCGATGCCCGACATGACGATGCCGAAGGGCTGCCCCGTGATCAGCAGGCCGAGGAACACGCCGATCGTCGCCATCACCACGGTCATCAGCACCAGCAGGACGCTGGTGAACTTGTTGAACTGGGCGAGCAGCACGATGAAGATCAGGAAGATCGCCGCGCCGAAGGCTTTCGACAGGAAGGCGCTGGCCTCCTCGCTCTCCTCGTTGGAGCCGGCCAGCTTCCAGCGTGTCGCGCCCAGGTCCATGTCGCTCAAGGCCTGGGTGACGTTGGCCTGCACCACGGCCACCTGGAACCCGGTGGCGACGTTGGCGCTGACGACGATGGTGCGCTGCCCGTCGATGCGGTTGAGAATGCCGGTCGAGCGTTCCGGCTGGCGGGTCATGAAGTTGGAGATCGGCACCGGTCCCTGTGCCGTCTGCACGCGCAGCTGGTCGAGCGCCGACAGGGTGCGGCGGTCTTCCGGCAGGCGCAGGCGGATGTCCACCGCATCGTCAACACCTGCCGGCCGGTATTCCGACAGTTTCAGGCCGTTAGTGACGAGCTGGACCACGGTTCCGACGGAGACCGGGCTGATGCCGTATTGCGCGGCCTTGGCGCGATCCACCTTGATCGCCCAGTCGATGCCGGGCGGCGGCAGGCCGTCGGCGACGTCGATAACGCCGGGAATCTGGGAGATCGCCTTGGCGACGGAAGCTGCCTGGTCGTTGAGGTTGCCGGGGTCCAAGGCGGACAGGCGTATCTGGATCGCCTGTCCCGTGGGCGGACCGGCATCGGGCACGCGCACCTCGATCTCGACACCCGGCGTACCGGCGAGCTCGGTGCGCAGGCCGTTCAGGATCTCGCTGGCCGGAGCGCGTTCACGCCAGTCGACGAATTCATACTGGATGACGCCGATGACGTCCTCGTCGATGTCCTGGCCGCCGCCGCGCGTCTTGCCGACGCGGGTATAGACGGATTCGATGCCTGGCCAGTTGAGGAGCTTGTCCTCGGCCGGCTTCACCAGTCGATCCATCTCGTCGAGCGACAGGTTGCCGCGCGCATGCACATACATCAGGCCGTATTCGGGCTCGACATTGGGGAAGAACTCGACACCGGCGCCATATTGCGAATAGCTGTAGATGATGCCGCCGAGCAGGCCGATCGTCAGCAGAAGCACCGTCTTGGGGAAACGTACCGCCTGCTTGACGAGACCCAGGTACCAGCCGTCCGGCTTCTGCTTCTCCTCGACATGCGCCTTGGCGAAGATGGCGCCGAGCGTGGGCACGAAAATCAGCGCGTAGATCATCGAGGCCGAAAGCGTGACGATCAGCGTGATCGGCAGATACTTCATGAACTCGCCGACGATGCCCGGCCAGAACAGAAGTGGAGAGAAGGCGGCGACGCGGGTCATGGTGGCGGCGATGACCGGCCCGGCCATGCGCTTGGCCGCAAGCTCGAAAGCCTGCGCCTTGTCCATGCCTTCCGTCATGCGCCGTTCGGCGAACTCGGTGACGATGATGGCATCGTCAACAAGCATGCCGACGGCCAGGATGAGGCTGAACAGGACCACCATGTTGACCGTGAAGCCGCCGAGCGACAGGGCATAGATGCCCATCAGGAAGGAGGCGGGTACGGCAAGGCCGATGAGCAGCGAGGCGCGGCCCGAGAGCGTGTAGAGAACGACGATGAAGACCAGGATGACGGCGATCAGCACGTGGTTCTGCAGGTCGCTCAGCATGTCGCGGATCATCACCGACTTGTCCTGGCTGTAGGACACGGTGATCTCGGCCTTGCTGGTGTCCTGGAAGGTCTTGGCGGCGGCCTTCACCGCATCGACGGTCTCGACCAGGTTGGAGCCGACGCGCTTCTTGACCTCGATGGCGATGGCCTTCTTGCCGTTCAGGCGGGTCACGGTCTCGGCATCGGTGAAAGTCGAGCGGATGGCGGCGAGATCGCGGGCACGCACGACCGCGTTGGGGCTCGAGACGACGGGCAGGTTGGCCACGTCCTCGGCCGTCTCGATCAACGACGGCACCTTGACCGCATAGCGCCCGTCCTGACCTTCCAGCGCGCCGGCGGCCACGAGGCTGTTGGAGGCGCCAACGGCGTTGATCAACTGGTCGAGCTGCAGGCCGTAGGATGACAGTTTCATCGGGTCGATGAGAACTTCGACGAGTTCGTCGCGCGAGCCCTGCAGCGTGCCTTCCAGAACGCCTGGAATCTCCTCGATCCGATCGCGTAACTCACGCGCCGAAGCCGACAGGACGCGCTCCGGCATGTTGCCGGCGAGCGTCACGACCAGGATCGGGAACTCCGAAATGTTGACTTCGTGCACCGACGGCTCGTCGGCGCCCTGCGGCAGGTCGCGTCGGGCGTCCGCCACCTTGGCACGGACGTCCTCGATGGCGTTGGAGAAGTCGTAGCCGGCCTGGAACTCGACCAGGACGTAGCCGCCGCCCTGATAGGCGGCGGAACGCATCTCCTTGACGCCCTCGAGGCTCTTCATGCGCGTCTCGATCGGCCGCAGCAGCAGGCGCTCGGAATCTTCCGGCGAGATGCCCTGATAGGTCAGGCTGACATAGATGATCGGAATCGGAACGTCCGGCTCCGCTTCCTTCGGGATGTTGATGTAGGCAAGCGCCCCCGCAACGACGAAGAACATCAGAATGGACAGCGTGAGCCTGGCGTTCTGGATTGCGATGCGGACGATATCCATCGGGGATTCCTATCGTGGGTCGCTGGCTTCGGGCTACAGCATCGGCCCGAAAATCGGAATCGATATTCGGAAGGCACGATGCATAGATTCAAAGTGCTAGAGCGCCGAGCGTCCGAATGGACGCCCGGCGCTCTAGTTGAGGTCGGCGGCGAGGGTCTTCGCCAACTCCCGGATCAGTTTCTCATCCGCAGGCTGTGCCGTCACCGCGTCGCCTTCGGTCACGAGGTCCTGTCCCGAAACGATGACGCGGGCATTGGCCGGAATGCCGGCGAGATACAGCGCGTGCGGCGTGTCGTCGACGAGATCGATCGGGTAGAAAACAACCTTGCTCTCGGCATCGACGGCGCGAACGCCCAGTTCTCCATCCTGATTGAGGGTGACGACCGAGCGCGGCAGGGCGACGGCCTCGACCGGCTCGCCGTGTATGTCGATCTCGGCGGTCATGCCGGCGGGAATGGCGCCATCGGGATTGGCGATTGCCACTTCGACGCGGAAGGTACGGGTCTGCTCCGATGCCTCGCGGCTGACGAAGCGCACCTTGCCACTGACGGTCTGCCCGCTGACGAGGCGCACATCGGCCTGGTCGCCGGGATTGACGGAAGCCAGATCATGCTCGCTCACCTCGCCGACGGCGATGACCGGGTCGAGCTTGAGCAGGGTGGCGACTTCGGCGCCCTGCGTGATCGAGGAGCCAAGCTCCACATCCACCTTGTCGATGAGGCCGTCGAAAGGCGCGCGCACGGTGATGCGGGCGAGTTCGGCTTCCGCCATCTCAAGCTGGGAACGCGCGGTGGCAAGTGCCGAGCGCGCGCTGTCGAGTTGCAGGCGGGCGAGATTGCCGCTCTTGGCAAGCCGGTTGGCCGCCTCGGATTCGGCCTCACGCTGGGCGAGAACCTGGCGCGCGGTCTCGACGGCGGCTTCCTTGCCCTCCGTCTCCAGACGCAGGATCAGGTCGCCGTTCTTGACGCGCTGGCCCTTCGACACGGGAAGTTCGGTGATGATGCCCGCCGAGCGGGAAGCCAGCACGGTGCGCTTGTCGGCCGAGGTCAGGCCCGAAACACGGATCGTGCGGGAGTGATCAATGCGCGGCGGCGTCGCGACGATCACCACTTGGGCCGCTGTCGGTGCGTTCTCCGGTTTTTCAGCGACAGTCTGCGTTTCCTCGGTGGCGCTGCCGACGGAGGAAAACTCTCCGGTGGCAATCCAGGCGGCGGTCACGACCAAAACGGCGACGGCAGCGATTTTATGGAACCTTATCTTCGGCATGTCGTTTTCCAGTGCGGTGGATTCGGCCTGTCGATCAGGGACCGGCGCGATATGGGGATGCTGCGCGCAAAATTCAATTCACAGTAGTGGTCTTCGCTGCAAAACACGCCCGTATATCGCAAGTGCGTGCGGCAAAAAAGCCAAACGGAATACACTCCTGACATCAACGACCGTTGCTGTTGTATGAGTGGACACGCGCGCACAAAAAGCCCGCCAAAAGCGGGCCGCGCGCATGACGGCGACATATTGACAAAATGCGTATTTTTGTCAACTCTGAACTGAAGGGTAGATTGTATCCAATGATGAATCTGGTTGCGGACGGCAAAGTTGACCCAAAGCGGGGGCGCATTCTGGATGGCGCCATGCGGGTCTTCCTTGCTTATGGATTTGCCCGCACGACGATGGACGACATTGCCCGGGCCGCCGAGGTTTCGCGGCCGATGCTCTATCTGCAGTTCCGCAACAAGGCCGACATCTTTCGTGCCATCGGCGAAGCCATTCTCACCCGGTCGCTGGCCAATGCGCGCGCCGGACTGAAAGGCAGCGGCACGTTCGGTGAGCGGCTGATGACGGCGCTCGACAAGGCGCTGTTCGGCCTGATGGAGATGATCGAGAAATCGGCGCATGGCGAGGAGATCCTCGACCTGGAGAACAAGATCGCCGCCGACATCATCGCCGAATGGCGCCAGGGCCTGACGGAGGCGGTGGAACATGCCGTCGCCGAGGAGGCCGCGCGCTCGGGCGCCGACCTCGAACGGCTCGGCCTGTCGCCGCGTGCGCTGGCGGAAATCCTGCTCGACGGGCTGGAAGGCATGCGCATGCGCGGCCTGTGCGGCAAGCCTGCGATCGAGGGCGCGCGGAAGCTCATCACGCTGATGGAAATCGCCCTGGCAGCGGCGCAGCCCCGCAGGAGTTGAGCAGCGGCTCCAGACCGGTTCATCGTTCACGGAAACGCTGCTCCGCCCTATCTCATTGTTTTTCGCATTTGTGCGGACGTCAGGTGAAACCACCTGACTGCAAAATGCTCTATTGGGCGGTCCAGCCGCCATCCATCGGCAGCGCGGCGCCGGTGATCTGCGCGGCGTGATCCGAGCAGAGGAAAACGACGAAGCCGCCGACCTCGTCGACCGTGACGAATTCGCGGGTCGGCTGGCGGGCGAGCATCACCTCGCGCACCACCGCGTCGCGGTCCATTCCATGCACTTTCATCTGGTCGGGTATCTGCGCCTCGATCAGCGGCGTCAGCACATAGCCGGGGCAGATGGCGTTGCAGGTGATCCGGTCGTCGGCGACTTCCAGTGCGACGGTTTTCGTCAGGCCGACGACGCCGTGCTTCGCCGCGACATAGGCGGATTTGAACGGCGAGGCGCGCAGGCCGTGGGCCGAGGCGATGTTGACGATGCGGCCCCAGCCGCTGCGCTTCATATGCGGTATGGCGGCGGCGATGGTGTGGAACGCCGAGGACAAATTGATCGCCAGGATGGCGTTCCATTTGTCGACCGGGAACGCCTCGACCGGCGCCACGTGCTGGATGCCGGCATTGTTGACAAGGATGTCGACGTTGCCGAAACGGGCGGCGGCGGCCTCGACCATGGCGCGGCAGGCATCCGGCCGGGCCATGTCGGCGCTGATGTAGACGACCTCGACACCGTGCCGCGTGGCCAGGTCGGCGGCCAGCGCGTGATCGGCGGCATCGTCGGTATAGGAGTTGAGGACGATGTTGCAGCCCGCCGCGGCCAGCGCCTCGGCGACCCCCAGGCCGATGCCCGATGTGGAGCCGGTGACGATTGCGGTCTTGCGGGAGGTTTGCGGTGCGGCGCCCATGTGGTCCTCGGCAGCAAAGAAGGTTATATTGCGGCGCAGCAAAGCGGTGGCGCGGCTGCCTGTCAAGCGTGCCGGCACGGATCAATCGGCGGCTCCGGCATTGACATTCGCGCCGTGCTCGGCCACCTCAAGCGCGACACGGTTGAAATCGGGACAGTTCCCTGGATGAGTGGAACATTCACGGCCAGCAAGACCATGAGCGGCTATTTCTCATCGCCATTCCCACGCCGCGATGCGGTTGGCGTCGCCGTGGGCAATGTGATCGTCGGCGGCGATGGGCCGGTCGTCGTGCAGTCGATGACCAATACCGACACGGCCGATGTCGACCGCACGGTGGCGCAGGTGGCCGCGCTGCATCGCGCCGGTTCCGAACTGGTGCGCATCACGGTCGACCGGGATGAAGCGGCGGCCGCCGTGCCGAAAATCCGCGAGCGGCTGGAGCGCGTCGGCATCTTCGTGCCGCTGATCGGCGATTTCCATTATATCGGCCACAAGCTTCTGGCCGACCATCCGGCCTGCGCCGAGGCGCTGGCGAAATACCGCATCAATCCCGGCAATGTCGGCTTCAAGGACAAGAAGGACAAGCAGTTCGCCGCCATCATCGAGACGGCAATCAAGCATGACAAGCCGGTGCGCATCGGCGTCAACTGGGGCTCGCTCGACCAGGAATTGCTGACCCATCTGATGGACGGCAACCAGGCGAACGGCTCGCCGATGACGGCGCAGGAAGTGATGCGCGAGGCAATCGTCCAGTCGGCGCTGATCTCGGCCGATCTGGCCGAGGAGATCGGCCTCGGGCGCGATCGCATCATCCTGTCGGCCAAGGTCAGCCAGGTGCAGGATCTGATCGCCGTCTATACCGAGCTTGCACGACGCTCCAACCATGCGCTGCATCTGGGCCTGACCGAGGCCGGCATGGGCACCAAGGGCATCGTCGCTTCGTCGGCGGCGATGGGTATTCTCCTGCAGCAGGGCATCGGCGACACGATCCGCATTTCGCTGACGCCGGAGCCCGGCGGCGATCGCACCCGGGAGGTGCAGGTGGCGCAGGAGCTGCTGCAGACCATGGGGTTCCGGCAGTTCGTGCCCGTGGTGGCGGCGTGCCCGGGCTGCGGCCGCACGACCTCGACCGTGTTCCAGGAGCTGGCGCAGAAGATAGAGGCCGACCTGCGCAAGAACATGCCCGTCTGGCGGAAGAAATATCCGGGTGTCGAAGGGCTGAAGGTGGCGGTGATGGGCTGCATCGTCAACGGGCCTGGCGAATCGAAACATGCCGATATCGGCATCTCGCTTCCCGGCACCGGCGAGACGCCGGCGGCGCCCGTCTTTATCGACGGCAAGAAGGCCGCGACACTGCGCGGCACGGCCATTGCCGAGGATTTCGAGAAGATGGTCGGCGACTATATCGAAAAGCGCTTCGCCCGCCGCACCGCCGCCGAATAAGCCAGAGCATTTGCAATCGGGCGGAGATATCTGGCGTCCGCACCGATGCGGCATACGCGAAGCTGGGCCGTGTGGACACATTCCGCGGTGAAGGAGCGTCTGGTTCCAGGCAGCAGGCCAGCGGGGGCAGGCGGGTGTCATGGGGTGGGCTGCGGACTGTCGGCTCTGCGCCTTCTGGGCGGCAATAGCTGACATGCCGCAGGAGGAAAAAGGCTTGAAATGTGGGCGGCACCGCGCACAGATGCGTTATGACAAACACGTTCGAACTTCGTCGCCAAAGTGACGACTTGGTCTATTTCTTCACCAGACGCAAACGACCAGACGGGCTTTCTGGATTTCAACGCGCAGATCGCGACCTGTGGATTACCTACAGGACTGGCCTCGGCTGGGTTGCATGGGACGACAAAAGCCAAACAGTGATGGGTAGACCATGGCATGTGCTGCCTAATGACCAATCGTCGCTATGTCCTCCCGAGGGTGAGTGGGTGAGCAAAAAGGGTTCAAAATCCTATGTGTATGAGCTCGTTCACACCGGCTAGCTGCTGAAACGACTGCTTTCGGCAATCCAAGCGGAAACAGATGGTGGCCGAAATGGGGTCGTGTCCGGCATGGCAGGTCTCGGGCGAGAGGACGGAAATCCCGAAATGACTGACGAGATGCGCGAGACTTGATTCAAAGCTGTATTTTGGAAGCAGGTTTGAGCCGAGGCGATCTGAGGGAAGCAGAACCGCGTGTCTTGAAGGGTTTTTGCCAATTGCTGCGGCCAACCGTAGGCGCGGTCGCCGCCCCGAAGAGAACCCGTCCATTGTCAACGGCATCGGCTAATCCACAACAGCGCGACCGCCAGATACCGGCTCAAATTTGTCCAGGCCGCCTAGCCATCTTCTTCCGCAAGCCGCTCGCCGATCGACAGAGTGAGTTCCCGCAGCAATGCCGCCAGGGTCTCGCGGCGCGCCGGGTTCATGCCGGCCAGCAGGGCCGCTTCATTGGCCATATCGGTGCGGAATGCCGCTTCGGCGCGCTCGAGACCCATTTGCGTCAATCCGACAATCATGCTGCGTCCGTCATCGGGCGAGGGCAGGCGCTCGACCAGGCCGGCCTTTTCAAGACGCCCCAGGCGATGGGTCAGGCCGCCGGACGAGATCATCAGGGATTTGTAGAGTTCCGTTGGCGTCAGCCGATAGGGCGGGCCGGAACGACGCAGCGTCGAGATGACGTCGAACTCGCCGCGGTCCAGTCCGAACGCGGCAAACGTCGCCTCGATGCTCGGCCGGACCAGATTGGACAGGCGGTATATGCGCCCAAGAACACTCATCGGCATCGTGTCGAGATCGGGCAGTTCGCGCGCCCACTGAGCGCGCAGGCGGTCGATGTGATCCTCGCTGGTCGGCGGGGGCGATTGGGGCATGACGGGCTCCTGGCAGACGATGTATCTTGACGTGAAGATAAATAGCAGATATCTTCACATCAAGATACATTGCAATTCGGCGTGATGCACGGCTGAATTTGCGAGTTCCCAAACAAGGAGGACATCATGTACCAAATGTTGCGCCGCGATGAGCAGAAGCCGAGCGTCAACGGCACGGTCGCCTTCGAGGGCGAACCCTTTGGCGGCGAGGTTTCGTTCTTCCTGATGGACAGCCCGCCCGGACACGGACCCGTTCTGCATCGCCATCCCTATTCGGAGACCTGGGTCGTCCGGTCGGGGAAGGCCGAGTTCACGGTCGATGGCGAGACGACGCGCGCCGGGCCGGGTGATATCGTGGTGGTCGGCCCGCAGATTCCACATCGGTTCGTCAATGTCGGCGAAGGGCGGCTGGAGATGATCTGCATCCACGCTTCGGAACGGTTCATCCAGGAAGACCTGTAGCCCAGCCCCAGCCCTGCTTCAGGCGGACGCGGCCAGTTTTTCCTGGCCGATCCAGCGTTCGATCATGTCGGCCAGCTTTTGCGGCGAGATGGGCTTGGACAGATAGTCGTCCATGCCGGCATCGAGGCATTTCTCGCGGTCGCCCTTGAGCGCGTGCGCGGTGATGCCGATGATCGGCGTGTGGTCGCCGGTGGCTGCTTCCGTCTGGCGGATCGCGCCCGTCGCCTCATAGCCGTTCATCTCCGGCATGGAGATGTCCATCAGCATGATCTTCGGCCGGAATGTGCGGTACATCTCGACAGCGGTCTTGCCATTGGCGACAATGCGGTAGCGGAGGCCGAGGCCGTCGAGCACCTGACTGAAAACGAGCTGGTTGACCTCGTTGTCCTCGGCAACCAGGACGTCCAGCCCTTCGCCACGCTGACTTCTGGAACTCGACAGGCCGCGCTCGACGGCGTTGGAAAGGCGCGTTTGCGCCGGGCGCAGGGGAACGGGCTGCGGCACGGACGCTTCGTCGCCGGCACGGGCCGCCTGCATCACCGAAACGATCGTTTCGAGCAAGGCGGACGAGCGGGTCGGCTTGTTGAGCTGGGCGGCGATGCCGCATTCCATGGCGAGCCGGCTCGTATCGGCCTGGTCGACCGAGGTCAGCAGCACCAGCGGTATCTCGGTCGTGGTCGGGTCGGCCTTGATCAGTTTGGCGACGTCGGCGCCATTCATGTCCGGCATCTGGTAGTCGAGGATGACGCAATCGACGCGCGCATCCAGTTCGACCGAGCGCTTGAGGAAGGCGAGGCCGACGGCGCCGCTTTCGGCGGCGGCGCATTCGAAGCCCCAGCTTTTCAGTTGCTCGAGCAGGATGTCGCGGTTGATCGGGTTGTCGTCGATGACGAAGACGCGGGCGCCCGAGACGTCGATGGGGGCAGTCTTCGGCGTGCAGTTGGCGTGGTCGATTTCGAGCGGGATCGTGAAGGCGAAGGTCGAACCCTTGCCCACCTCGCTCTCGGCCCGCATCGAACCGCCCATGAGTTCGACCAGGCGCGAGGCGATCGCCAGGCCAAGGCCGGTGCCCTCGTGGCGGCGGGTGGACGAGGAGTCCACCTGGGCGAATTTTTCGAACACGGCGTCCAGCTTGTCCTGGGGAATGCCGATGCCCGTGTCCTCGACGCGGATCGTGACCTGCGCCGCGCCGTCCTTGATCTCGCCCGAGACGTCGATCAGGACGTGGCCGCGCTCGGTGAACTTGACCGCATTGCCGACCAGGTTCGTGGCCACCTGCCGGAAGCGGCCGACGTCGCCGATGAAGGACAGGGGCAGATCCGGATCGACGCGAACGATCAGTTCGAGATCCTTCTCGGCGACGCGCGCCGATACCAGGGCGGCCACGTCCTCGATCGCCTCGCCGAGCCGGAACGGCGCGGTATCGAGCTTCAACTGGCCGGCATCGATCTTCGAGAAGTCCAGAATGTCGTTGATGATGGTCAGGAGCGCCGTTCCCGACTTGACGATGACATCGACGAACATCGCCTGGCGCTGGTCGAGATTGGTGCGCGCCAGGAGCTCCGCCATGCCCATGACGCCGTTCATCGGCGTGCGGATCTCATGGCTCATATTGGCGAGGAATTCCGATTTCGTGCGGTCGGCGGATTGGGCCTTTATCTTCTCCGCGGCAAGCGAAATATTGGCGTCGTGCAGGTCCTGGTGGGCGCTCGAAACACGGTTCATCATCGGCACGAAGACGCGCAGCGCAAGCAGCAGGCACGCAAGCACGATGGCCAGCGAGACGCTGAGCAGGCCCCATTGCAGGGTTCCATAGGTGCCGATCATCTCCGCGTGCAGCGAATCCGAAATGCGCTTCAGCTCGGGGCGCACCTGGTTGTTGGCCAGGGTCTGCAGTTCGGTGAAGACGCGTTGCGCGGCACTGCTTCCATAATCGTTGAAGACGTCGAGCCGGTTGGCGAGCGAAACGACATCGCGGATCTGCGAGCGCAATGATGCCCCGTTCTCCTCACCGAGCCAGATGCTGCGCACGGAGGGGGGCACGGTTCGGTGCGAGATACCGGCAATCAGCGGGTCGCTTTCAGCGCCGCCTGCATTGGCGATTTCGCCGTCTTGTTCAAGGGTGATGCGCTGGCTCTCCAGCGTGGTGATCTCGCTCTGGGTGGCGATATCGAGCGCGTGATAGGCCGATTCCAGGCGCATCAGCGCCGTTTTGAGCTCCTCGTGGTCGAGCGCCAGCCCGGTCTCAGGGGTCCCGGTTCTTGGGGTTCCGGTTTTCGGGGTGCTGTCTTTCAGGCTGGCCTGCTCAAGGCGCAGGGCGTTGTGAATGACATCATTCGTCGCATCGGCCATGTAGCCGACCAGCGCCCCGAAACGGACTTGATTCTTTGTCGCCTGTATCTGCCAAAGCAAAAACCCGGTGCCGATGGCGACCGTTACAACGAAACCAACGATCACCGCGATCAGCCGGCCGCGCATATATTGCTGCGTTACCACCGAAGACATGTGTTTTCCCAGAGCCATCCCCTATTCGATAAGAATTGAGGATCGGGATTAACGGGCAATTAATGCTAACCGCTTGATCAAACAATCGGTGCGGTTTTTTGGCGCAATCAGCCGATTGGCGGCGCGGCGACAGGTCAACCGCGTGGTGAAGCGCTCAATTCTGCCGTTCGGCGACGAAGCGGGCGGCCTGGCGCAGCCCTTCGGCGCGCTCGGCGAATGGCACGAGGGTGTCTTCGGCCTGCGCCACCAGGCCGCGCAATTGCCGCCGGGCCCAGTCGACGCCGTGCAGGCTGGCCAGCGTCGCCTTGCCGGCCGCGGCATCCTTGCCCGTCGCCTTGCCCATTGTCTCGCTGCTGGCGGTGAGATCCAGGAGATCGTCGGCAAGCTGGAAGGCCAGGCCGATCGCCGCACCGAATTCGCCGAGCCTTTCGCGATCGGCATCGCCGGCGCCGCCTATGATGGCGCCCGCCTCGCAGGCATAGCGGATCAGCGCGCCGGTCTTCATGGCCTGCAGGCGCAGAATGTCTTCTTCGGCAAGCCGGGTTCCCTCGGCCGCCAGGTCCAGCGCCTGGCCGCCGGCCATGCCGCCAACGCCGGCAGCCCGCGCCAGACCGGTGACGAGGGCCAGCCGCGCTTGCGCCGGCAGGGCCGTCTCGGGCGCGCTTATGATGTCAAATGCATAGGTCAGCAGGCTGTCGCCGGCCAGTATGGCCGTTGCGTCGTCAAAGGCGCGGTGCACGGTCGGCTGGCCGCGGCGCAGATCGTCGTCGTCCATCGCCGGCAGATCGTCATGGACGAGGGAGTAGCAATGGACGCATTCGAGCGCCGCGGCAACGCGCAGGGCGGCCTCGCCGCCGGCCTCGAACAGGTTTGCCGTTTCCAGTACGAGAAACGGGCGCAGCCGCTTGCCGCCATTGAGAACCCCATGGCGCATCGCCTCGAGCAGGCGGTGCGGGCGGGCAATCTCGCCTTCCAGCGGCCTCGCGTCGAGCAGGCGGCGCAACTGTGTCTCGACCATCTCCGCGCCGACGGCGAGCTTGACTTCGAAGGGGGGCATCATCGTCTCTTCCATGGCCGGAGCGATGAAGGCAAAGCCGGCCATGGTCAAGCCCCGTTGTGCTTCGCCATTGCGCCGAAAGCCCCTGGAGGCTATGCGAAAGGCTGGTTTTGAGGCGTTAAGTCACACTGGGGGAGCGCGTTTGAGCGGGCCGATCGTCGATCCTGAAAGGCGGCAAACGGTGAAGAGAGTGCGTCGAGGCGGCCGCAACAGGGCGCGGCAGAGCGGTTTTGTGCGCCTGCTGCGGCGCGTTGCGCTCGTCGTGGTCCTGCTGGCGTTTCTGCCGTTCGGGCTGACGGTTCTCTATGCCGTCCCGGCGGTCCATCCCGTTTCGACCCTGATGCTGAAGGATCTGGCGACGCTGACGGGTTACGACCGCCGCTGGACGTCGCTCGACACGATGGGACCGCTGATCCAGCACTCGGTCATGATGTCGGAGGATGGCCAGTTCTGCACACATTCCGGCGTCGACTGGGGCGCTCTCAACACCGTGATCAACGACGCGCTGTCTGGCGAGGCCACGCGCGGCGCTTCCACCATTCCCATGCAGACGGCGAAGAACCTGTTTCTCTGGCAGGGCCGTTCCTTTCTGCGCAAGGCGATGGAATTGCCGCTGGCGCTTTTTGTCGACACGATCCTGTCCAAGCGGCGCGTCATGGAAATCTATCTCAACATCGCCGAATGGGGGCCGAACATCTACGGAGCCGAAGCAGCCGCGCAACACTATTTCGGTCGTCCGGCCAGGGAACTGACGCGCCGGCAGGCGGCGCTCCTGGCTGTCGCCCTGCCCAACCCGATCGCGCGCAATCCGGCCAAGCCGTCGCGTGGACTGAACCGTCTGGCGGCGAACATCGAGCGCAGGGCACTGAAGGCCGGCGCTTATGTCGGCTGCCTCAAACCGTGAGGGCGGCATCGGCGTGAAAAAAAGCCGCGCCCCACTGGCCAAGAACGGTTTAGCCGTGTATAGGCACGCCGACTTCCAATTCCCGGCCGAAATGCTGGGCCCTGGATAAAGGGGCCGCAACGGCCTTTGACCGATTAGCGGAGCAGGACAATGGCTGTACCAAAAAGGAAAACGTCGCCTTCCAAGCGCGGCATGCGACGCTCGGCCGACGCCATCAAGGCGCCGACCTATGTCGAAGACAAGAATTCAGGCGAACTGCGCCGCCCGCACCATGTCGATCTGAAGACCGGCATGTATCGCGGCCGCCAGGTTCTGGAGCCGAAGGACGCATAAGCGCCTTTGCCCACGGAATGCGAAAAGACCGGCCAATGGCCGGTCTTTTTTGTCCTGCATGTCGGTATTATCGGCGGGCCTATTGCCCGTCTTTTATCGCGACGGGCCTATTGCCCGTCCATGGAATCGATCTTGCGCTGCATGGCGGCGATCTGATCACGTAATTCCCGCAGATCGTCATCGCGCCCGCCTTCGGCTCCGGCCTCGCGCGGCGCGCCGGGATTTGCCTGCGGCGGGACGGGCGAGAACATGCGCATGGCGTTCTGAAACATCTCGATGTTCCGCCGGGTCTGCTCCTCGACCATTTTCATCGGCGCGGTCATGCCCATCATGTCGATCGGCGATGAGCCGAAGGCCTTGTCGAGTTGTTCGCGCATCCGCTCCTGTTCCTTGGAGAAGGCGATCATCGATTGCTCGAGAAAGCTCGGCACGACCATCTGCATCTGGTCGCCATAAAAGGAGATCAACTGCCGCAGGAACGAGATCGGCAGCATGTTCTGGCCGTTGCGGTCGTTCTCCAGCTCGAAGATGATCTGGGTGAGGACCGAGTGGGTGATGTCCTCCCCGCTCTTGGCGTCCTGGACGACGAAATCCTCGTCGCGCTTGACCATCACAGAGAGATCCTCAAGCGTCACATAGGTGCTGGTGCCGGTGTTGTAGAGGCGGCGGTTGGCGTATTTCTTGATGACGATCGGATCGTCCTTGGCTGGCATTAGTGACCTCCCGGTGGCACGGTTTCCTGCGGCGTCCGCCCGAAACCGAATGGTGTTCGCGAGCGCAACGCCTGAATTATAGGGCCTGAACGCCGCCTGCGCCCGACGCGGACACAGATGGCGCCAGCTGCCGGAACGCGCGGATTTGCGCCCCTTACATCTGCCGGTCATCAGGATATGCGCAAAATTCGATGGAATGAAAGCGCTTTGTGCAATGGCGAAGGCGCGCCATGGTGCTTTGCCGCCACAGATCAATGCCGCAGTGCACACAGGGTTTGACTTGTTCAAAGGAAGCCGCAACTAATGCGATGAATGACCAGCCCATCGTCGGGCCGGACAAAGCATGTCCGCGCGATTATCAAGGAGCCCTGCATGTCTTCTGCCGAAACCATCGTCATCGCCAGCGCCGCCCGCACCCCGGTCGGCTCGTTCAACGGGGCCTTTGCCGCAGTGCCGGCGCATGAACTCGGCGCGGCCGCCATCCGCGAGGCGCTGACGCGTGCCGGCGTCGCGCCAGAAGAGGTCGACGAGGTGATCCTCGGTCAGGTGCTGACCGCCGGCCAGGGGCAGAACCCGGCCCGACAGGCCTCCATCGCCGCCGGGCTGCCGAAGGAAACCACCGCCTGGGTGTTGAACCAGGTCTGCGGCTCGGGTCTGCGCACCATCGCCATCGGCATGCAGCAGATCGCCACCGGCGATGCCGACATCATCGTCGCCGGAGGACAGGAATCCATGTCGCTGGCGCCGCATTGCGCGCATCTGCGCAGCGGCGTGAAGATGGGCGATTACGCGATGATCGACACGATGATCCGCGATGGATTGTGGGATGCCTTCAACGGCTATCACATGGGCATCACCGCCGAGAATGTGGCGCGCCAGTTCCAGATCACCCGCGACCAGCAGGATGAATTCGCGCTCGCCTCGCAGAACAAGGCGGAAGCCGCGCAGAAGGCCGGCCGCTTCAAGGATGAGATCGTCCCGTTCATCGTGAAGACCCGCAAGGGCGAGACGGTGGTTGCCGACGACGAGTATATCCGCCACGGCGCGACGCTGGAGAGCATGCAGAAGCTGCGCCCTGCCTTCGACAAGGAAGGCACCGTGACGGCGGCCAACGCGTCCGGCATCAATGACGGCGCGGGCGCCGTGGTGCTGATGAGCGAGACCGAAGCCAAGCGGCGCGGCCTGACGCCGCTTGCCCGCATCGCCTCCTGGGCGACGGCCGGCGTCGATCCGGCGGTGATGGGCACCGGTCCGATCCCCGCCTCGCGCAAGGCGCTGGAGAAGGCCGGCTGGAAGGCCGAGGACCTCGACCTGGTGGAGGCCAACGAAGCGTTCGCCGCACAGGCCTGCGCGGTCAACAAGGACATGGGCTGGAACCCCGACGTGGTGAACGTCAATGGCGGCGCGATCGCCATCGGCCATCCGATCGGCGCATCCGGCACGCGCATTTTCAACACGCTGGTGTTCGAGATGCGCCGGCGCGACGCCAAGAAGGGCCTGGCCACATTGTGCATCGGCGGCGGCATGGGCGTCGCCATGTGCGTGGAAGCGCTGTAGGCTTTCTTTACGGCGCGCGGGTCACGCCCGTGCGCCGGCCGGAAATCGTTCAACGGTCAATAGAACGAAGCGGCGGGGAACAACACACAGGGAGGCGATCTGCATGAGAACGGCACTTGTTACCGGTGGCACGCGCGGCATTGGCGCGGCCATTGCGATGGCGTTGAAGGACGCGGGTTACCGCGTGGCGGCGAATTACGCAGGCAATGAAGAGGCGGCGGCCCGCTTCACCGAGGACACCGGGATCGCCACGCATCGGTGGTCGATCGCCGATTATGACGAATGCGCCAGGGGCGTTGCAGCGGTGGAGGCCGAACTCGGGCCTGTCGATATCCTGATCAACAACGCCGGCATCACGCGCGACGTGATGTTTCACAAGATGACCCCGCAGGATTGGCGGGCGGTGGTCGATGTCAATCTCAACGGCGTTTTCAACATGACGCACCAGGTGTTTGCCGGCATGCGCGAGCGCAAGTTCGGGCGCATCGTCAGCATTTCGTCGATCAACGGCCAGAAGGGACAGATGGGGCAGGTCAATTATTCAGCCGCCAAGGCCGGCGAGATCGGCTTCACCAAGGCGCTGGCGCAGGAGGGCGCGCGCTTCGGCGTCACCGTCAACGCGATCTGCCCGGGCTACATCGCCACGGACATGGTGATGGCCGTGCCGGAAGCCGTGCGCGAGAAGATCGTCGCGCAAATTCCGGTCGGGCGCCTGGGGGAAGCGGCGGAGATCGCCCGCTCGGTTCTGTTCCTGGCGTCGGACGATGCGGGCTTCGTCACCGGGTCGACGATGACCGTCAATGGCGGCCAGTACATCGTCTGACGGGCGAAAGCCGGACCGCCTGTGGACCGTTCCCGGGCGTCCGGCACCCCGTGACCTGTATCAATTTGAAGCACAATGATTAACGCCGCGCGAACGCGCCGGCCGGGCGACTGTGGACAAGCTGTGTTTCGTCTGTTGATGAACTGTGGAAACCACAACATGTAGCGGTGAACATACCAGAAACATCCGCGCATCGCTGATTCGTCGCCGATTCGTTCCGCATTTGATCGAACCGTTAAGCCGTTGTCCGGCTGCGCCCAGCCGAGCGTTAACCGGCATGACAGTTTTCTTAATGAAATCTTACATTTGCCGCGGTGCGGACAGCCTGGCTGTTGTGCAGCCGGCAAAAGGTTAACGCGAAGGTCGGTTTTGAGCCTCGCCGCGGAAGGGCGCGATTCAGCATGTCGGTCCGAGAGGGTGCCAAGACACCGTATGTTGTGGCGAACAAACCGGGAATATCGCCATGTGAGTGATTCGTAGCCGATTCGTTCCAGACTCGTTCCAACTGTTAACAGGCGGTCGCGAACCCGGCTGGCGCCCGGGCGAGGCCGCGGGCCGATGACGGCGCGAAAACTCCGATCTTGGAATAAGCATGCAAAGCGTGTTAACCCGGTGGCTCGCCTTTTGTCGCTGAGGAAGAACGGCTTCCCGGGCTCCATGAATTTCCAGAACCAGACCAACAAGCCGCCGGTGCTGTCCGGCCGTGACGTCACCGCCATCCTCGGTCCGACGAACACGGGAAAGACGCATCTGGCCATCGAGCGCATGGTGGCGCACCAGACCGGCGTGATCGGCCTGCCGCTGCGCCTTCTGGCGCGCGAGGTCTATGGGCGTGTCCTGGCCAAGGTGGGCGAGCAGAACGTCGCGCTGATCACCGGCGAGGAGAAGATCACCCCGCCGGGCGCGCGCTATTCGGTCTGCACGGTCGAGGCGATGCCGCGCGAGACGGATGCCGCATTCGTCGCCATCGACGAGGTGCAGCTGGCCGCCGATCTCGAGCGCGGCCACATCTTCACCGACCGGATCCTGCATCTGCGTGGTCGGCAGGAAACGCTGCTGCTCGGCGCCGGCACGATGCGCGGCATTCTGGAGCGGCTTCTGCCCGGCCTGTCGGTCATCACGCGGCCACGCATGTCGGTGCTCACCTATGCCGGTTCGCGCAAGATCACGCGGCTGCCGCGCCGCTCGGCCATCGTCGCCTTCTCCTCCGACGAGGTTTACGCTATCGGCGAGTTGATCCGCCGCCAGCGCGGCGGGGTCGCCGTGGTGCTGGGCGCGCTCAGCCCGCGCACGCGCAACGCGCAGGTGGCGCTCTACCAGTCGGGCGACGTCGACTATCTGGTGGCGACGGACGCCATCGGAATGGGCCTCAATCTCGACGTCGATCACGTGGCCTTCGCCCAGAACCGCAAATTCGACGGGTTCCAGTATCGCGACCTCAATCCGGCCGAGCTGGGCCAGATCGCCGGGCGCGCCGGCCGTCACCTGCGCGACGGGACGTTCGGCGTCACCGGCCAGGTCGATCCTCTTTCCGACGAGCTGGTGCAGCGCATCGAGAGCCACCAGTTCGACGCGGCCAAGGTGCTGCAATGGCGATCTGCCGTGTTCGATTTATCCAGCGTCGAGGCGCTGAAGGCGTCCCTCGACGTCACGCCGCCGGTCGACGGGCTGACGAGGGCCCTGCCGGCCGCCGATGCGCGGGTGCTGGAACTCCTGTCGAAGGACGAGGATATCCGCGCCCTGGCGGGCGGCCGCGAGCGGGTAGCGATGCTTTGGGACGCCTGCGCGCTGCCGGACTACCGCAAGATCGCGCCGGCCCAGCATGCCGAACTCGTCGGTGCCGTGTTCGGCGACCTGGCACGGCGGGGGCATGTCGACGAAGACTATATGGCCGACCAGGTGCGGCGCGCCTCTTCCACCGAAGGCGATATCGATACACTGTCGCATCGCATCGCCCAGATTCGCACCTGGACGTTCGTTTCACACCGGCCGGGATGGTTGGCCGATCCGACACACTGGCAAGAAAAAACACGCGAGATTGAGGACAGCCTGTCCGATGCGTTGCATGAGCGATTGACGAAACGCTTCGTGGACCGCAGGACTTCCGTGCTCATGAAGCGTCTGAGAGAGAATGCAATGCCGGAAGCAGAAGTCAGCCCCGTTGGCGAAGTCCTCGTCGAGGGGCATCATGTGGGTGAGATGCAGGGGTTTCGTTTTACCGCCGACCGCAGCGCGGAAGGCGAGGATGCGCGCGCGGTGAAGACCGCGGCGCAGAAAGCCCTGGCGCTCGAATTCGAGGCGCGGGCCGAGCGGTTCGCCGCTTCCGGCAATGGCGATCTGGCGCTGGATTCCGACGGATTCCTGCGCTGGCTCGGCCAGCCCGTGGCGACGCTGGTGGCTGGCGAGGAGGCGCTGAAGCCGCGCGTCGTGCTGTTGGCCGACGAGCAATTGACCGGGCCGGCGCGCGACAAGGTCGCGGCGCGGGCCGAGCGTTTCGTGAATTTCCAGATCGAGCAGCTGTTGAAGCCGCTGGTCGACCTGCGCGATTCGGAAAGCCTGTCGGGCATGGCGCGCGGCATCGCCTTCCAGCTTGCCGAGAATTTCGGCCTGCTCAACCGGCGCAACGTCTCCGACGATGTCAGGGCGCTCGACCAGGATTCACGCGCGGCGCTGCGCCGTCTCGGCGTGCGTTTCGGCGCCTACCACATTTTCGTGCCCGCGTTGATCAAGCCGGCGCCGGCCGGCCTCGTGACGCTGCTCTGGGCGCTCAAGAACGACGCCAAGGACAAGCCCGGCTATGGCGACGTGGTGACGGCGCTCGCCGCCGGCCGCACCTCCATCGTTTCGGACGTCACGTTCGAACGGGCCTTCTACGGGCTCGCCGGCTACCGCAATCTGGGCCGCCGCGCGGTGCGCGTCGACATTCTCGAGCGGCTCGCCGACCTGATCCGCCCGGCATTGGGCTGGAAGCCAGGCAACGGGACGCGGCCGGACGGCGCCTATGACGGAACCGCCTTCGTCGTCACCCCGGCGATGATGTCGATCCTCGGCGCCACCGCCGAGGACATGGAGGCGATCCTCAAGGGGCTCGGCTATCGCGGTGAGGCCAAGCAGGCCGAGGAGGTCGCGGCGCATCTGAAGGCGCTCGATGAGACCGCGGCAAGGCAGGATGCGGCGAAGTCTGCCGCGGAAGCGGCGCCGTCCGCTGAAGCCGCACCCGCGGAAGCCGAAACCAGCGAAGTCCAAACCAGCGAAGTTCAGGCACCGCAGGAACAGCCGGGTTCCGACGAGCCAGCGATCGCGCCTGCCGAGCAGTCGCCGGTCGAGGCTGTGTCTGTTGCGCCGCCGAGCGGGACCGAGGAGGTCCTGCAACAGCCCGCTGCTGCCGAAACTGTGGAGCAGCCGGCCGTGGCGGAGAGCGCTGAGGCGAAAGTTGAGGCCGATGCGCCGGTCGCCGCGAAGGCCGATGCAGCCGAAGAGCAGGAAGAACCGAAGCCGGTGCTCATCTGGCGCCAAAGCCGTTTCGACGGGCGCAAGCGGCAGGGCCAGCGCCCGGCGGGCAGGGGTGCGGGGCAGGGCGCCGGCAAGGGAGACCACAAGGGCGCCCACAAGGGCGCCCACAAGGATTCCGGCCAAGAGCGGCATGGCCGTCCGGGACGCGGCGAAGGCGAAGGCGCTGCTGCGCATCGCGGCAAGCCGCGCGGCAAGGGGCGCAGTGAGGGACGCGGTGAGGGGCGGGGCGACGACGCAGACAAGCACGGTTTCAAGCGCAATGGCGCGCCGCAGCGCCAGCGGGAGGAACGGCCGGTCAAGATCGATCCCAATTCGCCCTTCGCCAAGCTCGCCGCTCTCAAGGAACAGATGAAGAAGTAGCGGGCCAGATGGGCGGCAGCGAGACGGCCGGAGAACGCCAGCGCATCGACAAATGGCTGTTCTTCGCGCGTGTCGTGAAGTCGCGTTCGCTGGCGGCCAAGCTGGCCCAGGGCGGCAAGGTGCGGGTCAACCGCAACAAGATCGAACAGGCCGCCTATCCGGTGAAGGCCGGCGATGTTCTGACCGTCACCCTCGAGCGGCGCGTCATCGTCTATCGCGTCCTAGCCGCCGGGAGCCGGCGCGGCCCGGCCGAGGAGGCGCGCCTGCTGTACGAGGACCTCACGCTGCCGGCTGCCGAGGCCGCGCCGAGCAAGGCCCTGGCGGCGCAGCGCGAACCGGGCGCCGGCCGGCCGACGAAGAAGCAGAGGCGGGCGCTCGACCGGTGGCGCGACGAGCCGTAGCGCGATGCGGGTATCGTGTATCATCAGCGGTTTCAGAGGGTTGGAATTGCATTTCGCCTGCAACGATCGCAGCGCAATAACGGGCCTTGCAACGGCCCTGCAAAGGGTCTACCTCACCCCTCGACATTCGTGAATGCTGTCAGCCGAGAGCGCCAATGACCTATATCGTCACCGACAATTGCATCAAGTGCAAGTACATGGATTGTATAGAAGTCTGCCCGGTGGACTGCTTCTATGAAGGTGACAACATGCTCGTCATCCATCCGGACGAGTGCATCGATTGCGGCGTTTGCGAACCGGAGTGCCCGGCCGAGGCGATCAAGCCAGACACCGAGCCCGGGCTGGACCAGTGGCTGAAGGTGAATGCCGACTATGCCGAAAAATGGCCAAACATCACGGCCAAGAAGGAACCGCCGGCCGACGCCAAGGAATTCGACGGGATCGAGAACAAGTTCGAGCAGTATTTCTCGCCGGAGCCGGGCACCGGCGACTGACCCCGCTTCGCCCCCATTTCGCTCGCCGGGCGAGGCCGAAGACGACGACAAGTTGCGCAAGTTTTTGCCGCGACATCTTCGCGCACGCGGCAAATTGTTGATTCTTTCGGCTTTTTATGGTAGCTTGCCAAAATCATGCCGGTGACAACACGTCTTTTAATGGCGCGCACACGAACTAATCACTGAAAGGGCGGGGCTCTAAGTCCGGACCAGGTAATCTGGGCCAGGCTGTTTTGGTTTGGGTGGTGTGCCTTTGGTGCAGGCGCGATCACGGCCCTTTCCGGAGTGTCCCCTTCCTTGTGCTCCACAGACTTGTGGCCCACAGACCGGCAGGCCGTTGGGCATGCGGTATCGCCTCCATGGGCGGCCGGCATGCCCCATTAAAAACAGGAGTGTTAGGCGGATGACAACCCAGCAGAAGAAATCGGCGCAGCGCCATGGATTCAAGACCGGCGAATTCATCGTGTACCCGGCTCATGGCGTCGGACAGATCGTCACGATCGAGGATCAGGAAGTTGCCGGGCACAAGCTGGAATTGTTCGTCATCGATTTCCAGAAAGACAAGATGCGGCTGAAGGTGCCGGTTGCCAAGGCAACCTCCATCGGCATGCGCAAGCTCTCGGAAACCGATTATGTGGATCGCGCGCTGAAGGTCGTTCAGGGCCGTGCGCGCGTCAAGCGCACCATGTGGTCGCGTCGCGCCCAGGAATATGACGCGAAGATCAACTCGGGCGATCTCATCTCCATCTCGGAAGTGGTGCGCGATCTCTACCGCGCCGACAATCAGCCCGAGCAGTCCTATTCCGAACGCCAGCTCTATGAGGCAGCGCTCGACCGGATGGCGCGCGAGATCGCGGCCGTCAATCGGATGTCGGAAACCGAGGCCGTGCGCCTGATCGAAGTCAACCTCAACAAGGGCCCGCGCCGCGGCAAGGCCGACAATGAGGAAACCGAGAAGGAAGAAGCGGCTTAGAGCCGATTACCGTTTCCGGGAAACGGTAATCTCTCTAACGTCTTGTTTTACCGCATTTGTGCAGGCGTCAGGTGATTCCACCTGACTGCAAAATGCTCCAAGCCTCTTTTCCAATCCAGTTCTGCAAGACCCGGCTGCCTGGCAGCCGGGTTTTTCTTTGCCGGAGGAGCAGTCCGTGGAGGGGCAATTCCACGGTGGCTGGAACTTTTTTTGTTTTCCACTCGTTACATTAGGTGATGCCTGCCAACTCGGTGGCATCCGTCACCTGAGGCGTCGCCGTCACGGCGTCGCGCCGGTGGCGTTCCAAGGCGCTGACCCGCCGTATGGCGGCAGGCGCGCTGACACGGGAGTGCACCATGCAAGACCGGGCGGAACGCAAGCTTATCCAGGCGGCCATGAAGGCGCCGTATCTGGCGCTTGAAGAGGAGCAATCGCTTGCCAAGCGCTGGCACAGCCAGCACGATCAACAGGCGCTGCACCAGATCACCATTGCCCACATGCGGCTCGTCATTGCGATGGCGTCGCGCTTCCGCAATTTCGGCCTTCCCATCGGCGATCTGATCCAGGAAGGCCATATCGGCCTGCTGGAGGCGGCGGCGCGCTTCGATCCCGAACGCGGGGTGCGCTTCTCGACCTACGCCACTTGGTGGATCCGGGCATCAATGCAGGATTATGTGCTGCGCAACTGGTCGATTGTGCGCGGCGGGACGAGTTCGGCCCAGAAGGCATTGTTCTTCAACTTCCGCCGCCTGCGCGCCAAGCTGCAGAGAAGCACGGGCTCGGCCGCCGAAATCCACCAGGAGGCAGCGAAGATATTGGGCGTGTCAGCGGCGGATGTGGCGCTGATGGATGCACGCCTTTCGGGCCCGGACACCTCGCTCAACGCGCCGATGCGCGAGGAAGGCGATGGATCGGCCGACCGCGTGGAGTTCATTGCCTCGGACGATGAGCCGATCGACGAGGTGGTCGAGCACATCATCGACGCGGAGCGGCGCACGCTGTGGCTCAACGACGCCCTGGACGTGCTCGATGGCCGGGAGTTGAAGATCATTCGCGAGCGACGCCTGAGCGAGGATGGCGCGACGCTGGAGGCGCTTGGTTCGGCTCTGGGTATTTCCAAGGAGCGCGTCCGGCAGATCGAAACCAGGGCACTGGAAAAGCTGCGCGACGCCTTGACCAGGGCGCATCCCGGCTTGTCCGCTCAGGCGGTCTGACCGATCAAAGGAAAAGGCCTTGCGGAATGCCGAACCTGCTCCCCGGCGTGCGCGCGGCTGCCCTCATTCGGGAACCGACGCGCCGGATTCAACCGCCAAGGGTTCTGCAGGTTCCGAAGCGCCAAAAACACCCGTCTTGAGGACGGCCATCATCAGGACGATGAATGCCGCCGCCGCCAGCGCACCGATGACAAAGCCCTTCGTTCCACTGGAGGCTCCGGCCCTTTGCTCGTCGGGATCATAATTCCCATTGTGGTTCTGCATCACCCTGACCCGTGCGATATCTGCAAAATCGGAGACGGGTAGAGTAACGCAGATGACGTCGGTCGGTTCCAAAAAAATTAGCCGGCGTTCTCCACAATGTAGCCGGCCTTGCGCAATTTCTCGATCAAGCCCTCTTCACCCGGCAGATGCAGGGCGCCGACGGCGATGAAGGCGTTGCCCTGAGCCAGAATCGGCATGGCGCGCTCGGCCATCACGCCGTTGCGCGCCTTGACCATGGCCTGGTCGAATGCGGCATAGTCGGCTTCACCCGCATCCTGCTCGGGAACCGCAGCCCGGATGAGCGGCCAGAACATGCCGGTCTCGCCATCGAGATAGAGGGCGATCATCGTTTCCATCACGTCGTCGAGCCGGTCGCCGAGCGCCAGCGTTTCGACCAGTCCGCGCGCATGCATCTCCATCGGCAGCGAGGCCATCGCCGCCAGCTGTTCGACGGCGCTTTCCAGGCCGAGCAGTTCCTTGCCGTCCGCCTGGGCCTCCTGGGCAAGCTTGATGTCGAGAACCGGCATGCCCGCATCCTTGCGTTCCACCTCGCAGGCGGGCAGGGCGACCAGCGCGATGAGCATCCACGGCTTCATCTTCTTGACGCTGGCAAACGGCACGCCGCGCGCCGAAAGGGCGCTCTCCACCAGTTTCCGATCGTCCTCCGTCAGGTAGTCCGCCAGCGTCTGATTGCCGGTGAACATGGTCAGGTCCGGCTGCTTGAACATTGCCGCCGCCATGGCGCGCTGGTCGAGGATGTCGGTGGTCTCGATGACGATGCGGTCGGCCCGATCGAAGGCCGTTTGCGCCGCAGCGGGCAAAGTCGCCACGCGCGGGTCGCTCATATGCATGGTGCCAAACAGATAGGAGGGCGCCGCGCCCTCCTTTTCCACCCGCCACAGCAGGCCGCTGCCATTGGGGGTTTCGGCTGCTTCCTGGCGCACCTCCTGCAGCAAGGCAGGGTTTTCCGCGGCCAGCTCCGTCAACAGGCTCCGGCCCGTGCAGACAATATCCCTGGCATCCCTGGCGGCCACCGGGGTGGCGGCAAGCAGGCCCGCCAGCAGCGCCGTCAGCAGCAAAATCGGCAGCGCCGCGGCGAGCCAGAATGCCGCGTCGGTGAGCCGTTCGGATGTCGAGACTTGTGCTTTCATGCCGTCAACCTAACCGGAGAATGACGGCAAAACCGTTAATCGGATGTGGTGAATTGAAACGGCTTGCGGCACCGGCGTCCGTTCGGACGCATAAAGGACGCTCGATCTTCTTGTTTTCCGCATTTATGCGGGCGTCAGTGATTCCACCTGACTGCAAATGCTTCACGCACGTGGATGGGCCGCGTCGTAGATCTCCATCAGCCGCGCCGTATCGACGGCGGTGTAGACCTGCGTCGTCGACAGGCTGGCATGGCCGAGCAATTCCTGGATGGCGCGCAAATCGCCGCCGCGCGCCAGGAGATGCGTGGCGAAGGAGTGGCGCAAGGCATGCGGCGTCGCCGTTTCGGGCAGGTTCAGTGCCGAGCGCATGCGCTTCATCTCGCGCTGGATGATGGCCGGCTGCAGGGCGCCGCCGCGCGCGCCGCGAAAGAGCGGCGCATCGGCCGCCAGGTGATAAGGGCAAAGCCGCCGATACTCGGCGATCGCCTGGCCGGCGACGGGCAACACCGGCACCAGCCGCGTCTTGCCGCCTTTGCCCGAGATCCGCAGCGCCGGTTGCTGCCGGGCGGCGAAATCGCCGCTGGTCAGCGCCAGGGCCTCGGCAATGCGCAGGCCCGATCCATAGAGCAGGGTCAGGACGGCGGCATTGCGCGCGGCGATCCAGGGTTCCTCGGCAAGCTGCGCCGGCGCGGAAACCACCTTGCGGGCATCGGCCGCCGTCAGCGGCTTGGGCAGGCTGCGCGGCACGCGCGGCGCCTTCAGCGCCGAGGCAGCCGCTGCGTTGACAAGGCCGCGTCGTTCGAGAAAGCGGAGGAAGGAGCGCACGCCGGCAAGCCCTCGTCCGAGCGTGCGGGCGCCGGCGCCGCCGGCGCGGCGTGCCGCCAGGAAGGCGCGCAGGTCGGCCGGCCTGAGCTCCGCCACATCGGCAAGGCCGGGCGCACCGCCACAATGGCCGGTGAGGAATTGAAGAAACTGCCTGGTGTCGCGTTCATAGGCCTCGACGGTCAGGGCCGAAAGCCGCCGCTCGCCGCCAAGGGCGGCCAGCCATTCGGCCCGCGCCTTCTGCAGGTCCGGGCGGGCGGCGATGAGGAATTCCTGTTGCATGGGCGATATCCGGCGCAGTCACCACGCAGTGTCGCCGCGCCGCGTTAGCATCCGGTGAACGATGAGCTATGGTTGTGCCTCTGCCACGAGATCGGCCACGGCCCGGCCCAGCGCATCGCGAAACACCGCGTCGAAAGAGGATGCGGTGGCGACCCATCTGCGCGGTTGGTCGGCAAGGGCGAGCGACCACCGCGATGACCATTCGAGCTTGTCGGGATGCCACGTAAGCGCGCCGGTCAGAACCGGTTCGGCTTCGGATGTTCGTTGTGCCTCCGGGAAGGATATCGGTAAGCCGAGGCGCTCGGCCGATTCAATCAGCGCCGCCCGCTGGTCGCGCCCGAAAGCCCCGTCCCGCACCAATGGAAACTTGCGCGCGCCATTGTCCACCGTGATGTCGAGCGACAGGACCGGGCGGTCCAGCCAAGGCTTCCCGCCAAGGCCGCGCAAGGCCGCATCGATCTTCGGTGGCGAGAACTCGACGGCAAGGTAGTGCGGGCGCTCGCGCGTGCCCTGCTCGTCATGGACGGGAATCCCGGCCATCCGGTCGCGATAATCGAATGCGGTGACGAAATCCCCAGCCCTGCCAGCCAGGTCATCCATGCCCGGCGCGCTTGTCAGTGCGGGATCGCCTGAAAGTTTCACCAGCACTTCGCGCATACAGGCGGCGAAGCCACGACTGCGCTCCGGCTCGTCCGTTCCGGTGACGATGGTTACAGCGCGGTAGAGCGCCGCATGATTGTCCTCGGCTGTCGCCGGGCACGATGTTGCGAGGCAGACAAGCAACGCAAACCAGAGGCGCCGATCGAAGCAAAACGTCATGCGGTCGTGTCCCTTGATGAGCCTGCGCAGCTTAGCCGGGACACGCGGCGCTGCCTATAGCGCGCTCAAGCGCCTTCGATGTCCTCGCGCAGCATTTCCAGTTCCAGCCATTCCTCCTCGAAACGATCACGCGCGCCGCGCTTCTCGCCGAGTTCCCTGGTGAAGCGCTGGAACGCCGAGGCATCGCGCGCGTAAAGCGCCGGATCGGACAGTTTCGCTTCCAGCCCGTCGATCTCTTCGCCCAGTTGTTCGATCTTCCGCGGCAGGGTCTCGAGGGCGAATTTCTGCTTGTAGGACAGTTTCTTCGGACCCGCTTTCGGCGCTTCGGCAGCGGCAGGCTTTGCCTTGGGCGTCTCGGAGGCGCCGCGCGCCTTGCGCCGCTCCAGTTCCTCGCCCTTGCGCTGCGCCATCATGTCGGAATAGCCGCCGGCATATTCGATCCAGCGCCCGTCGCCGGCCGGCGCGATGGTGCTCGTCACCGTGCGGTCGAGGAAGTCGCGGTCGTGGCTGACCAGCAGCACCGTTCCCGGAAACCCTTCGACCAGCTCCTGCAACAGGTCGAGCGTTTCCATGTCGAGATCGTTGGTCGGCTCATCGAGCACCAGCAGATTGGCCGGGCGCGAGAGAAGCCGCGCCAGCACCAGCCGCGCCTTCTCGCCGCCCGAAAGCTCGCGGATCGGCGTGCGCGCCTGCTCGGGCTTGAACAGGAAGTCCTTCATATAGGAGACGACATGCCGCTCCTGGCCGTTGACCACCACGCTGTCGCCGCGTCCGTCGGTCAGAAAATGCGCCAGCGTTTCCTGCGGGTCGAGCGCCCGCTTCTGGTCGAGCATGGCGATGTCCAGATTGGCGCCAAGCCGCAAGCTGCCCGCATAGGGCTCCAGAGCGCCGGTCAACAGGCTGATCAGCGTCGTCTTGCCGGCGCCGTTCGGCCCGACGAAGCCGATCCGGTCGCCGCGCTGGATGCGGATGGAAAAATCCTTCACCACCGGCAATTCGCCATAGGCTTTCTGCAGTCCCTTGGCCTCGATCACCAGCTTGCCCGATTCGGCCGCGTCGCTGGCCGTCATGGTCGCCAGGCCTTCGGCCCGCACATGGGTGCGGTGGCGCTCGCGCAGGGAGTGAAGCTCGCCCAGCCGCCGCACATTGCGCTTGCGTCGCGCCGTCACGCCATAGCGCAGCCAGTGCTCCTCGCGGGCGATCTGCCGGCCGAGCTTGTGCTGCTCGCGTTCCTCTTCCTCAAGGACCGTGTCGCGCCAGTCCTCGAAATGGGCGAAGCCCTTGTCGAGCCGGCGCGTCATGCCGCGGTCGAGCCAGACGGTTGCCCGGCTGACCTTTTCGAGGAACCGGCGGTCATGCGAAATGGTCACCAGCGCCGAGGAAGAGCGCTGCAATTCATCTTCCAGCCATTCGATGGTGGCGAGGTCGAGATGGTTGGTCGGCTCGTCCAGCAGCAACAGGTCGGGTTCCGGCGCCAGGACGCGGGCGAGTGCGGCCCGCCGCGCCTCGCCGCCAGACAGGGTCGCCGGGTCTTCCTCGCCGGTCAGCCCCAGGCGGTCGATCACCAGCGCCACGCGGTTGATGTCGTCGGCAGGCCCCAGCCCGCCCTCCACATAGGCGCGTACGGTGGAAAAGCCCTGCCAATCGGGCGCTTGCGGCAAGTAGCGCACGGTCGCTGTCGGCTGGCGGAAGACCTCGCCATCCTGAGGTTCGACCATGCCGGCGGCGATCTTCAGCAGCGTCGACTTGCCGGAGCCGTTGCGGCCGACCAGCGCCAGGCGCTCACCAGGGCCGACCATCAGCGATGCGCCGTCGAGCAGCGGCGTGCCGCCGAAGGTCAGGCGGATGCCTTCCAGTTTTAACAGCGGAGGCGCCATGGCTCAGTGAGCTCCGTCGTTGGTGAGATGCGCGACCAGGAGCGCCCGGCCCTTTTCCAGCGTGACGGCAAGCCGGCCGTCTACGGCATTGGACAGCGTCAGCGACGAGCCGAATTCGACCTCAACCGCATCGAGCGGCCATTTCGCCCCCTCGACGGTCAGGCCCGAAAGGGCCGAGAAGGCGAGGATGGAAAACAGCATGCCCCGCGGGTAGTCGAAATCATGCCGCCGGCCAAGGCTGAGCGGCAGGCCTTCCTGCGCCCCGCTGGTCAGCCGGGTGTCGATGCCGCGCTCGCATAGCTGCAGGGCCTGGGTCAGGTGCAGGAACATGTGGTCGGGCCGCTCGCCACCGAAAGCACCGGCCAGCGTCAGGCTGGTGGCGCCGGCCTCAAGTGCCGCGGCTATCGCCAGTTCGCCGTCGGTCTTGTCCTTTTCCGGTGGGAAAACCCGGCGCGGCACGGCTTCATAGGCGTCGATCAGGCTTTGCGGGACGGAATCGAAATCGCCGACCCAGAGTTCCGGGACGATGCCCAGCATGGCCGCGTGGCGCATGCCCGAATCGGCGGCGATGACGCGCGTTGCGGAAATCTGTGCATCGAGTGCGGGCGTGCGCACCAGGTCGCCGCCCAGGAGAAGTGTAAATCGGCTCATGGGCGAGGCCCTTATCATGGCGGCGCGGCAGCGCCAACGCCGATGTCGTGCTTTCCCCTTGCGCGCCAGCACCCGCCGCCCTATTTTCCCGAACGCTCTAACGGGGTGCCGGCAGATTGCCGGCTGAGAGGCCTGGGGAAGATCCGGCCAACCCGCTGAACCTGATCCGGTTTGCACCGGCGGAGGGATTAGACGCTTTCCAAGCAGCGCCTCATTCCCCAATCATGACGAGAGGAGGCGCATATGCGCTTGAACATCCTGCTTTCGACCCTTGGCCTTGCGCTCGGCGCGTTCGCGGTAACGCACCCGGCCGCTGCCCAGGAGAAGCTCACCGTCTACACCTATGAGAGCTTTACCGCCGAATGGGGACCCGGCCCGGCGGTGGAGAAAACCTTCGAGGCGGAATGCGGCTGCGACGTGGAATTCGTCTCGGTGGCCGACGGCGTGGCACTGCTCAACCGCGTCAAGCTCGAAGGCCAGTCGACCAAGGCCGACATCGTGCTCGGCCTCGACAACAATCTGATCCACGAGGCGCGCGAAACCGGGCTTTTTGCCCCGCATGGCACCGACCTTGCCAGGGTCGCGGTTCCAGGCGGCTTCGACGACGACATGTTCGTTCCCTACGACTACGGTTATTTCGCCTTCGTCTACGACACCGAGGCGATTGCCGCGCCGCCGGCCAGCCTGAAGGCTCTGGTGGAGGACACGAGCGACCTGAAGATCGCCATCCAGGACCCGCGCACCTCGACGCCGGGTCTCGGCCTGCTCCTGTGGGTCAAATCCGTCTATGGCGACGAGGCCGCAGAAGCCTGGGCCAAGCTGCAGGACAAGGTGCTGACCGTCACGCCCGGCTGGAGCGAGGCCTATGGGCTGTTCACCAGCGGCGAGGTGCCGATGGTTCTCTCCTACACCACCTCGCCCGCCTACCACCAGATCGCCGAGGATACGGAGCGCTACAAGGCAGCGGCCTTCGAAGAGGGCCACTACCTGCAGGTGGAAGTGGCGGCGCGGACGGTGAAGGGAGCCGACAATCCGCTGGCGGAGAAATTCCTCGCCTTCATGACCGGCCCCGGCTTTCAGGACGCCATTCCCGAAACCAACTGGATGTTTCCGGCAGGCGCGATCTCCAAGCCGCTCAATCCGGTTTTCGAGACGCTGGTGAAGCCGGCAAAGACGCTTGCGTTCACCCCACAGGAGGTCGCCGAGCACCGCAAGGCGTGGGTGGATGAATGGCTGTCGGTGATGAGCCGCTGACCGGTTCCGCTACGCCGCTCATGGATCGCCGCGTCGCCATAGGCCGCCTGGCGCTGGCCGCCGTCGCTCTTCTGGTCGGCGGGGCCCTGGCCGGGCTGGCGCTGGAGGCGTTCCGGCAGAGCGCCGACGCGCTCGGCGCGTTCGATGCCTATCTGGCGCGCATCGCTCGTTTCACGCTGTGGCAGGCGCTGCTGTCGGCGCTGTTGTCGGTCCTCCCGGCGATCCTGCTGGCGCGTGCCCTGGCGCGGCACCCGGTCTTTCCCGGCCGTGCCTTCATCCTGCGCCTGTTTGCCGTACCGCTGGCGCTGCCGGCCATCGTCGCCGCGCTCGGCGTGCTGGCGCTTTATGGGCGCGCCGGCTTTTTCGCCCCGGTGTTCTCGGCGCTGATGGGTGAACGGTGGCCGGGCATTTACGGCCTGTCGGGCATTCTCGTCGCGCATGTCTTCTTCAACCTGCCGCTCGCCACGCGCCTGTTTCTCAACGCACTCGAGAGCATTCCCGCCGATCAATGGCGGCTGGCGGCCCAGCTTGGCATGGGCGCGCGCGCCTCGTTCCGCTTTCTCGAATGGCCGGCCATGCGCGCCGCCCTGCCGGGCATTGCCGGCCTCGTCTTCATGCTGTGCGTCACCTCCTTCACCATCGTCCTGCTGCTGGGCGGCGGGCCGCGCGCGACGACGCTGGAAGTGGCAATTTACCAGGCCTTGCGCTTTGACTTCGATCCCGCCCGCGCCCTGGCGCTGACCCTGGTGCAGGTCGCACTGGCCGGAGCGGTGGTTCTGGCGCTGACGCGGCTTGGCGCATCGCTCAGCGGCGACGCCAACCTGCCGGTCGCGCCGCGCCGCTTCGTCTGGCACACGAAACGGGAAACCGTGCTCAACGTCCTCTTGATCGTGCTGGCGATGCTGTTCGTCGCCGGACCGATGGCGGCGACGGTGATGGCCGGCCTGCGCGCCGATCTCACACGGCTCGCGGGCGAAAGCGCGGTGCATGCGGCGACGTTGACAAGTCTTGCCTTCGCCGGGCTGTCGGCTGTGCTGTGCTTCGCGCTTTCGCTGGCGCTGGTCGCCGCGCGCCGTGCGCTGGAGATGCGACGCGGCGCCTTGCCCGCCGGGATTCTGGAGCGCGCCACCGACAGCGGCGCGACCCTGGTGCTGATCGTCCCGCCGCTGGTCATCGGCGCCGGCTGGTTCATCCTGCTGCGCCATCTGGGCGACGTGCTGGCCTTCGCCCCCGTCATGGTGGTCACCGTCAACGCGGTAATGGCGATGCCCTTCGCCATCCGTGCCATCCGCCCGGCCTATGACGCTGCCAGCGCGCGCCATGAACGGCTTTGCCTGTCGCTGGGCATTGCCGGCTGGACCCGATTGCGCCTGGTCGATTGGCCGGCGCTGCGTCGCCCTGCCGCCACGGCGCTGGCCTTCGCCATGGCGCTGTCGCTGGGCGATCTCGGGGTCATTGCCCTGTTCGGCAGCGACCAGGTGCAGACCTTGCCGTATCTTCTTCTGCAGCGCATGGGCAGCTACCGGACAGCGGATGCGGCCGGCATCGCCCTTTTCCTTGGCCTCCTTTGTCTGGCATTGATGTTTATCGCCGATCGGCTCGGCAGGGAGACCCGATGAACCGCACCGCAAGCCCGCATGGAGCCTCCATCGCACTGGACGATCTGCGCTTCGCCTATCCAGGCGGGGCGCCGATGCGCTTCGACCTGGCCATCGCCGCGTCGGACATCGTCGCCGTGATGGGGCCAAGCGGCTCGGGAAAGTCGACGCTGCTCGGCCTGATCGCCGGCTTCGAGAACCCGTCTTCGGGCCGGATTCTCATTGGCGGAGAGGATGTCGGCGCGCTGGCGCCGCACCGGCGTCCGGTTTCGATGGTGTTTCAGGAAAACAATCTTTTCGCTCACCTGACCGTGGCGGAAAATGTCGGTCTCGGCCGCTCGACAAGGCTGCGCCTCGCCGAGGCGGACCGGCGGGCTGTTGCCGACGCCCTGGCGCGAACCGGGCTTTCAGGCAAGGAGAACCGCCTGCCTCAGGCGCTCTCCGGCGGGGAGCGCCAGCGTGTGGCGCTGGCGCGCGTGCTGATCCGCCGCCGGCCGGTGTTGCTGCTCGACGAGCCTTTCGCCTCGCTCGGGCCCGCCCTGCGCGACGAGATGCTCGATCTGATCGCTGCGCTTCATGCGGAGCATGGCATGACGGTGCTGATGGCGACGCACGATCCACGGGATGCCGAACGGTTATGCCGGACCATGGTTTTCATCGATAACGGAACCGTTGCCGACACCGGCCCGGCCGCAGATTTCCTCGGCGGAACCGGTCCTGCCGCCTTCAACCGCTACATAGGTTCGCGGCGCGAAATTAAGTAGGATCGGGGAACAAAGTGATTCCCCTTTTTCGGCGTATGCGCTAGATGCAGCCACAGATGGGACGAGAAGTTGTAGCAAGGGGAACCTGATGCGTGATTGCCGCATTGAGGCGATCATGGAATCGGCCATTATCAACCGGAAGGACACGAGACTGTCCAATCGAGCGCCCGCAAACATGAAGTCCTTGTCCATTGCGCGGCGCCGTCCGCGCCACACCCTGGCCGCCCAGTGCCTGCTGGCGGTCCTGACCGGTTGCCAGATGATCGAGACCGATGCCGGCAGCTTCATGCCGTCCTCGAACCCGGTCACGGTCGACACCGTCACGCGCGGCAACCGCCTGGCGCGGCAGGCGCGCCAGCAGCACCCGCGCATCCTGGAAACCTATGGCGGCGAATATTCCGATTCGAAGCTGGAGCGCATGGTCGCCAAGGTGGTCGGCAATCTGACGTTCGACGAGCAGAACACCGCGCCGGCCTACCGCATCACCATCCTCAATTCGCCCAATGTCAACGCCTTCGCCCTGCCGGGCGGCTATCTCTACGTCACACGCGGCCTTCTGGCGCTGGCCAATGATTCGGCCGAGCTCGCTGCCGTGCTGGCGCACGAGATGGCGCATGTCACCGCCAATCACGGCATCGAACGGCAGAGGATGGAGGCCGAGGAGCAGTTCGCCACCAAAGTGGTGAACGAGGTTCTCGGGCAGGATCAGGATGCGCAGACCGCGCTGGTGCGCGGCAAGCTGCGGCTGGCGCAGTTCTCGCGCAATCAGGAGCTGGAGGCCGACCGCATCGGCATTCGAACCACCGCGGGTTCGGGTTACGATCCCTTCGCCGCCGCGCGCTTCCTGCAGGCGATGGACAGCTATCAGGGTTTTCGCAGCGTCAGCGGAGCAACGGACGCCAGCCTCGATTTCCTGGCCAGCCATCCCAACGCGCCGCGCCGCATCGAGCTCGCCCAGCGCCATGCGCGCGAGTTCGAAAGCACAGGCGCGGGGACGCGCGACCGCGATTCGTTCCTGGCGGGCATTGACGGCATGGTCTATGGCGACCCGCCGGAGGAGGGCTTCGTGCGCGGGCGCGATTTCCTGCATCCGCGCCTCGGTGTCGCCTTCCGCGTGCCGGAAGGCTTCGTCATCGACAATTCAGCCAAGGCGGTGACGGCCGTCGGTCCGGGTGACATCGCCGTGCGTTTCGATGGCGCGACCGTGCCTGAAAGCACCTCGCTGACGCAGTATCTCACCAGCGGCTGGGTTGCCGGGCTGGAACCGGAAACGATCCGCAACATCACCGTCAACGGCCGGCCGGCGGCCAGCGGCCGGGCAAGCGCCGATGGCTGGCAGTTCGACGTGACGGTGATCCGCTCCGGCGGGCAGGTTTATCGCCTGCTGACCGCCGCGCCCGCGACAAGCACCGAGCTCGAGCGCGTCGCCAGTTCCGTTGGCCAAAGCTTCCGGATCCTCAACGATGCGGAGAAGGCGGCGCTGAAGCCCCTGCGCATTCGCGTCGTCACGGTGAAGCCGGGGGAGACCCTGGGCTCGCTGGCGGCGCAGATGCGCGGTGTCGACCGCAAGGTGGAGCTGTTCCGCCTGCTCAACGCGCTCGGCCCCGGCGGCACGCCCTCGGTGGGCAGCAAGGCGAAGATCATCACCGACAGCTGAACATTTTATTTTTCTCCGAGTCTGTTGCCGCGATGCATGCGTATTTCGATCGTGCCTGCATCTTGTGGCAACAGCGTTGTGCGTGGTTCGACAAGCTCACCATGAGGGAGGTACAGGGTTGTAAAGCCCATCCGCCGCGTCTCGGAACAGGCTCCCTGCCAGACCCAACCGCCCTCATGGTGAGCTTGTCGAACCACGCAGCGGGTCATTGCAATTGGGGGTATAGCGCCGCTCACCCCTCGGTCCCGCATGACGAAACACCCCCAACGTCGCCGCTCCGGGGTGTTTTCCATTCTCGTCAGATGCGCCTGGATTACATGTGGATCGGCTTGGCGAAGGTGGCGAGCGCCGCCTCCTTGACCGCTTCCGACATGGTCGGATGCGCGTGGCAGGTGCGCGCCAGATCCTCGGACGAGCCGCCGAATTCCATCAGCACCGCCGCTTCGTGGATCATCTCGCCGGCACCGAAGCCGACGATGTGGACGCCGAGAACACGGTCGGTCTTCTTGTCGGCGAGAATCTTGACGAAGCCGTCGGTCTGCAGCATGGCGCGGGCACGGCCATTGGCGGTGAAGGGGAATTTGCCGGCTGTGTAATCCACGCCAGCCTTCTTCAGTTCTTCCTCGGTCTTGCCGACCGAGGCCACCTCCGGGCTCGTATAGACGACGCCCGGAATGACGTCATAGTTCACATGGCCGGCCTGGCCGGCGAGGATTTCGGCCACCGCGACGCCTTCGTCCTCGGCCTTGTGGGCCAGCATCGGGCCGGCGATGACGTCGCCGATGGCGTAGATGCCCTCGACATTGGTGCGCAAATGGCCGTCGGTCTTGATCCGGCCGCGCTCGTCCAGCTCGACGCCGGCTTCCTTCAGGCCGAGGCCTTCCGTGTAGGGCTTGCGGCCAGTGGCGATCAGCACCGCATCGGCCTCGATGGTTTCCGCCTCGCCGCCCTTGGCCGGCTCGAAGGTCACCCTGGCGCCCTTGCCGGACTTGGCGACACCCGTCACCTTGGCGCCCAACTTGAAGTCGAAGCCCTGCTTGGCCAGCATGCGCTGGAACTGCTTGGCCACTTCGCCGTCCATGCCGCCGAGAATGGTGTCGAGATATTCGACCACGGTCACCTTTGCACCGAGGCGCGCCCAGACAGAGCCGAGTTCCAGGCCGATGACGCCGCCGCCGACGACGACGAGGCTGTCGGGCACCTTGGCAAAGTCCAGCGCGCCGGTCGACGAGACGATGACCTTCTCGTCGAATTTCACCTCGACGCCGGGTATGCCGGCGACATCGGAGCCCGTGGCGATGACGATGTTCTTCGTCTCGACCGTCTGTTCCTTGCCGTCATCGGCCTTGACCGTGACCTTGCCCTTACCGGCGATGCTGCCCACGCCGCGCAACACGTCGATCTTGTTCTTCTTCATCAGGAAGTCGAGGCCCTTGGTGTTCTGCTCGACCGTCTTGACCTTGTGTTCCAGCATCTTCTTCAGATTGAGCTTCGGCTTGCCCACCTCGACGCCGAGGTCGGGCAGGGCGTGGCTTGCCGCGACGAACGCCTCGGAGGCGTGCAGCAGGGCCTTGGAGGGGATGCAGCCGACATTGACGCATGTGCCGCCATGGGTCGACAGCTTTTCGACGACGGCCGTCTTGAGGCCGAGCTGGGCGGCCTTGATGGCGCAGACATAGCCGCCGGGGCCGGTTCCGATCACGACGAGATCATAGGACATTTCGTGCCTTTCCTGCGTTTCCTTGGCGGTGGTCAACGGCCGCCGCTGATATCGAGAATTGCGCCCGTCGTATAGGACGCTTCGTTGGACAAAAGCCACAGCGCGGCGCGAGCGATTTCGTCCGCCGTGCCCGGCCGTTCCCCGGTGTTCATTCCTGGCATCCGCTCAGCGCATAGACGTCCCAGCGGGGCAGGGCGGCCTTGCCGTCATTGAGCGGGCTTGCGTCCAGTGTGCGGCTGAGGTCCGTCAGGAGAAGCCGTGTCGCCGCTTCCTCGCCGCGCGGCGGGATCAGGCCGACCGTTCCTCCCACGTCGAGGGCATAGACCACGCCTTGCCAATGGGTGCAGGCGGCGATCTCGTCGCCGGTCAGGTCACCCTCGGGACAATCGAGCATCAGCGCGCCGGTCGGTCTTGCCATGCCGTCGTTCCAGATGACGTGGCCTTCCAGAACCGGGCCGTCCGGCAGGATCAGGCGGAAACTGTTGGCGACGATGGCGGCCTCGTTCTCAGGCCGGAAATCGATCTCCGTCCGGCCGTCCACCTCACTGTAGACCGCCAGTTCCTGAGGGCAGGCGGCATGCGCCTGCCCCGCGAGGCAGCTTGCGGCAAGGAGGCATGGAAGGACCGTCCAGCGCCGCATTGCCACCAGCTCCTAAAGATCCAGAACCAGCCGTTCGGGATCCTCCAGCACGTCCTTGACGCGCACCAGGAAGGTGACGGCTTCCTTGCCGTCGACGATGCGGTGATCGTAGGACAGCGCCAGATACATCATCGGGCGGATGACGATCTGCCCGCCAACGACCATCGGCCGTTCCTGGATCTTGTGCATGCCCAGAATGCCCGACTGCGGGGCATTGAGGATCGGTGTCGACATCAGCGAGCCGTAGACGCCGCCGTTGGAGATGGTGAAGGTGCCGCCCTGCATGTCGGCCATCGACAGTTTGCCGTCGCGCGCGGCGAGGCCCAGTCGGCCGATCTCCTTCTCCACTTCGGCGATCGACATCCGGTCGGCGTCGCGCACCACCGGCACGACGAGGCCGCGGTCCGTGCCGACGGCGACGCCGATATGGCTGAAGTTCTTGTAGATGATGTCGGTGCCGTCGATCTCGGCGTTGACCGCCGGGATCTCCTTCAGCGCGTGCGTCACCGCCTTGGTGAAGAAGCCCATGAAGCCGAGCTTGACGCCGTGCTTCTTCTCGAACAGGTCCTTGTATTTCTTGCGCAACTCCATGACCGCCGTCATGTCCACCTCGTTGAAGGTGGTCAGCATGGCGGCGTTGGCCTGGGCGTCCTTCAGGCGCCGGGCGATGGTCTGGCGCAGGCGCGTCATCTTCACGCGTTCCTCGCGCGCCTCGTCCTCGGAGGGCGAAGTGGCACGGGCCACTTTCGGCGTCTCGGCCGGCGTCTCGGCCGGCGTGCTCGGCGCACCGCGTTCCATCGCGGCCAGCACGTCGCCCTTCAGTATCTGGCCTTCCTTGCCGGAACCCGACACGCTGGAAGCCTTGACGCCCTGCTCGGTCATCAGCTTCTGCGCCGCAGGCGCCGGCGGGCGGCTGCTTTCGGCAGGTGCTGCCGGCGCGGGCTTTTCCGCAGCCGCGGGCTTCTCGGCAGCGGGCTTTTCTTCCTTGGGCGTGGCGCCGGCGGAGGCGCCTTCCTCGATGCGCAGAAGCAGTGCGCCGACCTGTACTTCGTCGCCGGAGGCCACGACCAGTTCCTTGATGACGCCGTCGACCGGCGACATCACTTCCTGGGCCGCCTTGTCGGTTTCGAGCTCGAGGATCGCTTCATCGGTCTTCACCGCGTCGCCGACCTTCTTGTAAATCTCGCCGACCTGGGCTTCGGTGACGGATTCCCCCGCCGATGGAACGTTCACCTCGACGATTTTTCCGCCGCCGGCCATTTTTGCCTCCTGATCCTGATTGCCGCCGGACGCTTCCGTTGCGGACTGTTTTGTCTCTGGTTTCGCTTTGCCGGCACTCTTGCCGCCATCGGCGATCATGCCGAGCAGCGCGCCGACTTCGACGGTCTCGCCTTCCTTCACCGCGATCTCATCCAGCGTGCCGGATGCGGGCGCGGGGACCTCGATGGAGACCTTGTCGGTTTCCAGTTCGACGATGGGCTCGTCGGCGGCGATTGCGTCGCCGACCTTCTTCATCCAGCGCGCGATGGTCGCCTCGGCAACGGATTCACCCAATGTGGGAACGCGAATTTCAGTCGCCATGTCCTGTCTCCGTCGCTTCCTATTCGCCGAGCGCGTCTTCGAGGAAGGCCTCGAGCTGCGTCAGGTGCTTCGACATCAGGCCTGTTGCCGGGGATGCCGCGGCCGGGCGTCCCGTGTAACGGACACGCGTGTTCTTGGCATCGATGTGCTGCAGCACCCATTCCAGATAGGGGTCGATGAACGACCAGGCACCCATGTTCTTGGGTTCCTCCTGGCACCACACCATCTCGGCGTTCTTGAAACGCGAGAGCTCGGTGATCAGCGCCTTGGCCGGGAACGGGTAGAGCTGTTCGACGCGCAGCAGGTAGACATCGTCGACGCCACGTTTCTCGCGCTCTTCGTAGAGGTCGTAATACACCTTGCCGGAACACATGACGACGCGGCGGATCTTCGAATCCTTGACGAGCTTGATCTCCTGGCCTTCCAGATGCTCGGCATCGTCCCACAGCAGGCGGTGGAAGGTGCTTTCGCCGGCCAGTTCGCTGAGCGACGAGATGCAGCGCTTGTGGCGCAGCAGCGACTTCGGCGTCATCAGGATCAGCGGCTTGCGGAAATCGCGCTTCAATTGCCGGCGCAGGATGTGGAAATAGTTGGCCGGCGTCGTGCAATTGGCCACCTGCATGTTGTCCTCGGCGCACATCTGCAGCCAGCGCTCCAGCCGGGCGGAAGAGTGTTCCGGCCCCTGGCCTTCATAGCCATGCGGCAGAAGGCAGACGAGACCCGACATGCGCAGCCATTTGCGCTCGCCCGACGAGATGAACTGGTCGAACACCACCTGGGCACCGTTGGCGAAATCGCCGAACTGGGCTTCCCAGAGGGTCAGCGCGCGCGGCTCTGCCAGCGAGAAACCGTATTCGAAGCCGAGTACGGCCTCTTCCGAGAGCATCGAGTTGATGACCTCGTAGTAAGCCTGCTGGGGTCCCAGATTGTTGAGCGAGATGTAGCGGTTCTCATCGTTCTGGTCGTACAGCACCGAGTGCCGCTGCGAAAAGGTGCCGCGCTCGGAATCCTGGCCCGACAGGCGCACCGGATTGCCGTCGAGAAGGATCGAGCCGAAGGCCAGCGCCTCGGCCGTCGCCCAGTCGAGGCCGGCACCCGAATCGACCATCTTCTTGCGGTTGGCAAGGAAGCGCTGCACCGTGCGGTGCGCCTCGAAATCATCCGGAACCTCCGACAATTTCTTGCCGATTTCCTTCAGCGTCTTGATCGGCACGGCGGTCTTGCCGCGGCGCTGCTCGTCCTCGTCGTCGGCCTTTTTCAGTCCGGACCAGGCGCCGTCCAGCCAGTCGGCCTTGTTCGGCTTGTAGGCCTGGCCGGCCTCGAACTCGGTCTCCAGATTGGCACGCCAGTCGGCGCGCATCTTCTCGATGTCGGCTTCGCTGACGACGCCTTCGGCAAGCATCTTCTTGGCGTAGATTTCGCCCGTCGTCGCGTGCTTGCGGATCTTGCGGTACATGATCGGCTGGGTGAATGCCGGCTCGTCGCCTTCATTGTGCCCGTAGCGGCGGTAGCAGAACATGTCGATGACCACCGGCTTGTGGAAGGTCATGCGGAACTCGGTCGCCACCTTGGCGGCATAGACCACGGCTTCCGGATCGTCGCCGTTGACGTGGAAGATCGGCGCCTCGATCATCTTCGCCACGTCCGACGGATAGGGCGAGGAGCGCGAGAAACGCGGATTGGTGGTGAAGCCGATCTGGTTGTTGATGATGAAATGCACGGTGCCGGCAACGCGGTGGCCGCGCAGGCCGGACAGGCCGAGACACTCGGCCACCACGCCCTGGCCGGCGAAGGCGGCGTCGCCGTGCAGCAGCAACGGCATGACGCGGGCGCGCTCCTCGATCGGCACCACCTCCTCGCGCTTGCGGCCGAAAATCTGGTCCTGCTTGGCGCGCGCCTTGCCCATGACGACCGGGTTGACGATCTCCAGGTGCGAGGGGTTGGCCGTCAGCGACAAATGCACCTTGTTGTTGTCGAACTCGCGGTCCGACGAGGCGCCGAGATGATACTTGACGTCGCCCGAGCCTTCCACGTCGTCGGGGGCGAAGGAGCCGCCCTTGAACTCGTGGAAGATGGCGCGGTGCGGCTTCTGCAGCACCTGGGAGAGCACGTTCAGCCGGCCGCGATGGGCCATGCCGAAGACGACTTCCTTCAGGCCCATCTGGCCGCCGCGCTTGATGATCTGCTCCAGCGCCGGGATGAGCGCTTCGCCGCCATCGAGGCCGAAGCGCTTCGTGCCCTTGTACTTGACGTCGATGAACTGCTCGAAGCCTTCCGCCTCGATCAGCTTCTGCAGGATCGCCTTCTTGCCGTTGTTGGTGAACTCGACGCCCTTGTCCGGTCCCTCGATGCGCTCCTGGATCCACGCCTTCTCCTCGGGATTGGAGATGTGCATGAACTCGACGCCGAGCGTCGAGCAATAGGTGCGCTTGAGGATATCGAGCATCTCGCGAATGGTCGCGGTTTCGAGACCCAGAACATGGTCGATGAAGATCGGCCGGTCGTAGTCGGCTTCGGTGAAGCCATAGGCTTCCGGCGACAGTTCGTTGTAATCCTCGAGCGGCTTGGCGATGCCGAGCGGGTCGAGATTGGCATGCAGATGGCCGCGCATGCGGTAGGCGCGGATCATCATGATGGCGCGCACCGAATCACGCGTGGCGCGCTGGATTTCCTCGGCCGAGAGCGCGGCGCTGCCGGCCGGTGCCTTGTCCTTGATCTTGCCGTCGAAATGCTTTTCCAGCGTGCCCCAGTCGCCGTCGAGCGCCGAGACCAGTTCGCCATTGGCCGTCTCGGGCCAGCCCTTCTTCTTCCAGGAAGCGCCGGCGGCGTTCTTCTTCACATCCGCCGCATCGTCCTTCAGCGCGCCGAAGAAGGCGCGCCAGTCCTCGTTCACCGAGGAAGGATTGTCCTGGTAGCTGGCGTAGAGCTCCTCGATGTAGGCGGCGTTGCCACCATACAGGAAGGAGGTGAGGGACATTTCGTCGTTGGCCTGATCTTGCCGTGCCATTGTCTCAACCGGGTTTCGTCCGGTCTCCTGTTTCGGGCGATTGAGCGAATAGGGAGTAGCGAATGGCGAGTAGCGAGTAGGGAATTCCCTCTCCTGCGCCGCTGCATTCGTTCTTCCCTATTCGCTATTCGCTACTCCCTATTCACTCAACCCTTGATCGCCTCGACCAGCGTCGTGCCGAGCCGCGCCGGCGACGGCGAGACCTTGATGCCGGCCGATTCCATCGCAGCGATCTTGTCTTCCGCGCCGCCCTTGCCGCCGGAAATCACCGCGCCGGCATGGCCCATGGTGCGTCCGGGAGGGGCGGTGCGGCCGGCGATGAAGCCGGCCATCGGCTTCTTGCGGCCCTTCCTGGCCTCATCCTTGATGAACTGCGCGGCCTCTTCCTCGGCCGAGCCGCCGATCTCGCCGATCATGATGATCGACTTGGTCTCGTCGTCGGCGAGGAACATCTCCAGCATGTCGATGAACTCGGTGCCCTTGACCGGATCGCCGCCGATGCCGACGGCCGTGGTCTGGCCGAGGCCGGCATTGGTGGTCTGGAACACAGCCTCATAGGTCAGCGTGCCGGAGCGCGAGACGACGCCGACGGAGCCCTTCTTGAAGATGTTGCCCGGCATGATGCCGATCTTGCACTCGTTCGGCGTCAGCACGCCGGGGCAGTTCGGGCCGATCAGGCGCGACTTGGACTTGTCGAGGCGGGCCTTGACATGAACCATGTCCATCACCGGGATGCCTTCGGTGATGCAGACGATGAGCGGGATTTCCGCCTCGATCGCCTCGATGATGGCTGCACCCGCGCCTGCCGGCGGCACGTAGATGACGGAGGCGTCGGCGCCGGTGCGTTCCTTGCCCTCGGCGACCGTTGCGAAGATAGGAAGCTGCGCGCCGCTTTCGACCGAACCCCAGGTCTCTCCACCCTTCTTCGGGTGAATGCCGCCGACCATCTTGGTGCCGTAATAGGCCAGCGCCTGCTCGGTGTGGAAGGTGCCGGTCTTGCCGGTCAGGCCCTGAACCAGAACCTTGGTGTCTTTGTTGACGAGAATGGACATCTTGGCTCAGTTTCCCTTTACGGCTGCAACGATCTTCTTGGCGGCGTCGTCGAGATCATCGGCGGCGATCACGTTGAGACCGCTTTCGTTGATGATCTTCTTGCCGAGATCGACATTGGTGCCTTCCAGGCGGACGACCAGCGGAACCTTCAGGCCGACTTCCTTGACCGCGGCGACCACGCCTTCGGCGATGACGTCGCAGCGCATGATGCCGCCGAAGATGTTGACCAGAATGCCCTTCACGGCCGGATCGGCGGTGATGATCTTGAAGGCGGCCGTCACCTTCTCCTTGGATGCGCCGCCGCCGACGTCGAGGAAGTTGGCGGGCTCAGCCCCATAGAGCTTGATGATGTCCATGGTCGCCATGGCCAGGCCGGCGCCGTTGACCATGCAGCCGATGTTGCCGTCGAGCGCCACATAGGCGAGGTCGTGTTTCGACGCCTCGATCTCCTTGGCGTCCTCCTCGCTGGTGTCGCGCAGCTCGACGACGTCGGGATGGCGGAACAGCGCGTTGCCGTCGAACGAAACCTTGGCGTCGAGCACGCGCAGGCGGCCGTTTTCCATGACGATCAGCGGGTTCACCTCGAGCAGGCTCATGTCCTTCTCGGTGAAGGCCTTGTAGAGGATCGGGAACAGCGTCTCGCCGTCCCTGGCGGCATCGCCCGAAAGCTTCAGCGCCTCGTTGATCGTCTTCACGTCGTCAGCCGTGACGCCCTTTTCGGGGTCGATGGCCAGCGTCAGGATCTTCTCCGGCGTTTCCTCGGCGACGGCCTCGATGTCCATGCCGCCTTCCGTCGAGACGACGAAGGCCGGCTGGCCGACGGTGCGGTCGATGAGGATCGACAGATAAAGCTCGCGATCGATGTCGGCGCCGTCCTCGATGTAGAGGCGGTTGACCTGCTTGCCGGCCGGGCCGGTCTGCTTGGTGACCAGCGTGTTGCCGAGCATGTCGTTGGTGTTGGCGACGACTTCCTCGACGCTCTTGGCCAGCCGCACGCCGCCCTTGGCGTCCGGGCCGAGTTCCTTGAACTTGCCCTTGCCGCGTCCGCCGGCGTGAATCTGGCTTTTCACCACGTAGAGCGGTCCGGGCAGTTTCCTGGCGGCTGCCTCCGCCTCGCCCTTGTCGAACACCGGCACGCCATCGGCCACCGGTGCGCCAAAGCTCTTCAGGAGTTGCTTGGCCTGGTATTCGTGAATGTTCATGGGGCCGCTGGTCCTACTTCTTCAAATTGGGCGCGATGTTGGCGCAGGCCTCGCACAGGCCGGCAACCGCTTCGACGGACTTGTCGAACATCTTCTGCTCGGTCTTGTTGAGGTCGATCTCGATGATGCGCTCGACGCCGCCGGCGCCGATCACCGTCGGCACGCCGACATACATGTTCTTGACGCCGTACTGGCCCGACAGATGCGCCGCGCAGGGCAGGACGCGCTTCTTGTCCTTCAAATAGCTCTCGGCCATGGCGATCGCCGAGGAGGCCGGGGCGTAGTAGGCGGAGCCGGTCTTGAGCAGGCCGACGATCTCAGCGCCGCCGTCGCGGGTGCGCTGGACGATCTCGTCGACCTTTTCCTTGGTGGTCCAGCCCATCTTGATCAGATCGGGGATCGGCATGCCGGCGACGGTGGAGTAGCGCGTCAGCGGCACCATCGAATCGCCGTGCCCGCCCAGCACGAAGGCCGTCACGTCCTCGACGGAAACCTTGAATTCCTCGGAGAGGAAATAGCGGAAGCGGGCCGAGTCCAGCACGCCGGCCATGCCGACCACATGGCTCTTCGGCAGGCCGGAGAATTTCTGCAGGGCCCAGACCATCGCGTCGAGCGGGTTGGTGATGCAGATGACGAAGGCGTTCGGGGCGTATTTCTTGATGCCGGCGCCGACCTGTTCCATGACCTTGAGATTGATGCCCAGGAGGTCGTCGCGGCTCATGCCCGGCTTGCGGGCGATGCCGGCGGTGACGATGCAAACGTCAGCGCCTTCGATTGCCGCATAGTCGTTGGCGCCGGTCATCCTGGCGTTGAAGCCCTCGACCGGGGAGGATTCGGCAATGTCGAGCCCCTTGCCCTGCGGAATGCCCTCGGCGATGTCGAACAGGACGACATCGCCCAGTTCCTTCAAGCCCGCCAGATGAGCGAGCGTTCCACCGATCATGCCGGAACCGATGAGAGCGATCTTATCGCGTGCCATGTGGTCAGAATTCCCCCTTGAGTCGAAAGGATAGGTGAGGTTTGTGAAGAGAATTTGCGCGCTTTGCGTGTTGCCTGTGTTGTGTCACACCAATGCAATTCGAGCCGCGTACCGACGCATTCGATCCCGCGGGATCATTGCGTTTTCCGATCTGGCTCGGTCAATCAGCCTTCTTGGAATAAGCATACTGGGGGAATAATTCAACCGATTCTTGCACATCGAGGAATTTCAATCGTTTAGACCATACGGGATTTACGTAAAGGTAAAATAAATCCCTTCCCGTCGCGCGCGTTTCCGCATCCGTGAGCATTTGGCCCGCCGTGCGCTGGCCATTGCCCCCGATCTCACCTGGCTTGGGCCGCGGCGGAAACAACGGCTTCGTCGGCGGCGCTCGCGCGCTCGGCCGTCTGCGAAAGCCAGTCGCGGGTCTGCATCTCGATCAGGCGCGAGGCCGTGCGCTCGAATTCGAAAGCCTCGGTGCCGGTTGTCGCGGCATAGAGCGCCTCGGGTGCGGCCGCCGCCGAGACGAACAGGCGGGCGCGGCTGTCATACAGGGTGTCGATCAGCAGAATGAAGCGCTTCGCCTCGTTGCGGCGCGGCAGGTCCATCACCGGCACGTGGTCGATGAACAGCGTGTCGAAGGCGCCGGCAATCGCCAGATAGTCGCGCGCGCCGAGCGGTTTCTCGCACAGTTCGGCGAAGGAGAACCGGGCGGCGGTGCCCACCGCCCGTAGCACGGCGAGCTTGCGCCCCTTCACCGTCAGCGTGCGGGGTTCTGCCTGCCTGCCGTCGACAAGTGCCTCCCAGGCTTCGTCCATCTGCCGGTCGGCGGCTTCGTCGTCGGGGGTCATGTAAACGGGAATGCGATTGAGCTTCCGCAGCCGGTAGTCGGTATCGGCATCGAGTTTCAGGACGCGCGCATGCTGCTTCAATATGCCGATGAATGGCAGGAAAAGGCCACGGTTGAGGCCGTCGCGATACAAATCGTCGGGCGCGACGTTGGAGGTGGCGACCAGCACCACGCCGCGCTCGAACAGGGCCGAGAACAACCGCGACAGGATCATCGCATCGGCGATGTCGGTAACGGTGAACTCGTCGAAGCACAGAACCCAGGCATTCTTCGCCAGGGCGGCGGCGACCGGCGGAATCGGGTCCGTCTCGCGGGTTTCACCCGCTTTCAGGGCGGCGCGATGGCGGCCGATCCGGTCATGCACGTCGGCCATGAAGTCGTTGAAATGGGCGCGGCGCTTGTGTTCGACAGGCACCAGTTCGAAGAACAAGTCCATCAGCATGGTCTTGCCGCGGCCGACCCCGCCATAGACGTAAAGCCCGCGGATCGGCTCGCGGACCTTGCCGCGCTTGGCGAACAGCCAGCCGAGCGCGCTCGACTTGCGCGCCAGGCGCTTGTCGCAGATCTCGCCGATCAGATTGTCGAGGGTCGCGGCCACTTTCACCTGCATCGGGTCGCGCGAAAGCGCCCCGGTTTCAACCAGGTGATCGTAGCGCTGCGTGACGGAAGGATGAATAACGAGGCCGTCGCGCAGCGTCATGATGGGCTTTCGGCTCGGCTCTCTGGCCAGCGGGTTCGGATCGGGCGGTTGGACCGGTTCAGCGTTTCATGGAAGCGCTGAACCGGTCTAGCTCTTTGTTTTTCCGCATTTATGCGGACGTCAGGTGATTCCACCCGACTGCAAAATGCTCTAGCGGCTCAGCGAAATCGGCTGGCCGCTGGTGGTCTGGCCGTCGAAGCGTTCGGCGCCGGACGAATAGAGCCGGGCCAGGACACCGCCATTGGCATCGTAGAAGGCGAGCTGCTTGCCCTCGACATTCCACGATTTGACCCCGTCCATCGGTGCTGGGCAGCGCAGCGGTCCGGCACGGTAGCCGGCGCCGAACTTGGTCTGCGGCGTTGCCACGCGGCAGGACTGGCCGGCGACATTGACACTCCACACGCCGGCGACGGCGCCGGTCGAAACCTCGGGCGCATTGGCGGCGGCATTCGGGTCAAGCGCTGCGACCTGCGTGTCCTGCTGCGGCGGCGCAGGGAAATCCGACGGGTTGGTCGGGCTGGAGGGCGGCGGGAGCTGGTTCGATGTTACCGTTCCCGACGGCGCGGCCGCCAGGGGTTCGGGCGCTCGGTTGCTGCTCATGGGGGCAAAGCGTTCGCTGGTGCAGCCAGCCAAAGCAAGTGCCAACAGCGAAGCTGCCATGAATGCGGTTTTGTTATGCGGCATGCCGTCTCTCCGTTGCAGCGACCAATGCACTGACTTGCCTAAGAGTTCCATTCGAAACGCCCAATCGTGGCGATGTTTTGCAACTATAACAGCCTGAGCGTGGTTAAGAACCGGTTTCATATGCGACAAGCTTCAAGTGTTTCCTATCGGCAACAGTGAATCGGAAGCGCGGGAACCAGGCGCCATCCCCGGCGTTGAAGCCTGACACGGCACAGGAGCCGCAACGGAGGGTATGACACATGCTGAAATGGATTCTGATTCTCCTGATCGTCGCGGCGGTCGCCGGCCTTCTCGGCATGAACAGTATCGCCGGTGCGGCCATGACCGGTGTGAAGCTGCTGATCGCCATCGTGCTGGTGCTGTTCCTGCTCGCTGTTTTGGGCATTGTTGTGATCGCCTGACACGGCTCGGTGTTCATCGGTGAAACGGATGCGGGCGCAAACCCGCCCGCCTCCTTCTCTCATTCCCGCCCTCATCCCGCTTGAGCAGCCGTTCATCTGGTAATTTCGCCCGCCATCGGCCATATAGGCGCAAGACCCTTTGGCATCGGAGACCGGATGGCGGCGCTGGCGCAATTTGCGAAGATGAACGGCCTCGGCAACGAGATCATCGTTGCCGATATGCGCGGGCGTGGCGATCGTGTCACGCCGGAGGCGGCGCGCGCGCTGAACGCCGATCCGGCAACGCGTTTCGACCAGATCATGGCGATCCACGACGCGCGGCTCGCCGGCACACAGAACTACATCGAAATCCTCAATTCCGATGGCAGCCAGGCACAGGCTTGCGGCAATGGAACCCGTTGCGTGGTGCAAGCGCTGGCGGCGGAGAGCGGGCAGAAGGTTTTCACCTTCCAGACGGTGGCCGGCATCCTCACCGCCGAGGAGCATGAGGACGGGCTGATCTCCGTCGACCTGGGCAAGCCGCGCTTCGGCTGGCAGGACATTCCGCTTTCCGAGGAATTCCGCGACACGCGCATGATCGAACTCCAGGTGGGGCCGATCGATGCGCCGGTGCTGCATTCGCCGTCAGTCGTTTCGATGGGCAATCCGCATGCCATCTTCTGGGTTGCGGACGATGTCGGTTCCTACGATCTGGAGCGCTTCGGGCCGCTGCTCGAGAATCATCCGATCTTCCCCGAGCGCGCCAACATCTCGCTCGCCCGTGTGACGGCGCGCGACGCGCTGACGCTGCGCACCTGGGAGCGTGGGGCCGGGCTGACGCTGGCCTGCGGGTCCGCCGCCTGTGCCGCAGCCGTCGCTGCGGCGCGCACCGGGCGCACCGGCCGCCACCTGACGGTGACGGTGCCCGGCGGACCGCTGGACATTCTGTGGCGCGAGGACGACCACGTCATTATGACCGGGCCGGCGGCGTGGGAGTTCTCTGGCCGTTTCGACCCTGCCACCGGCGCGTGGGAACGCGAGACCGAGGGGGCGGTCTGAATGGCGGTGGACGTCCTCACCTTCGGCTGCAGGCTGAACGCTTATGAATCTGAGATCATCAAGCGCCAGGCCGACGAGGCGGGCCTCGGCGCGCTGGAAGGCGGCGCCGTGGTGGTCAACACCTGTGCGGTGACGGCGGAGGCGGTGCGCCAGGCGCGCCAGGCGATCCGCCGCGCCAAGCGCGAGAATCCCGGTGCGAGGGTCATCGTCACCGGGTGCGCCGCACAGACGGAGCCGGCGTCCTTCGATGCGATGGACGAGGTCGACCTGGTGCTCGGCAACCAGGAAAAGCTGGAAAGCCATCATTACCGGGCGCTGCCCGATTTCGGCGTCAACGACACGGAGACCGTGCGCGTCAACGACATCATGTCGGTGCGCGAGACGGCGGCGCATATGGTTCATTCCATCGAGGGCCGGGTGCGCGCCTTCGTTCAGGTGCAGAATGGCTGCGACCATCGCTGCACCTTCTGCATCATTCCCTTTGGCCGGGGCAATTCGCGTTCGGTGCCGATGGGCGCCGTGGTCGACCAGGTGCGGCAGATCGTCGAGAACGGCTATGCCGAGGCTGTGCTGACGGGCGTCGACCTGACGAGCTATGGCGGAGACCTGCCGGGCAGTCCGCGCCTGGGGCGGTTGGTGCGGACCATCCTCAGGGAAGTGCCGGAATTGCAGCGCCTGCGCCTTTCCTCGATCGATTCGATCGAGGCGGACGCCGATCTGATGCGCGCCCTGGCGGAGGAGGAGCGGCTGATGCCGTATCTGCACCTCTCGCTGCAGCATGGCGACGACATGATCCTGAAGCGGATGAAGCGGCGGCATTCGCGCGACCATTCGATCGGCTTCTGCCGGGAGGTCCTGCGGCTTCGGCCCGATGCGGTGTTCGGCGCCGACATCATCGCCGGCTTCCCGACCGAGACGGAGACGATGTTCGAGAATTCGCTGCGCATCGTCGAGGAATGCCGGCTGACGCATCTGCATGTGTTTCCGTTCAGCCCGCGCGAGGGCACGCCGGCCGCGCGCATGCCGCAACTGCCGCGCGTTGTGGTCAAGGAGCGCGCAGCCCGGCTGCGCAAGGCAGGCAGCGGGGCCTATCGCGCCCATCTGGAGCGCTTTACCGGCACGCGGCAGCGCCTGCTGGTCGAACATGGCGGCATCGGCCGCACGGAAGGCTTTACGCCGGCGGTCACGGGCAAGGCCCGGCCGGGCCGCATCATCGAGGCCGCCATCACCGGCCATGACGGCAAGCGGCTCATCGCCGCGGTGCAAGAGCAGGAAGCGGCATAGCGGGCATGGCATTCGGATTCATCAAAAAGGTCTTCTCCTTCGGCAGGAAGCAGGTCGAGGAGACTCCGCCGGAAGACGCTGCGGTGGACGATGCGGCGGTTGCCGATGACACCGTGCCCGCCATCGACGTTCAACCGCCATTGACGGAAGACAAGCCGGCGGCTGAGACTCTTCCAGAGCCAGAGCCAGAGCCAGAGCCAGAGCCAGAGCCAGAGGTAGAAAATCAAGACGCGACGCCGGCGTCCCCTTCTCCCCGCGAGCGGGGAGAAGGTGAGGATGAGGGGCGAGCGCCGTCGCCGGCCGACGAGACGAAGGATGCAGCGCCAGAAGCCGAAAGCGTCGACGCTGGCCCCTCATCCGACCCTTCGGGCCACCTTCTCCCCGCAGACGGGGAGAAGGAAGAAAGCGTTGCAGCTCCGGCCAAACTCACTGTTGCCAAAAGCGTCGAGCGCAAACAGGACGCTGCGCCTGCGCCCGAGCCGAGGAAGCCGTGGTTCCAGCGCTTGCGCGAGGGGCTGTCGCGCTCGTCGCGCGAATTGCGCGACAACATTGCCGGCGTTTTCACCAAGCGGAAGCTGGACGAAGACACGTTGCAGGATCTGGAAGACGTGCTGCTGCGCGCCGATCTCGGCCTGGAGACGGCCATGCGCGTCACCGACGCGCTGGCGTCGGGCCGCTACGGCAAGGACATTTCCGGCGACGAAGTGCAGGCGGTGATGGCCGAGGAGATCGAGAAGGTGCTGGCCCCGGTGGCGATGCCGCTCGAGCTCGATCTGTCGCACAAGCCGCATGTCATCCTCGTCGTCGGCGTCAACGGCACCGGCAAGACGACGACCATCGGCAAGCTGGCGGCCAAGCTCGTCGAGGGCGGACTGTCGGTGATGCTGGGCGCGGGCGATACGTTTCGCGCGGCGGCCATCGAGCAGCTCAAGATCTGGGGCGAGCGCACCGGCTCGCCGGTCGTTGCCTCCAAGCTCGGCGCCGACGCGGCGGGTCTCGCCTTCGATGCCTATGCCCAGGCCAAGGAAGCCGGCTCCGACGTCTTGATCATCGACACGGCCGGCCGCCTGCAGAACAAGACCGAGCTGATGGCGGAGCTGGAAAAGATCGTCCGCGTGCTCGGCAAGCACGATCCGGAAGCGCCGCACACGGTGCTGCAGACGGTCGACGCGACGACCGGCCAGAACGCCCTTAATCAGGTCGAAATCTTCCGCAATGTTGCCGGCGTCAACGGGCTTGTGATGACCAAGCTTGACGGCACGGCGCGCGGCGGCATTCTCGTTTCCATCGCAGCGAAGCACAAGCTGCCGGTCTATTTCATTGGGGTCGGCGAACAGGTCGACGATCTGGAACCTTTTTCTGCAAGCGATTTCGCCAAGGCGATCGCGGGAGTGGCATGAGCGTGAGCGAGAAGCACATTTTTGAACGCGAACCGACCGATCCGCAGCGCAAGGCGCTGAACCCGCTGCTCAAGCTGGCGCTGGAGCTCGGCCCGCTGATGGTGTTCTTCTTCGCCAATGCGCGCGGCGACTGGCTGGTGGAGCGCTTTCCGGTGCTGGCCGGCCTGGGCGGGCCGTTGTTCCTGGCGACCGGGCTGTTCATGGCGGCAACGGTGATTGCGCTGTCCGTGTCGTGGATTTTGACGCGCACCTTGCCGATCATGCCGCTGGTGTCGGGCATCGTCGTGCTGATCTTCGGCGCGTTGACGCTGTATCTGCACAACGAGACCTTCATCAAGATGAAGCCGACCATCGTCAACACGCTGTTCGGCGCGATCCTGCTCGGCGGGCTCGCCTTCGGCAAATCGCTGCTCGGCTATGTGTTCGATTCGGCCTTCAAGCTCGATGCGGAGGGCTGGCGCAAGCTGACGCTGCGCTGGGGGGTGTTCTTCCTGTTCCTCGCCATCGTCAACGAGGTTGTCTGGCGGTTGTTCTCGACCGATGCCTGGGTCGCCTTCAAGGTGTGGGGCATCATGCCGATCACCATCCTCTTCACCATGAGCCAGATGCCGCTGATCATGCGCCATTCGCTGGAAGAGCAAGCGAAGTAGCCAATCCTTATCCGGCCGCGATGGCGTGCCGGGCAGCAGCCGTGGCGTCCTCCAGCCGGCCATAGAAGCGCACATGCGGCGGATGCAGGCCATGGGTGCGCAGCAGGCGGCGAATCGGCTGGCTGGCGCCGACCAGATAGACCGTCGCACCGTTTTGCCGCGCCTTGCGGGCAAAGCCCTCGATGGTGGATGCGGCGGTGGAATCGAGAAAGCTGACCGACGAGATGTCGATGACATAGGCTTTCGGCCGGCCGCCGATGCGATCGAGCGCGGCCGCAACAGCCGCCGCAGCGCCGAAGAAGAACGCGCCTGAAATGCGGTAGACGACGATGTCGTCGTCCGTGGCGATGTCCGGCGCGTAGGGGCGTTCGCCATTGTCGGGACGGTCGGCGTTCGAGGCTATGCCATGCTCGACGCGCACGGCCTCCGACATGCGGTGGAGGAAGAGAAGTGCGCCAAGGCCGAAGCCGACCAGAATGCCTTCGGTCAGGTCGCGGAACACCACCAGCAGGAAGGTGATCAGCAGCACCACCGCATCGCCGCGCGAGGAGCGCAGGAGGGCGGCGAACTGGTGCTTTTCCGCCATGTTCCAGGCGACCACCGCCAGGATCGCGGCCAGTGCCGCCAGCGGGATGAAGCGCGCCAGGGGAGCGGCGACCAGCATGAAGGCGAGCAGGAACAGCGCGTGCAGCATGCCCGAGACGGGCCCGTGCGCGCCGGCGCGCACATTGGCGGCGGTGCGGGCTATGGTGCCGGTCACGCAGATGCCGCCGAACAGCGAGGAGCCGATATTCGCCACGCCCTGCGCCACCAGTTCGCTGTTGGAACGGTGCCGCCGACCGGTCATGCTGTCGGCGACGACGGCGGAGAGCAGGCTCTCTATGCCGCCCAGAAGGGCGAAGGACAGCGCTGCCGGCAGGACGGCGACGATCCTGTTCCACGACAGGGCCGGCAGGTGCGGCGCCGGCAGCATTTGCGGGATGCCGCCGAAGCGCGTGCCGATGGTCTCCACCGGCAGGCCGAGCCCCCAGGCGATGATGGTCGCCGCCGCCACGGCAATGAGGAAGCCTGGCCAATGGGGCCGGAAGCGGCGCAGGCCCAGAATGACGACGACCGCGCCGAGCGCCAGCGCGAGGGATGCGGCATTGACCGTCGGCAGCGCCGCCGCCAGTGCCTCAAGCTTGGGAATGAACGGGCCGGGCTCCGCGCCCGACAGCGTCAGGCCGAAGAAATCCTTGATCTGGCTTGCCAGGATGATGACGGCGATGCCCGAGGTGAAGCCGACCGTCACGGGGTAGGGCACGTATTTGATGAAGGTGCCGAGCCGCAGGAAACCGACGGCAAGCAGGATGAAGCCGGACAGGAACGTGGCAAGGATCAGCCCGTCAATGCCGTGCGCCTGCACGGTGGCGAAGACCAGGACGATGAAGGCGCCCGCCGGCCCGCCGATCTGGAAACGGCTGCCGCCGAGCGCGGAGACCAGAAACCCGCCGACGATCGCCGTGTACAGGCCGCGCTCCGGCGGCACGCCCGAGGCGATGGCGATGGCCATGGAGAGGGGCAGGGCGATGATGGCGACGGTGAGCCCGGCGATGACGTCGGCCTTGAAGGCATCCAGCCCATAGCCCTCGCGCAGCACCGTGATCAGCTTGGGTGTGAAGAGCGCCGTAAAATCGGCTCGTTTCTTGCGGGCAGGCATCGCCGCTCCCTCATGCCATCGGGTCTGGCAGCGGGATCGTCGGCTTCAGGCTGGCGGTCGCCGTTGCAAATTGATCAGACGGATTTGGCCTTCGCCGCCGCTTCCCTGAAGCGCACGCCGCGCCCGGTGCCGGTGCTGGGCGCATTGTCGCCGATCAGCTCGACGCCGGCGGTGGCCAGGGCCTCGACGACCTTGGACAGCGTGTCGACCACGCCGCGCACATTGCCCTCGCTGGCTTCCATCCGCTGGATGGTCGGTAGCGAAACGCCCGAAAGCTCGGCAAGCTGCTTCTGGTCGATGCCCAGAAGGGCGCGGGCGGCGCGCATTTGTGCTGCGGTGATCATTGGCGCTCCGTCTGGCTATGCATATACAAACTTCCAATAGTGATGTCTAGAACATCATTATTGATGTTTTTATTCTGAGTATTGAGGCGAGGCTGATGCTCCGGCTTCTAGTGGTCTGACCGAAACAGATGGTACCATCTGTTAGGATCGCACCACTAGACGCCGAACCAGCCGATGATGCCGCCCATCAGGATGGCCACGCCCAGCCAATGCGCGGCGTCGATCAGCGTCAGGTTCCAGCCGAACCCCTGGTAGCGCTGGTTGACGGCGATCGTCGTGGCGATGAAACCGAGCCAGATGAAGGCGCCGGAGACGATGCCATTCTGAACGGTCACCTGCCCGGCTCCCAGATGGCCGATGACGCCCGCCAGCACCCAGGCCATGATCAGTTCGGCAATAAACGAGGTGATGAGCAGCGAAGGCGCCATCTTCGCATCGCTCGGCGTGATGCGGGCAGCCTTCATCCAGGGCTTGCCGAGCAGGCCGTAATAGACGGCGCCGAACAGGAAGCCTGCGATGGCGGCGACGGGGATGGCGAGATAGTTGAGACCGGCGAAATCCATGCGGGTATTCTCCATGGCGTGTTGGCGCCGACTGTAAGGCGCGTCAGGAAAATTGCCAGACCGTGGTGCGCTTGACCTCGGCGTCTTCCAGCGCCCGGGTGACCGGCACGGTGTAGACGGCGCGCTCGGTGAGGCGGTCTTTCGGCAGATAGGAGCGGCCCGGATCGCCGATCAGCACGGTCTTGCCGCGCTCGGCCAGGGTGGTGAACCAGGGAACAAGCATGTCCGCCAGCGCCCTGTCGTAGAAAACGTCGCCGGCGAGGACCACGTCCCACGGACCGTTGCGGCCGATCAGATCATCCTGCGTGAGGTCGAAGCGCACATGGTTCGCCGCCATGTTGAGTTGGCAGGCCGGCGCGGAAAATGGGTCGATGTCGGCGGCCAGCACCGAGGCGGCGCCGGCTTTCATCGCGGCGATGGCGACAAGGCCCGATCCCGTCGCGAAGTCGAGGACATGGAGGTCGCGCACCGTGTCGGGGTGATCGAGCAGGTAACGCGCCAGGCCCTGGCCGCCGGCCCAGGCAAAGGCCCAGAAGGGCGGCGGCAGGCCCATTTCGGACAGCTCCTCCTCGGTCCGCCGCCACAGATCGTGTGCTTCGTCAGCCAGGTGAAGAACGATCTCCGGCACGTGCGGAGGGGCGGTGAGCGCCGTGTTCCGACGAATGAAGCCCTCCGCGTGCGCCGCCGAAAGCGGTTTCACGGCGCCTTGTCGAGCCCGCCCATGCGGCAGATCTCCGCCCATTCGGCCTTGCTGACCGGCTGGACCGAGAGACGCGAATTGTTGACCAGGACCATGTCGGAGAGATGCGGATTGGCCTTGATGTCGGCCAGCGTCACCGGCTTCGGCACGTCCTTTACCGCGCGGATGTCGACGCACTCCCAGCGCGGATCCTCGGTGGTGGTGTCGTGATGGGCGAGCGCGCAGACCTCGACGATGCCGACGACGCTGGTCTCCTTCACGGAATGATAGAAGAAGCCGAGATCGCCGATCTTCATCTCGCGCATGTTGTTGCGCGCCTGGTAGTTGCGCACGCCGTCCCATTGCTGGCCGGCCTCGCCCTTCTTCTTCTGCATCTCCCAGGACCAGGAGGTGGGCTCGGATTTGAACAGCCAATAGGCCATCAGATAGTCTCCGGATTGTTGAACACCCAGTTCCAGGCCCGTATTTCAACGGATTCGAACAGGCCCGCAAGAGCATAGGGATCGGCTGCGGCGATCAGCTCGGCGGCGGCCATGTCTTCCACCTCGACGGCAACCAGGCTGCCGCAGGGCTTGCCGTCGGCGTCGAGGAATGGGCCGGCGAATTTCAGCGCGCCGTTTTCGTTGAGGCCGTTGAGGAATGTCACATGCTCGGGCCGCGTGCCCGTGCGGGTGTCCAGATGGCCTGGCTTGTCCTTGCAGATGATGGCGAAGATCATGGGCTTCCTTTCTCAGTGTCCGTTTTCACTCTTCAGCGGTCGCGCCAGCAGCGCCTGCATGGCGGCATCGACCGTCAGCCGTCCGTTGAGAAGCTCGGTCACGCTCTGGATGATCGGCGCTTCCAGCCCGCGCTCGCGGATGATGCGGGCGGCGATGCCGGCGGTGTGAGCGCCCTCGGCCAGCGGCCGGCCTTCCAGGCTCTCGCCACGGCCCAACGCCAGGCCGTAGGCGAAATTGCGCGATTGTTCGGACCCGCAGGTGAGGATCAGGTCGCCAAGGCCGGAAAGCCCCATCAGCGTTTCGGGCCGCGCGCCAAACGCCGCGCCGATGCGGCGCAACTCGACGAAGCCGCGCGTGATCAGGGCGGCGACGGCGCTGGCGCCAAGCCCCGCGCCGCTGGTGGCGCCGGCGGCGATGGCCAGCACGTTCTTCAGCGCCCCGCCGATCTCGACGCCGGTCAGGTCATCGGTGGAATAGCAGCGCAGGCGCGGCGCGGAGAGGCTTTCGGCAAGTTGTGCCGCCAGTTTTGCGTCTCTCGCCGCCACCGTAACGGCCGTCGGCAGGCCGCGCGCCAGATCGGTGGCGAAGCTCGGGCCGGACAGGGCAGCGACGGCATTGTCGGGCAGGACCTCGGCGGCGATTTCCGACAGAAGCCGCCCGGTTTCCCGCTCGATGCCCTTGGCGCACAGAACCACGGGAATGCCCCGCGACATATGCGGCTGCGCTGCGACCAGCACGGCGCGCAGGGTCTGCGCCGGGGTGACGGCCAGAACGCAATCCGCGCCGTTCAGGGCTTCGCCGATCTCCGTCGTGGCGTGCAGCGCCGGGTCGAGCGCGATGCCCGGCAGGTAGCGCTCATTGCGGTGCTCGCCGTTGATCGCCTCGGCGAGTGCGGCGTCGCGGGCCCACAAGGTCGTGCGATTGCCGGCCGCCAGCATTGTGCCGCCCAGCGCGGTGCCCCATGCGCCGGCGCCAAGCACGGCGATGGTCGCAGGCTTTCTCATGCCTTGGCTCCCCGCTTGCCGGCGCCGAAAAGAGGCGCGGCCTGCTCATCGAGCGGCCAGCGCGGGCGCGGGGCGAAGGACAGTGCGTCATCCTCGACGAGGCCCTGCCGCCATCGTTCCAGTCCCGCCCAGGCGATCATCGCCGCATTGTCGCCGCACAGCCTGGCCGGGGGGGCGACAAGGCGAAAGCCGTTCGTTTCGCACAGAGCTTGGAGCGCTGCGCGGATCGCCTGGTTGGCGGCGACGCCGCCTGCCACGACCAGTACAGGGTCTTCCAGCCCACGATGTTCGTCGCGGAAGCGTTCCAGGCTGCGTTTCACCCGGTCGGCGAGGGTCTCGGTCACGGCAAGCTGGAACGAGGCGCAGATATCGGCGATGTCGCTGTCGGCCAGCGGCGCGCGTTCCGTGGCTGCGCGGCGCACCGCCGTCTTCAGGCCGGAAAAGGAAAAATCAGGCCGCGCCTCGCCCTTCAGCGGGCGCGGAAAGGCAAACCGTCGTGCATTGCCGGAAGCCGCCGCCGTTTCGACGCTCGGGCCGCCCGGATAGGCAAGGCCGAGCAGTTTCGCCGTCTTGTCGAAGGCCTCGCCCAGAGCGTCGTCGATGGTCGAAGCCCAGCGCGTATAGCGGCCGACACCGGTCACGTGAACGATCTGCGTGTGGCCGCCGGAAACGAGCAGCAGCAGATAGGGGAAGTCGAGAGCGTCGGTCAGCCGCGCCGTCAGCGCATGGCCTTCCAGATGGTTGACCGGGATCAGCGGCTTGCCGGCGGCCGCCGCGAGGGCCTTGGCGGTGGTGAGCCCGACGATCAGCCCGCCGATCAGGCCCGGCCCGGCGGTGGCTGCGATGGCGTCGATGTCGGCCAGCGTGCAGCCTGCTTCCTGAAGCGCGGCCTCGATGACGCCGTCCAGCGCCTCCACATGGGCGCGGGCGGCGATTTCCGGCACCACGCCGCCGAAGGCCGCATGATCGGCAATCTGGCTGAGCACGACATTGGACAGGATGGCGTTCGCGCCGCCGTCATGGCTGACGACGGAGGCGGCGGTTTCGTCGCAGCTCGTCTCGATGCCAAGGATACGCGTCATTCGGCCTTACCCGCTCATGTTGCCGTCGCCGCCAATCCTCGTTAGGGAAAGGTGCATCCGGTTTCGGGATGCGGGTTAGCACGGACGTGACGGCATGCAAACTGATGTGGTGAAGATCGGCACGCGCGGCAGCGCCCTAGCCCTGGCGCAGGCGGCCGAAACCCGCGCCCGGCTGATGGCCGCGCATGGCCTGCCGGAGGAGGCGTTCGAGATCGTCGTCATCTCCACCTCCGGCGACCGCATCCAGGATCGGCCGCTGTCGCAGGCCGGCGGCAAGGGGCTTTTCACCAAGGAAATCGAGGAAGCGCTGATCGACGGGCGCATCGACCTGGCCGTGCATTCCTCGAAGGACATGCCGACGGTTTTGCCCGACGGGCTCGAAATCTCCGCCTTCCTCGAACGCGAGGATGTGCGCGACGCCTTCATCGGCCGCTCCGTGACGAGCCTTAAGCACCTGCCGCAAGGCGCAAAACTCGGCACCTCCTCGCTGCGCCGCCAGGCGCTGGTGCTGCGGCTCAGGCCCGATCTCGACGTCTGCATGTTTCGCGGCAACGTCCAGACGCGGCTGCGCAAGCTGGAAGAGGGCGTTGCCGAAGGCACGCTGCTGGCGCTGGCGGGGCTGAAACGGCTCGGCATGGCGCATGTCGCCAGCGAGATCATGGATCCGGAGCGTTTTCCACCGGCGCTGGGGCAGGGGGCGATCTGCATCGAAAGCCGCATCGGCGACCAGCGCATCGGGCCGATGGTGGCGGCGATCCATCATGCGGCGACCGGTTTCGCGCTGATTTGCGAGCGGGCCTTCCTGGCGGCGCTCGACGGCTCCTGCCGGACGCCGATCGCCGGCCTGGCGCGGGTCGAGGGCGATGCATTGCGTTTTTCAGGGCTGATCCTGACGCCAGACGGCCGTGAAACCCACGAGATCGGCGGTGAGGGCAGAACCGTCGATGCGGCGCGCATCGGCGCCGAGGCCGGCGCTGCGATCCGCCAGAAGGCCGGCGCGCGCTTCTTCGACAGCTGGACCTGAACGATGCGGGTGCTGGTCACACGGCCGCAGCCCGGCGCTTGCGAAACCGGCGTTCGGCTCGCAGCGCTCGGCTTCGAGCCGGTGGTTGTGCCGCTGACGGAGATCGTGCCGCTTGCGGCGGCGATCGGCGCTGACGTCATCGACGCCGTGGCCGTCACCAGCGCCAATGCCATCCGCCATGCCTCGCCGGCGATTTTCGCCGCGCTCGGGGGGAAGCCGGTTTTCGCCGTCGGCAAGCGCACGGGCGCGGCGGCGCGGGAAGCAGGCCTCGACGTGATCGACGAGGATGCCGGCGATGCCGAAGGCCTCGCACGGCGGATCAGCGCCGTCTTTTCCGCGCCCGCCTACGTGACGGTTCTGTGCGGTCGCGTGCGGCGGGATATCCTGGAGACGCGGCTTCGCGCGGCGGGGCACCGGGTTCGCCTGATCGAAACCTACGACACGCTGCCGCTGGAACCCTCCGACGCGGCACTTGCCGCAGCGCTTGGCGATCGCCCGGTCGGCGGGGTGTTGGTCTATTCGGCAAACGGCGCGCGGCAATTGTGCCGCCTGATCGAGCGGCCGGTCATTGGAACGAAACTCGCCGATGCGACATTCTATTGTCTTTCCGCGCGCATCGCCGATGCGCTGGACCGGGTCGGGCCCGACCGCAAGAAGATAGCGGCGCAACCGGCAGAGGAGCCGCTCCTTGCCTTGCTGAACGTGCATATCGGCTTGTAACTGCCTGGATTGGAACTGCCGAGATTGTGACTGCCCCTGTTTTCACCATATGTCGGTGTGATAGGACTTTATTTGCACCGCACACGGTGCCGGATTTGCACTTTGCCAGCGGAGTTGCCTGATGGTCAAAACGCCGAGGACGCGTCATTCCAAAACCCAGCGGGAGCCGGTGACCATCGATCTCGAAGCGGACAAGGTGAAGCGCGACACTGCGGACAAGACCGCGTCGGCGCCGGCAACCTCGTCCGAGGCGCCGCGGGCCGCTGCCGCCGGCCCGGCGACGGCTGCGGCTGGCGAGACCAAATCCGATAAGACGGATGCGCCGCAGGCCAAGCCGGATGCGGCGGCGGGAAAGGCGCAGGCGATGCCGAGCGGCTTTGGACGATCTTCCTCCTCCGAGCAGAATACGCAGCCGGAGGCGCCGAAGGTCGAGGCACCGAAATCGACAGGGCCGCAGCCGGCCTCCCGGGGCGGTGCGGGCGGCACGCTGGGCGCGGGCCTGGCTGGCGGCGTGGTCGCGCTGGCGCTGGCGGCGGGGCTGCAATGGGCGGGTGTCCTGCCCGGCCTCAAGCCCGAGGCCAGAACGGCCGATCCGGCCATGGAAACGTTGCGCCAGCAGGTGGCGGCGCTGGAGGCCAAGCTGGAAGAGCAGCAGGGCCGTATCGCCGCCGGTGGCGGCGAGGACGTCAATGCCGCGCTGACGCAGGCGACCGAGCTTGCCAGTTCGCTGGATGGGCGCATATCGGAACTCGGGACGCAGCTTTCGACGCTGCAGCGGGCGGTTTCATCGGGCGCGGCCGGCGAGGGTGCCGGCGTCGAAGCGCTTGCGGCGCGTGTCGCCCAGCTTGAAGAGGGCGGCCAGGGCGGCGAAACCGACGGCGCACTGAACGATGCCGTGCAGGATGTTTCGCGGCAGGTCGCCGAATTGCAGGTGGGGACGGCGAAGATTTCGGCGGACACCGCCGCGGCGATGCAGCGCGCCTCCGACAATGCGGCGGCGCTGTCGAACCTCACCAGCGCGGTCGAAGCACTGAAGAGCCAGGTGGCGGAAAACAACGATGCGCCGCGCATGGCGCTGGTGATCGCCGCTTCGGCGTTGAAATCGGCGGTCGAGCGCGGGACGCCATTCGCCAGCGAACTCGACACCTATGCGGCGATCGCGCCCGAGGCCGCGGCGCTGGCGCCGCTGCGTGACTATGCGGCGAAGGGCGTGCCGAGCCGCACGACGCTGGCAGCCGAGGTTCCCGAAGTGGCGACGCGTATCGTCGCCGCTGCCAATCGAGCTGAAGGCGGCAATGGCGGCATCATCGACAATCTGATGTCTAGCGCCCGTTCGCTGGTGGTGGTGCGGCCTGTCGGCAGCGTCGAGGGTGAGGGCGTCGATGCCATCGCCGCGCGCATGGAGGCGGCCGTGCTCGCCAATGATTATGAAAAGGCGCTCGCCGAATATGCGGCTCTGCCGGAGGCCGGCAAGCAGGCGGCGGCCGATTTCGCGGGAAAGCTCGAGGCGCGGCAGGCGGCCGACCAGGCTTTGGAAAAGGCGCTTTCCGACGCGCTGAAAGGGGCATAAGCGCCGATGTTTCGTATTCTGTTCTATCTCGTCATCGTCTTCCTGCTCGGCCTGGGTTTCGCCTGGCTGGCGGAGCGTCCGGGCGAACTGGTCGTCACTTTTGCCGGCTATCGATATGAAGTGACGCTGATGGTGGCGGCGGTGTTGATCGTCGCCATCGTTGCCGCCGTGATGATCCTGTGGTGGCTGGTGCGCAGCATCTGGAACAGCCCCTATACGGTGGCGCGCTATTTCCGCGTGCGCCGCCGCGACCGCGGCTACCAGGCGCTGTCGACGGGCATGATCGCCGCCGGCGCCGGCGATGGCGGTCTGGCACGACGCATGGGCAAGCAGGCGGCAAAGCTGATCTCCGCCGACCAGGAACCACTGATCCACCTGCTGGACGCGCAGGCCGCGCTGCTCGAAGGCGACCGGCAGGCGGCGCGCGACAAGTTCACGGCGATGCTCGACGACCCCGAAATGCGGCTTCTGGGCCTGCGCGGGCTCTATCTGGAGGCGGAGCGGCTCGGCGAACGCGAGGCGGCGCGCCACTATGCCGAGCGCGCGGCGGAAGGCGCGCCGCAGCTCGAATGGGCAGCCAATGCGGCGCTCGAAAGCAAGACCGGCGAGGGCGACTGGGACGGCGCGCTGAAGTTGCTCGACGCGCGCAAGGCGGCAAGCCAGGCGGAGCGCGAGAGCGCGGCGCGGCGCCGCGCGGTGTTGTTGACGGCCCAGGCCATGGAGATGCTCGATACCGATGTGCAGGGCGCCAGGACGGCGGCGCTCGAGGCGCACAAGCTGCGGCCGGATCTTGTGCCGGCGGCGATGACGGCGGCGAAGGCCCTGTTCCGCCAGAGCGAACTGCGCAAGGGTTCGAAGGTGCTGGAAACCGCGTGGAAGAAGGAGCCGCATCCGGAAGTGGCGGATGTCTATATCCACGCCCGGCCCGGCGATTCGGTGCAGGACCGGCTGGCGCGGGCGAAAAAGCTCGAATCGCTCAGGCAGAACAATGTCGAATCCTCGCTCGTCGTCGGGCGGGCGGCGCTCGACGCCGGCGAATTCAAGCTGGCGCGCCAGTCGGCGGAAACCGCGGCTCGGCTCGGGCCGCGCGAGAGCGTCTATCTGTTGATGGCCGACATCGAGGAGGCCGAGACGGGAGACCAGGGCCGGGTGCGGCAATGGCTGTCGAAGGCGCTGCGCGCGCCGCGCGATCCGGCCTGGGTGGCAGACGGCTACATTTCGGAGCATTGGGCTCCCATTTCCCCGGTGACCGGCAAGCTCGACGCCTTCGAATGGCGCGTGCCGATGGAGCGCTTGGCGCAGGTGATCGAGGGGGAGGAGGATTTTGCTCCCGCGCTGGCAATCGCACCGGCAACCGCATCTGGGGCAACCGGGCCCGATGCCGCCGATGCGGTGGTCATCGAGGCGAAGCCCGCGAAGGACGATAGCGGGCCCGTATCCCGGCCCGAACCGCCGGCCGCTCCGCAGGTGATGGAGGCCATTGTGCCGGAAACCGCCAAGCCGACCGAGCCACAGGCGAAGAAAACAGTTCAGCAGCCGCCAGTGGCCAAGACCACCGAGCCGGCACCAGTCGGCCCTGCCAATGGCGGAGATGAGGCCCTGAAAGGCAAAGGCACGGCGGCCTCGCCACCATTGCCCGACGATCCGGGTGTTGATCCCGACGAGGCGAATGGCTCGACGTCGCCTGGCTTCCGCCTATTCTAATCGACAGGCGCAAACGATTCGCCGCATCGCGGCGGATTCCCTCCAAGAACACAGCAGCGGCATCATTCATGTTCGACCGTATTCTCGCTTTCCTGAAAGACATTCCCGGCGGCGGCCGCGTGCAAGGTGTGCGGCCTGAGGACGATCCGCGCGTGGCGGCGGCGGCGCTCCTGTTCCATGTGCTCGACGCCGACGGCATCCGCGATGCGGCGGAGATGAAGCGGCTGAAGGAAAGCTTGTCGAAGACCTACAATGTCAGCGGCGCCGAGCTGGAGCGGTTGCTGAAAGCCGGCGAGAAAGCCGAACAGGAGGCGATTGACCTCTACACTTTCACCAGTGTCCTGAAACGGCATCTGGACGCCGAAGCGCGCAAGCAGTTTGTTGGGCTGATGTGGGGCGTGGTGTTCGCCGATGGCGAGTTGCACGAGTTGGAGGACAATCTCGTCTGGCGTGTGGCCGAGCTGATCGGCGTCGACAACCGCGACCGCGTCCTGCTGCGCCAGGAAATGCAAGACAAGAGCAACGAAAACTAGCCGGCCCATGCAGACCGACCCCAGCCGAAAAATCCTCATCGTTCTGCATCAGGAAACGTCGAGTGCCGGACGGGTCGGCCAGGTGCTGCAGTCCAGCGGCTTTGCGCTCGATGTTCGCCGTCCGCCGCTGGGACATGCCTTGCCGGAGACGCTGGAAGACCATGCCGGCGCGGTCGTCTTCGGCGGGCCGATGAGCGCCAACGACCATGAGGATTTCGTTCGGCGTGAGACCGATTGGCTCGCCGTGCCGTTGAAGGAGGACAAGCCGTTTCTCGGCATCTGCCTCGGTGCGCAAATGCTCGTCAAGCATCTCGGCGGACATGTCAAAAGCCATGATGACGGGCTCGTCGAAATCGGCTGGTATCCGCTGCGCGCCACCGATGAGGGGCGCCACCTCCTGCATTGGCCGGAAATGGTCTACCAGTTCCACCGCGAGGGATTTTCCCTGCCGAAGGGCGCCACGCTCCTGGCGACCGCCGAGCACTACACCAACCAGGCGTTTCGCTACGGCAGGAATGCCTGGGGCGTCCAGTTCCATGCCGAGCTGACCCGCGCCATGATGCAGCGCTGGGTGGTGCGCGGGGCGCAGCGCTTCGTCATGCCGGGTGCCCAGCAGGGGCGGGATCATCTCGGCGGCCGGCTCGTCTGGGACCGCCATCTGAAACAGTGGCTGGTCGAGTTCCTGCATCTCATTTTCGGCGGAGAGGGTGAGCCGCATCTGACCGCCGGCGACGAGGCCAAGGGGCAAAGACCCGCCGGGCAGCGCATGGTCGGCCGCCGTGGGTTGGCGTGAAGTCAGTGCTTGCGCGACAGTTCGCGCGTCGCCGCTTCCAGACCTGACAGGGTGAGCGGATACATCCGGTTCGAGACAAGATCACGCAGCATCTCGATCGAGTGCGTGAAACGCCAATGCTTCTCGGGCACCGGGTTCAGCCATACCGCGTTCGGCCATTGCGCCAGGGCGCGGGCCATCCACACATGGCCGGCCTCGGCGTTCCAATGCTCCACCGCGCCGCCCGGATAGGCGATCTCATAAGGGCTCATCGAGGCGTCGCCGACGAAGACCGCCTTGTAGTCCGATCCGTATTTGTGAAGCACATCGAAGGTCGGCATGACCTCGGAATGGCGCCGCCGGTTGTCCTTCCACACGCCCTCGTAGAGGCAATTGTGGAAATAGAAATACTCCATGTGCTTGAACTCGGCGCGGGCGGCCGAAAACAACTCCTCGACGATCCTGATGTGATCGTCCATCGAGCCGCCGACGTCGAAGAACATCAGGAGTTTCACCGCGTTGCGCCGCTCGGGCCGCGTCTTGACGTCCAGATAGCCATGCTCGGCGGTGGCCTGGACGGTGCCGGGAAGGTCGAACTCCTCCTCCGCCCCCTCGCGCACCCAGCGGCGCAGCCGCTTCAGCGCCACCTTGATGTTGCGCGTGCCGAGCTCGACCGTGTCGTCGAAATTCCTGAACGCGCGCTTGTCCCAGACCTTCACCGCGCGGCGGTGACGCGAGCCGTCCTGGCCGATGCGCACGCCCTCGGGGTTGTAGCCGTAGGCGCCGAAAGGTGAGGTGCCGGCGGTGCCGATCCATTTGCTGCCGCCCTGGTGACGGCCTTTCTGTTCTTCCAGCCGCTGCTTCAACGTTTCCATCAGCTTGTCGAAGCCGCCCATGGCCTCGACGAGCTTCTTTTCTTCCTCGGTCAAGTGCTTCTCGGCCAGCCGACGCAGCCATTCCTCGGGAATCGCCCGCGCATCGACGCCATCCGCGCCTGACACCGCTTCGACGCCCTTGAAGATGTGCGAGAAGACACGGTCGAAGCGGTCGATGTGGCGCTCGTCCTTCACCAGCGTGGCGCGGGCGAGGTAGTAGAATCCCTCCACGTCATAGGTGACGAGGCCCGCCTCCATTCCCTCGAGCAGCGACAGATATTCACGCAGCGAGACGGGCACGCGCGCGGCTTTCAGCTCGAGGAAAAATGGGATGAACATCACTAGAAGCTGAGTTGTTTGAACTTGCCATTAAAATTTATGCTCATTTCAAGCAGAAAAGGCGGATCAAAGCGTCGCACAGTATCAAAGAGAGAAGGCCATTGATGTATAATAACAGCGCAACATCTATGCATGGGGGTTCTCTGGTATGCGGCGGCCAAAACCACGCCCCTGAGATTGGCTCTTCGAAAAGCTTGCGCTTCCGCTTTGTTTTTGCGGATGCGCTGGTCTCCAGTTATGATGAGCCATTCTTCTTCGCTTCTGGCAAGGTGCGACATCCATTGGACGTCATTTGGGTTCTTTAGAGGTAAATCGCGCATATGGATCGCGTTATGACCCTCATTTGCAATAAATCCATTTAATGTCGTTGCCATGATTGGCGATGTGCAATTGTCGAACAAGACCTTCATGCAGCTTTGCTGAATGAGGTCTCGAACTCAACAGCGCGTCTTACTGCAGCGGTTGATACGAGCCAATTCTTCGAGGCGATTTCGACGCCCTCGGTTCGCGCAGCAGCGGCCAAAACTGAAGTTGGCACACCACTTTCGGTATCAATAGGCTGCCCAAATGATCGCTCAGGATCGACAACGATTTTTTGTTGTTTGGAGACAGGCCACCAGCGTGATGGTGCGATGCCTTCAAACTCTACCCCTTTCAAACTTTGATCTACAATGCGTTTGAACGCGTATTGCTTCTTGAAAAGGTCCAGTAGTTTTGGATCATCGCTTTCATCAGCGATCTCAAGAAAAATCGAATGACCATCCGTCCGAAATTGTGTGGTTGAGAGCGGCCTTTCGTCTGCTACGTATTTTTGCGCCTCATCAATCGCTCGACGAATCATGATGGCACTGACGCCTGCTTGCATAAATGCTGCAGCGGTACGGATTTCCATTAGATCCCGAAAACCAAGATAGATCCGGCCATCGTTGAGATCGATTTGTGGCCGCCAAAGGCGCTCATAGCGCTTGCCCCCGATCTCATGGCCTTTCAGCCAGCGGGTGATTTTGCGGCTGGGAATATGCAGCAGACGTGACGCTTCCGTTGGGGTGTAAACGCCTATCCCGACAAGACTTTCATTGTCCATGGTGCGAAACGCCCTGTGAGTTAATATCTCAATCTAGCACGATGTGTATTGAAACTGAATCCTTAGCTTCGCTGGTATTTAATGAAGGGCGTCAGCTTGCCGATGCGATCATACAATTTGCGGGCGGTTTCGTTGAAGTGTTGCGTCGTCCAGTAGACATTCGCCGCGCCCGCCGCGTCGGCCTTCTCATAGACGGCCTCGATCAACGCGCGGCCGATGCCCTTGCCGCGGATGTCCGGGTCGGCATAGAGGTCCTGCAGATAGCAATTGTCGCCGACCGCCCAGCAGGTGCGATGGAGCATGTAGTGCACCAGGCCGACCGGCCTGCCGTCCAGTTCGGCAATCAGCCCCTTCGGCTCGTACTTGCCGCCATCGAACAGCCGTGCCCAGGTCGAGGCGTAGACTTCCTCGGGCAGGCTGGTCTCGTAGAATTCCAGATAGGCTGTCCAAAGTCTGCGCCATTGCGCTTCGTCGGCGTGCGTGAGCGGGCGAATGGTGATGTCGGTCATGATGTTCTCCTAGCGCTGGTATTTGACGAACGGCGTCGGCTTTGCCAGGCGGTCGTAGAGGCGGCGCGCTGTTTCGTTGAAGTCCTGGGTCAGCCAGTAGGTCTGCGAGGCTTCGTGCCGGTCGGCTTCGGCATAGACGGCCTCGATCAGCCGGCGGCCAACACCCCGGCCACGGATGTCGGGGTCGGCGAACAGGTCCTGCATATAGCAACGAGGGTTCCAGTTCGACGTCGAGTAGACGAAGAAATAATGGGCGAAGCCGACAAGTTGCCCATCCAACTCGGCGGCGAAACCGTATGGTTCGCGGTCGGGCTGCAGCAATTCGCCCCAAAGCCTTCGCGTGACGCGATCCTCGACCGTGCGTCGATAGAAGACGTTGTAGGCTTGCCAGAGACCGACCCAGCGGTCCCGGTCGCCGGCGTTCAGGCGGCGGATGGTGGTGGCGGACACGATGCACTCCCCCCATTTCAGCGACACTCAGCTTCCCGCCGTATTCCGCTTTCGGCAAGGACCACGGACCGTAGAGCCTTGCGCCTGTCCGGCGACCTTGGCGACCTGGCGACCTGAAGGGTCATTGTCCGCCGCTCCAGACTTTCTTGAAGGCGAAGCCGGTGAGGCCCGATGCGAGGATCGCCGCGACCACGTCGCCGCGCAGGAAGATATCGCCACGCGGCAGGCGCGAAAGCTTGAACGCCGGACCCGCTTCCTTGACGTTCGGTCGGAACGCGTAGCGGGTGATGTCCAGGATGTCGGTGCCGAGTGTGAAATAATGGATTTCCGACCGCTCCTCGTCGAGTGCGTCGACGAGGTGGTGGACATGGACGTAGTCGAGCTGTGGATACGGCGTGCCGCGCACCGGCACGTATTGGGCGGCCGCGCCGATCAGCGGCTCGATCAGGGCGCGGGCGGCGGGCTTCACCACGAGGCCGTGGCTTCCCATCCAGGGCGCATCGACGGGCTGGAAGGACCGAGCGTCGCTTTCCGGCACGTGAATTGCCCGAATTGGCCTCCGCCACCAGGGGATGCGCCTGGCGCCGGCGCCCAGCATCTTCTCCAGTTCCCGGTGGTGGTCCACCACCACCCATTCGCCGTCCTCTGGCGGGATCGGAACGAAAATTTCCATGGGTTCGCCGGGCCTGCGCCTACTGCCGCCTGGCCATGAAGGCCAGCTTCTCGAACAGATGCACGTCCTGCTCGTTCTTCAACAGCGCGCCGTGCAGTTTCGGCAGGGCGTTCCTGGCGTCGGCGCGCAAATCCTCGGGCGCCACGTCGTCGGCGACCAGGAGCCTGATCCAGTCGAGCGCTTCGGAGGTGGAGGGTTTCTTCTTCAGGCCTGACACGTCGCGGATCTCGTAGAATTGCGTGAGCGCCGCCGAAACCAGCTTCTGCTTGATGCCCGGATAGTGAACCTCGACGATTTGCGCCAGCGTATCGGCGTCGGGGAAGCGGATATAGTGGAAGAAGCAGCGGCGCAGGAAGGCGTCGGGCAGCTCCTTCTCGTTGTTGGAGGTGATGATGACGATCGGGCGGATGTCGGCGCGCACCGTCTCGCCGGTCTCGTAGACGAAGAACTCCATCTTATCGAGTTCCTGCAGCAGGTCGTTGGGGAACTCGATGTCGGCCTTGTCGATCTCGTCGATCAAAAGCACGGTCTTTCTGCCGGCGGAAAAAGCTTCCCACAGCTTGCCGCGCTTGATGTAGTTTCTGATGTCGTTGAAGCGCTCGTCGCCCAACTGGCTGTCGCGCAGGCGCGAGACGGCGTCATACTCGTAGAGCCCCTGCTGTGCGCGGGTCGTGGACTTGACGTGCCACTCGATCAGGTCGAGGCCGAGGCTTGCGGCCACCTGGCGCGCCAGCTCGGTTTTCCCGGTGCCGGGCTCGCCCTTCACCAGCAGAGGCCGCTCCAGGGCGATTGCCGCGTTGACGGCCACCATCAGATCCTTGTCGGCGACGTAATCCGCCGTGCCTTCAAAACGCATGCGCTCCAATCCTTCGGGCTTTTCGTGACGAAACTCCCCGGCGAAACTATGGGGTGAAAATAGCCAGCGCAAGGGTGCGAATGCCACTGGCGGAGCATCGGGCGGAGGCCTATATTGGGTTAGCGGTCTGCGCTTCCCGACAGGAAACATTTCCCCGGGGCCTTATCGATCCTTAAGGGAGCTGTCCCTGGTCTTGCCCGTGGGCTTGGCCACACGGCACCCACCTACTGTGTAGGTTCCCGGGATCGACATTCCATCGGTTGTCGTGGATCGCCATCTTTCTTTTTTCGACATGCGCCCCAACGGGCTTTTCTGCCGGTGCCGCCTGGCATATCGTCGGGACATGTCGAGCCCTTTCACACCCTCTCTGTCCCCGGCAATCGGCTCCCACCCGGCATGACCGAAGCAAAGAAGACGCTGCGCCAGGAAGCGCTTGCCCGGCGCGATGCGCTGGATCCCGCCTGGCGCGCGCAGACAGCACTGGCGCTCGCGGATTGTGCCGTTCGCCTTGATCCAGCGCCCGGCACTGTTGTCTCCGGCTTCTGGCCGATGCGCTCGGAAGTGGATGTGCGTCCCCTGATGGAAGCGCTGGCCGAGCGTGGGGCCAGGCTTTGCCTGCCGGCCATTCTCGACAAGACGACCATCGTCTTTCGCGAATTCCTGCGCGATGCGGCGCTCGTCGACATGGGTTTCGGCACACAGGGACCGGGCGAGGGCGCGGCCGAACTCGATCCCGACGTGATGCTGGTGCCGCTGGCCGCCTTCGACGGGCGGGGCCATCGCATCGGCTACGGCGCGGGCTACTATGACCGGGCGATCGCCCGGCTGCAGGCGAAACGCCGTGCACCACGGCTGATCGGCATCGCCTTCGATTGCCAGGAGGTCGGGCACGTGCCCGAGGAGCCGCATGACGTCGCGCTTGGTGAAATCCTCACAGAAAGCGGCTTGCGCCGCTTCGCATCCGCCTTATAGAACCGTTCCATGCGATTTCTGTTTCTTGGCGACATGGTGGGACGGTCGGGCCGGATGGCGGTGTGGGAGCAATTGCCCGGACTGATCTCCGATCTCAAGCTCGATTTCGTGGTGGTGAACGGCGAGAACGCCGCCGGCGGTTTCGGCATCACCGAGGATATTTTCAGAAGCACGCTGGATGCCGGCGCCGATGTGGTGACGACCGGCAATCATGTGTGGGACCAGCGCGAGGCGTTGACCTTTGCGCCGCGCGAGGAGCGCTTCCTGCGCCCGGCCAATTTTCCCAAGGGCACGCCGGGCAAGGGATCGGGCGTCTACATCGCCCGCAACGGCGCGCGCGTGCTGGTGTCCAACATCATGGGCCGCGTCTTCATGCATCCAGAACTGGACGATCCGTTCGCCTGCGCCGAAGACGTGCTGGCCGCCTGTCCGCTTGGCGAGCAGGCGGATGCGGTCATCATCGATTTTCATGCCGAGGCGACCTCGGAGAAGATGTGCTTCGGCCATTTTGTCGATGGCCGGGCGAGCCTCGTCGTCGGCACGCACACCCACCAACCGACCGCCGACCACCAGATCCTCAACAACGGCACCGGCTATCTTTCGGATGCCGGCATGTGCGGCGATTATGATTCGTCGCTGGGCATGGACAAGGACGAACCGCTCAACCGCTTCACAGCGAAAGTGCCGAAGGGCCGCTTCGAGGCGGCCAACGGGCCGGCGACGATCTGCGGCCTGGGTGTCGAGATATCCGACAGCACCGGGCTGACGGAGAAAATCGCTCCGCTCAGGATCGGCCCGCGCCTCGAGGAAACCGTTCCTGCCTTCTGGCGTTGACGCTGGGGGTCCGCGTCCCTAACTCTGCGGGACTGTTTTATAGCAACTGCCAGCGAGGGGTGCTGCCATGGAATGGCTTGCCGGTCATTTTGAGTTCGTTTCCAGCCCGGAAGCCTGGGTCGCCCTGGTCACTCTGGTGGTGCTTGAGATCGTGCTCGGCATCGACAATCTGATCTTCATTTCGATCCTGACCAACAAGTTGCCCAAGGAGCAGCAGAAGATGGCGCGGCGGCTGGGCATCGGCGCGGCGCTGATCCTGCGCCTGGTGTTGCTTGCTACCATCTCGATCATCGTCCAACTGACGGAGCCGGTGCTCGAACTGTTCGACCACGGGTTCTCCTGGCGCGACCTGATCCTGATCACCGGTGGCCTGTTCCTCGTCTGGAAGGCGACCAAGGAGATCCATCATTCGGTCGATCCCGATGACGGCAAGGAAAACATGGTGGGCGGCAAGATCACCATGGGGATCGGCGCGGCCATCTTCCAGATCCTGCTGCTAGACTTGGTGTTCTCCATCGATTCGATTATCACCGCCGTCGGCATGACCGACGAGATCGCTATCATGTTCATTGCCGTGATCGCCGCCGTGACGGTGATGCTGATCGCCGCCGAGCCGCTGTCGCGCTTCATTGCCGCCAACCCGACCGTCGTCATGCTGGCGCTCGGCTTCCTGCTGATGATCGGCATGACGCTGATCGCCGATGGCATGGGCTTCCACGTGCCGAAGGGCTACATCTACGTCGCCATGGGCTTCTCGGCGCTGGTCGAGGGGCTCAACATGCTGGCGCGCCGCAAGCGGGCGCGCGACAAGGCGTTGGCGGAGGACGCGCACGAATAGAGAAAAAGGGAGGTTCGGCCTCCCTTTTTCATTTCCGGTCGTGTTTGCGATCGGCCCGGTCAGGCGTTCTCGATGTTGCGGGCGATGATTGCGGCGCCGTGCTTGTGTCCCCAATTGGCCAGCGGCGTCAGCGCTTCGTCGAGGGATTTGCCGAGTTCGGTGGCGGAATACTCGACCCTCGGCGGCACCTGATGAAACACCTCGCGGTGAACCAGACCATCGCTCTCCATTTCACGCAATTGCTGGATCAGCATTTTCTCGCTGATGTCGGGAACGAGCCGCTTCAATTCACCGAAGCGGCGCGGCTCGGTGTGCACCAGCCACAGGAGGAGGGCTTTCCATTTGCCGCCGATCACCTGGAAGGCCGGCCCGAGGCCGCAACTTTCTGGTTGGAATTTTGCCATGGAATTCCTCAATTCTTACCGAAAGGTCGGTACCTTACAAAATAGTCGGTACTTGCCGAATGGCAAGCGGTGCTTAGATTTGCCGAACCGTCGGGCGGGATCAACCGCTTCATCGTTCACAACATTCAGGACCCCAATCATGGAACCAGTTCTCTTCTATGGCGTGCCGCATGGCTGCTCATTCGGCTCGATCGTCGCGCTGGAGTGGCTTGGCCAGCCCTATCGGCTCGGCCGCATCGACATGCTTTCCAAGCCCGACAGCGCCGTCTTCGCCAAGATCAGCCCGCTCGGCGCCACGCCGGCGCTTCTGCTGGAGGACGGAGAACCGCTGACGGAAAGCCTCGCCATCATGTACAATCTGGCCAAGCGCGATTTCGCCCGCGGGCTCGGTTTCTCGCAGGAAACGCGTGAATTCGACCGGCTGAACAGTGTGTTGTCCTTCCTGCACACGGATTTCCATTCCGCCTTCGCGCCGGCGTGGCATGCCTTCAAGCTCGATGAGGGGGCGCCGGAGCGGGAGGTGCTGCGCGCGACGGCGCGTGACAGTGCGGCGCGGTGCTATGCACGGCTGCAGGAGATGGTTGACGGGCGCGACTGGCTGGTGGGTGACGCCCGCACGGTTGCCGATGCCTATTTCGTCGGCATCGCCCGATGGGGCGAGGATCTTGGCCTGTTCGACCTGGAGAAGGAGTATCCGCGCCTTCATGCCTACCGGCAGAAGCTCGAGGCTGATCCGGGTGTCATTTTCGCCCACGCGATCGAGGACGGCAAGCCCGCCAAAACCAGCGGCGGCTTCCTCGGCCATGTCGAGCTCGATGCGTTGACGCCGCGCCTGGCGGCGTGAGACGGTACCCCTCCCGCCTGCGCGGGAGGGGTTTCACACGCCCTGCAGAATGATGATGGTCGGCCTTCTCGGCAGCGTGTCGAGGGATACGGCGATGCTGCGCGTATCGCGGAAGTCCAGGTCGAAGCCTTCGCCCATGCGGCCCGTAAAGGCGCTGAGCGGCGTGGCGTGGCGGTGCATCGGCAGGATCACCGAGGACGAGAGCCGCCTGGCGATCTCGCTCATGCCGTCCAGCGAAAGCGTCAGCCCGCCATCGACTGGCACCATCAGCACGTCGAGCCGGCCGATCGCCGCATAATGCGTGTCCTCCAGCTGGTGGTGCAGGTGGCCGAGATGGCCGATGCACAGGCCGGCGACCTCGAAGATGAAGATCGAATTGGCGTCGGCCTCCATCGCGCCATAGCGGCGGATGTCGGTGGTCACGTTGCGGATGTAGACGTCATCGACAAGCAGGGAATGCCTGGCCTGGCCGCCTTCCGGGTTCCAGCCGGGCAGCACATGCTCGATGGCCGGATCCGGGTTCATGGTGAAATGGGTTCCGTGCGCCTTGTTCATGGTGACGACGCGCGGCGAGAAGCTCGTTCCATACGCGCCGGAAAAATCGGTGGCGATGGTGACGCCGGCCGGCGTCTCGATGATGTAGGTGGAGTGGCCGGCATAGGTGATGGTGACGGAGCCGGCGCTCGCCGCCGGCACGGCGAGGGAGGCGTAGATCACGTTCGGCAATGCGCGCGCCATGGCAAGGCAGGTGCTTGGTCGCTCGGTCTGGGCGTGGGCAACGGCAAGCGGCAGCATCAGGAACGACCATAGGATGGCAATGGTGCGGAAGGCGGTCATCGCGGCTGTCATGGGTATCTCCCGTTTCGGCAAGCAGGAATGGTCCGTCAAATCGCGTCCGCCCGCCAACGTCCATCGCTTGCGCTTCTGGACGTTGGCAGGCATTTTCACTATAAGGCGCGGCAATTCCGATGTTTTCAAAAGTCCGTGAAAAGGAGCCCCATGGCCGGTCATTCCCAATTCAAGAACATCATGCACCGCAAGGGACGGCAGGATGCCGTCCGTTCGAAGATGTTTTCCAAGCTGGCGCGCGAAATCACCGTTGCCGCCAAGGCGGGACTGCCCGATCCGGACATGAACCCGCGCTTGCGCCTGGCCGTGCAGAACGCCAAGGCGCAGTCCATGCCGAAGGACAACATCGAGCGCGCCATCAAGAAGGCGTCCGGCGGCGATGCGGAGAACTATGAGGAAGTGCGCTACGAGGGCTATGGTCCGGGCGGCGTCGCGCTCATCGTCGAGGCGCTGACCGACAACCGCAACCGCTCCGCCTCGAACGTCCGCGCCGCCTTTGCCAAGGCTGGCGGGGCAATGGGCGAAACGGGCTCCGTGTCCTTCATGTTCGACCGGGTGGGCGAGATCGTCTATCCGGTGAGCGCCGGCGATGCGGACAAGGTGATGGAAGCGGCCATCGAGGCCGGCGCCGAGGACGTGCAGTCCGACGAGAACGGGCATGTCATCATTTGCGGTTTCGAGGATATCGGCGAGGTCACTTCGGCGCTGGAAGCGTCGCTCGGCGAAGCCGAATCCGTCAAGGCGATCTGGCGTCCGCAGACCGGCACGCCGGTCGACGAGGACCGCGCCCAGTCGATCCTGAAGCTGGTCGCCACGCTGGAAGACGATGACGACGTGCAGAACGTCTATGCCAATTTCGAGGTCGACGACGAAACGCTGGCCAAGCTCAGCGCGGCCTGACGCGGATGAGCGAGCACCGCGTCGCGATCACCTATTGCACGCAGTGCCAATGGCTCCTGCGCTCGGCCTGGCTGGCGCAGGAGCTGCTCTCGACCTTTTCCATCGAGCTTGCCGAGGTCAGCCTCAAGCCCGGCACGGGCGGCATCTTCGAGGTGGCCTGCGACGGCGTGCTCATCTGGGAGCGCAAGCGCGATGGCGGCTTTCCCGAGGCCAAGGTGCTGAAGCAGCGCGTCCGCGATATCATCGACCCGGAGCGCGACCTCGGCCATATCGACAAGACGGCAACAAAAAACCCGCCTGAGTGAGGCGGGTTTTTTGAAAGCTTGGCGATGAAGGACGGTTTAGATGCCGAGACCCTCGTAACGCTTCTTGAACTTCGACACGCGGCCGCCGCGATCCATGAGCGACTGCTGGCCGCCGGTCCATGCCGGATGGGTGGACGGGTCGATGTCGAGCTGCAGCGTGGCGCCTTCCTTGCCCCAGGTGGAGCGCGTCTCGTACTCGGTGCCGTCTGTCATGACGACCTTGATGGTGTGGTAGTCGGGATGAATTTCGGCTTTCATCGGTCTGTCCTGAACTCTCTCGGGATGCCAATCGAACCCGCGTTGCGGCAATTGCACCCATCTTGAAAACTTGAAGCCGCGGCCAAGGAAGGCTACGGCTTCGGAAATGGTTGGCGTGCCTATACATCAGGCGTTCCGGCAAGACAAGGCTTGAGCGGGGCAGAATTTCTCCGCCTGGGCATGGCGTAGGCAGAAAGGCAGGCAATGGCGGGCTCAGACACGGCGTCCGGTTCAACAGAGGCGGCCGCCAGGCGACGTTCGCTGAAGCCGCTCAGGCGCCTTCTCCCCTATGTCGGGCGCTATCGCGGCCTGGCGCTCGGCGCGCTTGTCTTCCTGGTGATGGCGGCGATTGCCACCCTGACCCTGCCGCTGGCCGTCAGGCGAATGATCGATCACGGCTTTTCCGAATCCGATTCGATCTTCATCGCCAATTATTTTTCGATGCTGATCGTCATTGCAGCCGTCCTGGCGCTCGCTTCGGCCGGCCGTTATTTCTTCGTCATCACACTGGGCGAGCGGGTGGTGGCCGATTTGCGCCGTGACGTGTTTGCCCATGTGACACGGCTTTCACCGGCCTTCTACGACAGCGTGCAGTCGGGCGAGATCGTCTCGCGGCTTTCTGCCGACGCGACGCAGGTGAAATCAGCCGTCGGCGCGACCGCTTCGGTGGCGCTGCGCAATCTCATCATGGGGCTCGGCGCGGTCGGCATGATGGTGGTGACCAGCCCGCGCCTGTCGCTGCTGGTGGTCGCGGCGATCCCGGTCATCGTCCTGCCGCTGGTGGCCTTCGGCCGCTCCGTGCGCCGCCGCTCGCGCTTCGCGCAGGACACGCTGGCCGATGCCACCGCCTATGCCAGCGAGCAGATCGGCGCGGTGCGCACGCTGCAGGCCTTCACCGGCGAGGCGGCGGTGACGAAAAAATTCGCCGGCGCCATCGAGACTGCCTTTGCCGCGGCGCGCTCTTCCATCATGGCGCGGTCGTTCCTGACCTTCTTCGCCATCTTCCTGACCTTCACCTCGGTGGTGGCGGTGCTCTGGTTCGGCTCGCGCGACGTGTTGTCCGGCGCCATGACGCCGGGCACGCTCGGCCAGTTCCTGCTCTATTCGGTGCTGGCGGCCGGCGCGCTCGGCGCGCTGTCTGAGGTTTGGGGCGAGCTTTCGCAGGCGGCGGGCGCGGCCGAGCGCATGAGCGAACTTCTGGCCGAGGAGCCCGCCATCGTCGCGCCGGCCAAACCGGTGGCCCTGCCGGAGCCGGCCAGGGGCGCGGTGACGTTCGACGCCGTTTCCTTCGCCTACCCGACGCGGCCGGACCGTTCGGCCCTGCACGGCCTGTCGTTCACGGTGGAGCCGGGCGAGACGGTGGCGATCGTCGGGCCTTCGGGCGCCGGCAAGACGACGATCTTCTCGCTGCTCCTGCGCTACTACGATGCCGATGGCGGCCGGGTTCTGGTCGATGGCGTCGATGCGCGCCAAGCCGACCCGCAGGCGTTGCGCGGGCGCATGGCCGTCGTGCCGCAGGACGTCACCATCTTCGCGGCGACCGCTGCCGAGAACATCGCCTTCGGCCGGCCGGACGCCTCGCGCGCCGAGATCGAGGCGGCAGCCAGGGCAGCACTGGCGCATGATTTCATCAGCGAGCTGGCGGAGGGCTACGACACCCAGGTGGGCGAGCGCGGCGTGACGCTGTCGGGCGGCCAGCGGCAGCGCGTGGCGATTGCCCGTGCCATCCTGCGTGACGCGCCGATCCTGCTGCTCGACGAGGCCACATCGGCGCTCGATTCGCAGAGCGAGACGCTGGTGCAGACGGCGCTGGAGCATCTGATGCGCGAGCGCACGACGCTGGTCATCGCCCATCGCCTGGCGACCGTGCTGAAGGCAGACCGCATCCTGGTGCTGGATGACGGGCGCATCGTCGAGGAAGGCACGCACGCAGCGCTTGTCGCCAAGGGCGGCATCTATGCCAAGCTCGCAAGCCTGCAATTCGAGGCCGGCGCCAATGCGTTCGGGGATGCGGCAGAGTAAGGCGGCGGGTCTTGGCGCTGTCCTTCACCCTCCCCGTTCACGGGGAGTAGGTGCCGGCAGGCGGATGAGGAGCAAGCCCATGGATCGCCATCAGTCAAGCAACCCTCAAAGAAATGTCGCGATCTCCTCGATCGGCTTTTTCTCGATCGCGTGGGCGGGGATCGTTGCGCCTTCCTTCGGATAGCCGACCACCATCAGGATGTAGGGCTTGTCGTGCGGGTGGCGGCCGCACAGTTCATTGAGGAAGCTCATCGGGTTCGGCGTATGGGTCAGCGTTGCCAGGCCGGCCCGGTGCAGCGCCGTGATGAGGAAGCCCGTGGCGATGCTGACGGATTCGGGCACGTAGTAGTTCTTGCGCGCCACGCCGTCGGCCGAACGGCTCTTGCGTTCGCCGAAAATGCAGATCAGCCAGGGCGCTTCCTCGAGAAACGGTTTGCTGGCATCCGTGCCGAGCGGCGCGAGGGCCTGCAGCCATTCCTCGCCGGCGCGGCCCTCGTAGAATGTCCTTTCCTCGATTTCCGCCGCCTCGCGGATCTGCTTCTTGAGCGCCGGATCGCCGATGACGGCGAAGTGCCAGGGCTGGTGGTTGGCGCCGTTGGGCGCCGTGCCGGCCGCCATGATGCAGGTCTCGATGATGTCGCGCGGCACTGGCCGCGTGGAGAAGTCGCGGACCGTGTGGCGGGTGCGGATCTCCTCATAGAAGGCCCTGGCCCGCGACCGCATCTCCTCGACCGGGATTTCCTGGAAATCAGGCAGGGGAATGGGGCGGTATTCCTTGGTCGTGTGCGCGGTCATGAAACGCCTCCTCTGTTTGTCTGATAATTTTGTCAGACAATCAATGAGAATTGGCCATTCGTCAAGTTTCGCGGCGGTCACGCCTCCCAATGGCGGGGCTGTCTATGGATGCGCGGCCGGCGCGAAATGATCGTCGGGCAGCGACTGAATGAGACGCCGCGCGGTTTCGACATGCTCCCGCATGGCGGCGTCGGCCCCCGCCGCATCATCGGCGGTGATGCAGGCGGTCAGAAGCTGGTGGTGGCGGTTGGTCTCGAACACCTCGGCGCGGTCGACCAGCACGCGGAACTGCAGCCAGTAGAGCGAGTTCGACAGGCGGGTCAGCGTCTCGTCGAGGAGCGGGTTTTCGGCGTAAAGGCGAAACATGCGGTGGAAGCGGCCGTTGAGTTCGGAAAAGCGGTTCATTTCACCGGCCCCGGCTGCCGCGTCCAGCTCGGCCTGCAGGGCAAGGAGCGGGGCCGGCGCGGCGTTGAGCGCCGGCAGCGCCAATTGCACGGCCAGTGCCTCCAGCGCACCGCGCACCTCGAACAGATTATCCACCTCGCGGCGTGAGAGCTGGCGCACGGTGACGCCGCGATGCGGCTCGGCCGCCAACAACCCATCGGCCGTCAGCCGGCGGAACGCCTCGCGCACGGAGGAGCGCGAGACGCCGAGGCGGCCGGTGAACTCGCTCTCCGTCAGCCTCTGGCCGGGCACCAGCCGCCCGCCGCGCACGGCGGCGGTGATGGCGTCGGCGACGGTCTCGACGGTGGATGGGGAATCGGTCTCTTGCACGGTCGCTGTCATGATGGCGCAGATTGCGCCGAGGCGGCCTGCGCTGGCAAGTCCGCTCAGGCTTTCGCCGCGTGCCGGCCCGCATTGCGGCCGGAAAAGATGCAGCCACCGAGAAAGGTTCCCTCCAAGGCGTTGTAGCCGTGATAGCCGCCGCCGCCGAAGCCCGCCACCTCGCCGGCGGCATAGAGGCCTGGCACCGGTTGGCCGCCGGCATCGAGCACCTGGCCGTCGAGATTGGTGTGCAGGCCGCCCAGCGTCTTGCGCGTCAGCACATGCAGGCGGACGGCGATCAGCGGCCCGTTGGCGGGGTCGAGAATCTTGTGCGGCTTCGCCGTGCGGATCAGCCTGTCGCCCAGATAGTTGCGCGCGCCGCGAATGGCGATCACCTGCGCGTCCTTGGAGAAGGGGTTGTCGATCTCCCGGTCGCGCGCCTCGATCTGCGCCAGCAAGCAGTCGTGATCGATCAGGTTTTCGCCGGAAAGCGCATTCATGCCGTCCACCAGCGCGGTGAGGTCGTCGCGGACGACGAAATCCTCGCCCTTCTCCTTGAACGCCTCGACCGGCGGCGGGGCGCCCTTGCCGCGCCGGCTCCGCAGGACGTTCAGCCAGCTTTTCGACGTCAAGTCGGGGTTCTGTTCGGAGCCGGAAAGGGCGAATTCCTTCTCGATGATCTTCTGGGTCAGGACGAACCACGAATATTCATGGCCCGTACCCAGGATGTGCTTCAACGTCGACAGCGTGTCGAAGCCGGGCAGGCAGGGGGCGGGCAGGCGGTCGCCATGAGCGTCGAACCAAAGCGAGGAGGGGCCGGGCAGGATGCGGATGCCGTGGTTGGGCCAGATCGGCGCCCAGTTCCTGACGCCTTCGGTGTAATGCCACATGCGGTCGGTGTTGATCGTCGCGCCGCCGGCCTGCCGCGTGATCTCGATCATCCGGCCATCCACATGGTGCGGCACGCCGGCGATCATGCTTTTGGGGGCCGGGCCGAGGCGTTTTGCCGGCCAGTTCCGGCGCACCAGCTCCAGATCGCCGCCGATGCCGCCCGAGGCGACGATCACCGCATTGGCGGCAAGCGCGAAGTCGCCGATCGTCGCGCGCCCGGATTGCCGGCCGCGCTCAACCGTCGAGGGCTCCAGCATCTCGCCGGCAACGCCTGTGACGGCGTTGCCCGTGCGGGTGAGCCGGCTTGCGCGGTGACGGAATTTCAGCTTGATGCGTCCTGCCTCCACATGGGCCAGGACCCGGCGCGCGAACGGCTCGACGACGCCCGGGCCGGTGCCCCAGGTGATGTGGAAGCGCGGCACGGAATTGCCGTGCCCGTCGGCCAGCGCGCCGCCGCGCTCGGCCCAGCCGACGACGGGAAACCAGCGCATGCCCATCGCGTGCAGCCAGGGGCGCATCTCGCCGACGGCGAAATCGATATAGGCTTCGGCCACGCGACGCGGCCAGAAATCCTCGTCGCGGTCGAACTGCGCCGATCCCATCCAGTCCTGCAGGGCGAGTTCCCGGCTGTCGCGGATGCGCATGCGGCGCTGCTCCGGGCTGTCGACGAAGAACAGGCCGCCCAGCGACCAGAAGGCCTGTCCGCCCAGCGAATTCTCGCCCTCCTGTTCGACAATGGCGACGCTTCTGCCGGCATCGGCCAGTTCTGCGGCGGCGGTCAGGCCGGCAAGGCCGGCGCCGACAATGATCGCGTCATAGGTCTCAACCATGTCTCCTCCCAAAGCAGGCGGGCGCTACTGTCGGATGCTTTGGGAGAGCGGGCAAGAGGGCGGGTGAGGGGCGGCCACAACCATTACCCCGGCCGCGATCATTCGCCGTAGCGCGCCTCGAGATGCGCCGTGAAATGCGCGGCGTTCAGCGGTTCACCGGTCGCCCGCTCGATCAGTTGCGGTGTCGACCAGAGCGAAGCCTGCGACCAGATCTTTTCATTTCGCCATTCGTTGACGGCGTCGAACCGGCCCTTGGCGAACTGCGCCTCCACGTCCGGCATTTCCCGCTCGATCGCCGCCCATTGCTGCGCGGCGATCATCGCGCCCAGCGTGTAGGAGGGGAAGTAGCCGAAGGCGGCGGACGGCCAGTGGACGTCCTGCATCGGGCCATCCTGCGGCGCGTCGATGGTGGACAGGCCGAGATAGTCGCGCATCTTCCGGTCCCAGGCTTCCGGCAAGTCGCGGGCCTCCAGGTCGCCTGAAATCAATCCCTGCTCCAGTTCGAAGCGCAGGATGACATGCAGCGGATAGGTCACCTCGTCGGCATCGACGCGGATCAGACCGCGCTCGACGTGGTGCACGTGGGCCAGAATTTCGTCCTTCGACCATTGCTCGCCGAGATGCTTCTCCACCACCGGCAGCGCCCATTCCCAGAAGGCGGGGTTGCGGCCGATCTGCTTTTCGACGAACAGGCTCTGGCTTTCGTGCATCGCCATGCCGCGCGCCTTGCCGAGCGGCCAATGCGCCCATTCGCGCGGCAGGTTCTGCTCATAGAGCGCGTGTCCGGTCTCGTGCAATATGCCCATCAGCGACGACAGGAACTCGGTGGTCTTGTAGCGCGTGGTGATGCGCACGTCGGTTGGCACGCCGCCGCAGAACGGATGATGCGACACGGACAGGCTGCCGCGCGTCAGGTCGAAGCCGACGGCGGCCATCATCGCAAGGCCCAGCTCGCGCTGCCTGTCGATGGGATAATTGCCCGACAGCGGCCGCAGTGGAAGTTTCTCGCGGCGTTTGGCCTGAGCTTCCAGAGCCTTGGGAACGAAGTCGACGAGGAACGTCTTCAACTCGGCGAATATCGGCGCGATGTCGGCAACGCGGTTGCCTGGATCGAACTGCTCCATCAGGGCGTCATAGGGCGAAAGGCCGAGCACGCTAGCGCGCAGGGCGGCCTCCTCGCGGGCAAGCTCGACCACGCCTTCGAGCGCCGGCAGGAAGCCCGCCCAATCGCCCTTCGCCCTGAGTTCGCGCCAAAGCTGCTCGCAGCGCATGCGCGTGCGTGTCTGCCGTTCGACGAACTCCGTCGGCAGACAGGTCAGGTTGACATAGTGGCGGCGGAATTCGGCGACGGCCGTCTTCTGCTCGGCGTTCAGGTCTTCGGCCTCGGCGGCAGAAATCCAGTCGCCGATTTCCGGCGCGCTCGCCTGGCGGTGAGCCATGCCGGCCAGCGTCGACATCGCTTCGGCGCGCGCTTCGCCGCCGCCCGGCGCCATATGGGTTGCCTCGTCGGCACCGAGTATGGCCAGCGCATGCTCAAAGGCGGTGAGCTTGTGGCCGAGTTCATCGAGTTTCTGGAAGGACATGCGACACCTCAATTGCAGACGCGGGCAAGGGACACGAAGTCGTCCGATTTCGCAAGGCCGTGAAGGCGTGAGGGAGGGCTTCAGCGTTCGGTGAGTTTCAACTCGATGCGGCGGTTCCTGCCGCGCGCTTCCGGCGTGTCGGCCGGGTCGAGCGGCTGGAACTCGCCGAAGCCGGCGGCGACCAGCCGGTTGGCGGGCACGCCATTCTCGATCAGGAATTTGACCACCGCCGTGGAGCGCGCCGTGGACAATTCCCAATTGTCGCGGAAGCGCCCGGTGCCCGATAGCGGCACGTCGTCCGTGTGGCCGTCGACGCGCAGCACCCAGTTGATCTCCGGCGGGATTTCCTTCTGCAGTTCGAGGATCGCGTCGGCCAGCTTGCGCATCTCGGTCTGGCCGTTCGGGTTGATCTCCGTGGCGCCCGAGGGAAACAGAACCTCCGACTGGAAGACGAAACGGTCGCCGACGATGCGGATGTTCTCGCGGTCGGAGAGGATTTCGCGCAGCCGGCCGAAGAAGTCGGAGCGATAGCGGTTGAGCTCCTGCACGCGCTGGGCCAGCGCGACATTCAGCCGGCGGCCGAGATCGGCGATCTTGGTGTTCGATTCCCTGTCGCGCTTCTCGGAAACCTCGAGCGCCGCCTCCAGCGCGCCGATCTGCTTGCGCAGGGCGGAGATCTGCTGGTTGAGCAACTCCACCTGGCTCAGGGCGCGCTGGCTGAGCTGGCGCTCGCTTTCCAGCGCGCCGCTCAAGGCGCCGATGCGCGCCGCGGCCTCCTCGCTCTGCCCGGTGCCGCTCGCCAGAATCTGCTCCAGCCGCGACTTGTCGGACTGGGCCTCCTCCAGCGAGGCGCGCATGTTGGCCAGCGCGTCCTCGGCGTCCTGGGTGCTGGCCTGCTCCAGCGCCAAGAGCTGCGTCAGTTCGTTGATCTGTGCGTTCAGCCGGTCGAGCACGGCGTCCTTGCCGGTGATCTCCTGGCTGAGGAAATACTGCGCCAGCACGAAGACCGACAGGAGGAACATGATGGCGAGCAACAGCGTCGCCATCGCATCGACGAAGCCCGGCCAGTAGTCGACGCGGCGGTCGGTGCGCCGCCCTCGGGCCAGCGCCATGTCAGCTGTCCCGCTTTCTCAGCGATGTGGCGATCTTTTCCAGCGTGGTGCGCATCGCCTTCTGTTCCTCGGCCTGCGCCTCGACCCAGTCGCGCATCATCTGCTGTTCCTGGCGCATGTTCTTGACCAGGCCGGAAATGCCCTCGGCCAGATTGGCCATGGAGGCGGCGAGGCGCGGATTGGCGCCGCCATTTTCCTGCACGGTGCGCAGCTTGTCGGCCAGCGCCTGCATTTCCTCTGAAGCGCCGTTGCGCCCATCGACGAAGTCCGAACCGAGGTCGGTAACCGACGACAGCCAGTTTTCCAGCTCCGTGTAGAAACGGTTTTGCGCGCGGCCCGCCTGCAGGTCGAGAAAGCCAAGCACCAGCGAGCCGGACAGGCCGAAAAGCGACGAGGAGAAGGCCGTGCCCATGCCGTCGAGCGGCGCGGACAGGCCCGACTTCAGGGCGTCGAGCACATCGTTGGCGTTGCCCGAGGCGGGGTCGAGGGACTGGATCGTGTCGCCGATGGAGCCGATGGTCTGCAACAGGCCCCAGAAGGTGCCGAGCAGGCCGAGAAACACCAGCAGGCCGATCAGGTAGCGCGAGATGTCGCGGCTCTCATCGAGCCGGGTGGCGATGGAATCGAGGATCGAGCGCATCGACGACGTCGACAGCGCCATCGACGATGAGCGGCTCAACAGCGCCTTCATCGGCGCCAGAAGCACAGGATCGGAGGCATCGCTGCCGACGCGGAACGAATTGACCCAGCGCACCTCGCGAAAGAGGCGGACGACCTGCACGAAGGCGAGCAGGATGCCGATCAGCAGAACGCCGAGGATCAGGCCGTTGAGGCCTGGATTGGTCTGGAAGGCCGAGGCGATCTGCCGGTAGAGGATGGCACAGACGAAGCCGGCGATGGCCAGGAAGACCAGCATCGAGTAGAGAAAGACCTGAGGGCTGGACAGCGTGTGAGGATCGTATTCGATCCCGATGGACGCTTCGTCCTCCTCCCGCGATTTCAGCAAGGCCATCTGCTCCTCGTATGCGTTGTAACGCAGAACCAGCAATGATTCCTGATAGCGCCGATCCTAATCGCAAATATGACGAAATTGAAAGTGAGGCGGTTGAACTGCTTATGCAAGCATTACCGATGCGGGTCGGTCAGACCACTAGATCACGATGATTTTGGATTGAATCAATCCAAAATCATAAACGTGACCGCTCTCGGTAAATTAGAGCGGGATGCGGGCGGAAAACCGCTTCACACTTTTCCTCATCCCGCTCTAGCGCGCCGGCCTGGCGAGCGTTTTCAGCAGGGCGCGGTGCATCGCCTCATTGCCGGCGACGACCTTGCCGGTTTCGAAGATCTTGTTGCCGCCGTCGCGGTCGGTGACGAAGCCGCCTGCCTCGCGCACCAGGACGATGCCCGCCGCCATGTCCCAGGGCGACAGGGCGTCTTCCCAGAACCCATCCATGCGGCCGGCGGCCACATAGGCGAGGTCGAGGGCGGCGGAGCCGAGCCGGCGAATGCCGGCGGTCTCGCCCATCACGTTGCGCAGGTCGAGCAGCGCTTCGCCGTGATGGCCGCGGCCCAGATGCGGAATGCCGGTGCCGATCACCGCGTCGGACAGTTTCGTGCGCGCCGCCACACGCAGGCGCCGGTCGTTGAGGAAGGCGCCGCCGCCGCGCTCGGCGGTGTAGAGCTCATCCATGGCCGGGTTGTAGATGACGCCGGCGACGAGCTGGCCCTGCCGCTCGAGTGCGATGGAGATCGAGAACACCGGTATGCCGTGCAGGAAATTGGTCGTGCCGTCGAGCGGGTCGACGATCCAGCGGTGCTGCGGGTCGTCGCCCTCGACCGTGCCGCTTTCCTCCATCAGGAAGGAATAGCCGGGCCGGGCGCGCGACAACTCGCTGTAGATGATCTCCTCGGCCTTGCGGTCGGCCTGGCTGACATAGTCGCCGGGTCCCTTCAGCGAAACCTGCAGGTTCTGCACCTCGCCGAAATCGCGCACCAGCGAGCGGCCCGCCTTCATCGCGGTCTGAACCATGACATTGATGATCGCCGAACGGGCCATGAAACCTGTGCCTTCGTTTGTGTATGCTTGCCGTGAGACCGGGCTTGCTGTTGGGCCGGTCTATCTCATTGTTTTTCCGCATTTATGCGGGCGTCGGTGGAGCCACCTGACTGCAAATGCTCTGGAACTTATTCGCCGCGGCGCAGATAGGTGATCTCGTTGGTGTCGACGATGATCTTCTCGCCGGCCGAGATGAAGGGCGGCACCATCACGCGGACGCCGTTCTCCATCACCGCCGGCTTGTAGGACGAAGCCGCCGTCTGGCCCTTTACCACGGGATCGGCCTCGACCACCTGGAGGGTCACATGGTCGGGCAGCGAAATGCCGATCGGCTTTTCCTCGTAGAGCTCCACCGTCACCGTCATGCCGTCCTGCAGGAAGGCGGCGCGGTCGCCGACGAAATCCTTCTGCAGCTCGAGCTGCTCGTAGGATTCGGAATCCATGAACACCAGGGCTTCGCCCTGCTCGTAGAGGAAGGTGAAGTCCTTCTGCTCGAGCCGCACCTTCTCGACCGTCTCGGCGGCGCGGAAGCGCTCGTTGAGCTTGGTGCCGTCGATCAGGTTCTTCAATTCGACCTGGTTGTAGGCGCCGCCCTTGCCGGGCTTGACCGCGTTGGTCTTGACCGCCGCCCACAGGCCGCCATTGTGCTCGATGACGTTGCCGGGGCGGATTTCGTTGCCGTTGATTTTCATGCTGGATCGTCCTGATGGTCTTCGGCGCATCAGCGCGCGATTTGGCGCTTCCAAGACCATAAAACGCCTGCCAAGGCAAGCCGAAGCGCAAACCGGGCCGGCTGAAAACGTCAGCGCAGCCGGTTCGCGCGCTGGATCGCCTCCTTCATCTCCTCCGGCGTGAGGCCGGCGAGAAAGCCTTCCATTTCCCGGTCGATCAGGCCGGCCCGGCGGGCCGAGATGTACCAGGCGGCCGCCTCGGTCGTGTTGGCGTCGGTGCCGACGCCGGCGCGATAAAGCTTGGCGAGCCGGTTTTGGGCCGCAACGTTGCCGCCGTCCGCGGCGCGTTTCAGCCAGCCAAACCCGGTCTTCGGATCGCGCGTCCCGCCGCGGCCTTCGACCAGCCATGTGCCGAGATCGAGCTGGGCGGTGTCGAAATTCTGCGTCGCGGCGCGCTTCAGCCAGCGCTCGGCTTCCCTTTCGTCCACCTGCTTGCCGCCGAAGCCGTTGGCGTAGACCTGGGCCATGGCGTATTGCGCGTCGGCAAGCCCCGCCTTGGCGGCGCGTTCATAATAGGTGACGGCGCGTTTCTCGGCGGCGAAGCTCGGCTGTCGGTCGACGATCATCTGGGCCAGGTTGAACTGGGCGAGCCGGTTTCCACCCTCGGCGGCCGTCTGCATCAGCTCGAAGGCGCGATCCGTGTCCTTGGCGGTGAAATCGCCGTCTATCAGCATCAGCGCGTATTGAAACTGCGCCTCGGGAACGCCCTGCCGGGCAGCCTTCTCATACCATTCGGCGGCCTTCCTGGCGTTGCGCGGCATGCCGAGGCCGCGCGCGTGGATTTCGGCGATCAGCGTCTGGGCGGCCGGGTCGCCGCTTTCGGCGCGCGGCAGGGCGAGGTTGTGCGCCGTGATGTAGTAGCCGCGCTGGAAGGCGCCGTAGGCGGCATCGGGCAGGGTTCCGAAGCGATCGGGATCGACCGCGTCTATGGTGGGACTCTTCAGGGGGGTCTTGTTCGGCGGCTCGAGCCGGTCGACCAGCGGTTCGTCGATCACCGCCTGCTCCACCGCGTCATTGTCGGCGGCCAGCGCCGGACCGGCCAGCACCAGGGCGGCGACGGCCAGGAGAGCGATCTGGCAGCGTGCGGGTCGCATCATCACACTCCTTCGGACTGTGCCACCCGGTCGAGAATGGCGTTGGCCTCGATCACGGCTTTCGCCGGATCCGTCTCGTCGGAAAAGACGGCCGAGCAAAGGGCCACGAAGTCCGCCCCACCCCGCGCCACGTCCTCCACGGAGGCGATGCTGCTGCCGCCAAGAACGATGCAGGGGATCTGTATCATCTCCGACCACCAGGTGCCGAGCGACATGTTGCGTGGGTGCGGTTCGGGTTTGTTGTCATAGCCGAAGCGACCGAAGAAGACATAGTCCGGCTGTGTCTCGCCGCGTTCCAGCGCCTCGTCGCGCGTCTTGATACCGCCGGTGCCGACCATCATGGTCTGCTGGTATTTCTCCACCATCTCGCCAAGCTCGGCCTTCGATCCCTCGACATGGATGCCGTCGGCCTTGACCCGGGCGGCGATGCGCGGCGCGCCGGCGATCATCACGGCGACACCGCGCGCCTGGGCCATCGGCGTCAACCGCTCGGCGCGCGCCTGGAAGCCGACCTCGTCCTGACCGTAGTCGGGAATGATCAGCGACGCGACATCGCCGGCGGCAAGCGCCGCCTTGACATGGTTGTCGTCATTGGCTGCCAGCTCCGGCGGCGGGGCAATCAGGACGAGGCGACAGCGGTTTGACATTCTTGGTTCACTCCTGACGGCGCGATGGTTCTCGACGGATCCGGCCCGGCTGTTTCTGGCCGGTCATTTTGGTTTGAATTGGGCATAGACGAAGGCCACGGCGCGCGACAAGGAGAATCGGAAAACGGCCTTGCCCCTCGCAAAGCCGGCGCAATGGCTTTATGCGTGTCGTCGCCCGGTTGTCGGGCAGTCCAGCCAAGCTCTTGCGATGCCCATTCTCTCCGATCCCACATTCTATCTGGCGGCCGTCCCGGCCGTCATTCTCGTCGGCCTTTCGAAGGGTGGGTTCGGCGGCGCCATGGCGCTGCTCGGCGTGCCGCTGGTGACGCTGGTCGTTCCGCCGGTGCAGGCAGCCGCCATCCTGCTGCCGATCCTGATCGTCATGGATATGGTCTCGCTTTGGGCCTGGCGCGGGTCGTTCGACCGCCGGACGCTTTCCATCATGTTGCCCGGCGCGCTCGTCGGCATCGCGATCGGCTGGGCAACGGCGGCGGTGGTGACGGAAGGGCATGTGCGGCTGATCGTCGGCCTCGTCACGCTGGCCTTCTTCCTGCGCTGGCTCATGGAGCGGCTTGGCGGGCGCGAGCGCACCGCCAGCCACAGCCGGCCACGCGGAACGTTCTGGGGCATGGTGGCCGGCTTCACCAGTTTCGTGGCGCATGCCGGGGGGCCGCCGTTCCAGGTCTATGCGCTGCCGCTGAAGCACGATCCCAAACGCTACACCGGCACCAGCGTCGTCTTCTTCGCCGTGGTCAATGCGGTGAAGCTGGTTCCATATCTGGCGCTCGGCCAGTTCGACCGGTCGAACCTGATGGCGTCGGCAGTGCTGATGCCGTTGGCGCCGCTGGCCACGCTGGCGGGGGTGTGGATCGTCCGGCGCATCAAGCCGTCCGTCTTCTACCCCTTCATGTATTGCATGGTGTTCATCGTTTCGTTGAAGCTCATCCACGATGGGGCATCCGATCTGCTGGGATGGTGACGGGTTCGGGAGCTTGTGCTTAATAGGGCGAAAAGCAGCGGGAGGATTTTGGTGGCCGGCAATTCCTATGAACGGGATCTCGACAAGAATCCCGCCAATCATCAGCCCCTGACGCCGCTGGTCCTGCTGGAGCGGGCGGCGAAGGTCTTTCCCGAGCGGACGGCGATCATCCATGGGGCGATGCGCCTGTCCTATGCGGAATTCTGGCAGCGTTCGCTGAGGCTGGCTTCGGCGCTTGTCCGCCACGGCATCGGCAAGGGCGACACGGTGACGGTGATGCTGTCGAACACGCCGCCCATGCTGGAAGCCCATCACGGCGTGCCGATGACGAAAGCGGTGCTGCATTCGCTCAACACGCGGCTCGATGCGCCGGTCATCGCGTTCCAACTCGACCATGCCGAAAGCAAGGTGGTCATCGTCGATCGCGAGTTTTCCGGGGTGATGAAAGAGGCGCTGGCGCTGGCCGAGGTCAAGCCGCTGGTGATCGACTACGACGACCCCGAATATCCGGACGATGCTCCCTACGCGAAGGGCGCGCGGATCGGCGGCGTCGACTATGAGGATTTCGTCGCATCGGGCGATGCCGGTTTCGCCTGGTCGATGCCCGACGACGAGTGGGACGCGATCTCGCTCAACTATACATCGGGCACGACGGGCAATCCGAAGGGCGTCGTCTATCACCATCGCGGCGCGGCCCTGATGGCCTACGCCAACACGGTCCATGCCGGCATGGGGCGTGAGCCGGTCTATCTGTGGACGCTGCCCATGTTCCACTGCAATGGCTGGTGCTTTCCCTGGACGCTGGCGCTGCAGGGCGGCATTCATGTCTGCCTGCGCTGGGTCAGGGCCAAGGCGATGTATGATGCGATTGCCGAGCACGGCGTGACGCATCTGTGCGGCGCGCCGGTCGTCATGTCGGCGCTCATCAACGCCCCGGAAGCGGAGAAGCGGGCCTTCACGCAGACGGTGACCTTCAACACGGCCGCGGCGCCGCCGCCCGAATCCGTGCTTTCCGGCATGGCCGAAACAGGTTTTGCCGTGACCCATCTCTACGGCCTGACCGAGACCTACGGTCCGGCGGTGGTGAATGAGTGGAAGGACGATTGGGACGCGCTCGACGGCGCGGGCCAGGCGGCGCGCAAGGCGCGCCAGGGCGTGCGCTACGCGGCGCTCGAAGGATTGACCGTGATGGATCCGGAAACGATGGTTCCGACACCGGCCGATGGCGAGACGATCGGCGAGGTGCTGTTTCGCGGCAACATCGTCATGAAAGGCTATCTGAAAAACCGGCAGGCTTCGGATGAAGCATTCGCCGGCGGGTGGTTCCATTCCGGCGATCTGGGCGTCATGCACCCTGACGGCTACATCCAGCTCAAGGACCGGTCGAAGGACATCATCATCTCCGGCGGCGAGAACATCTCCTCCATCGAGGTGGAGGACGCATTGTACAAACACCCGGCCGTTGCCGCCTGCGGCGTGGTGGCGAAAGCGGACGAAAAATGGGGCGAAACGCCCATTGCGTTCGTCGAACTGAAGCCGGGCCGGCAGGCAAGCGAGCAGGAGCTTCTCGACCATTGCCGGTCGCTCCTGGCGCGATTCAAATGTCCAAAGAACGTCGTTTTTGCTGAAATTCCAAAGACTTCGACAGGGAAGATTCAGAAATTCCGGCTTCGCGAAATGGCCAGGGCCGTGTGATCCAGGCAGGCATGCTCGGCGGTATTTGACACAATGATCGCCGCCAACCTTAACCATTCGTTAAGCTTTACGTGCGTTTACTGTGTTTATCCAGTGATCTGGATTCTTACCGAGTGGCTGGAGCCATTCTGTTTGACGCCTCCCTGTTTAAACTCCTGAGAGCCGCGAACGCGGCTCTTTTTTTGTCCGGACGAGGCGTTAACCTTTTGTTAAGGAAAAACTTGCCATCGGCTGTGCACAAGCGCATTTTCGCCATGAGCCGATGCCATTGAGGGTGCGGTTCAAATATGATTGAACTCCGTTCCGGGCGTCGAACCGGGCAAGTCAGTAGTGGTGGGGCGTAAACATAATGATTGAAGTCGGGAGCGGTCGCGCGACCACGATCAAGTTGGCCGAGCATCGTGTCTTCTCGGGTTCGTTCAAACCGCTTTACAATCAGGGCATGGGTCTGGTCGAAGAGGCTGCCGAGTATCTCGACGGCGATGGCCGGGCGGCCGCCAAGCTCCTGTCGCAGGCCGGTGCCACCCTTTATGCGGCCGAATCCATGCGGCTCACCACACGGCTCATGCAACTCGCCTCATGGCTGCTGCTGCAGCGCGCCGCCAATGCCGGCGAGATGACGCGCGAGCAGGTGGCTGCCGAAAAGTCGAAGGTTCGCCTCGATACCAATTCACCGCAGGATCAGGCCCTTGGCTGGGCCGAACTGCCGGACGCCTTTCGCAATCTCGTCGTGCGCTCACTGAGATTGCAGGATCTGGTGCGCCGCATGGACGAGGAGATCTACGGATCGCCGAAGCCGCGAGCGGACGATGCGGATGCTTCGAACACCAATCCGGTGTTCGACCAGATCACCCTTCTGAAAACAGCATTCGGCCACCGCTGATCAGCCAGCGGGCGAGCATTTCCGTCGCCGGCAGCGCCAGAAAAGCCGCCGCGACGATCAGCGTGAAGGCGACGCGCCGGTAAGTGGCGTCGCTTGCCCTGCCGTAGAGGCGCCAGCCGGCGAACAGACCCAGCACATAGACCGGGATCATGAACAGGCCGAGCATGATGCGCGGCCGGTCGAACAGGTCCGCCGCCCACAGATTGGCGGCCGCGAGCAGTTCGCTGAGGAGGAACAGGGCGAGCAGATTGGCCCGGACGATGGCGGTCGGCATGCCGGACGCCAGCCAGTAGATGATCACCGGCGGGCCGGGGATCGAGGCGATGCCCGACAGGACGCCCGCCAGGCCGCCGACACTGAGCGAGACCGGCAATCCGCGCGGCCCGCGATAGCGCCAACCGCTCCACAGCGTCGCGGCGCAGACGAGAATCGCCAGGCAGATCAGCCAGCGCAACGCCGTTTCGTTGCCGTTCTTCAGAATAAAGATGCCGAGCGGGACGAACAGGGCGAAGCCGGCGAGGATCGGCAGGATTTCGCGCCAGCGAGCGATCTTCATGACCGGGATGGTCAAGGGCAGGGTCGGCAGGGAATCGATGATGACCAGCAGCACCACGGCGGTGACCGGGTCGTAGAGAGCGGCCGCCACCGGGGCGACGATCATGCCTGTGCCGAAGCCGGACAGGCCGCGCACGACGCCGGCGGCGGCGATCGTCATGGCCAGAAGAATGAGACTGGTGTCCAGTTCGACCAGTTGTCTGTTCCTTCGAGTAGCATGCAAAAGGCTAATTGCTCTACGGAGCGCAGTCATCGCGTGGCAATGGGCCTGCCCACGGCTATGGTGATGCCATGAACATCGCGATTCGCATCATCGGCATCGACCCTGGGCTCCGGCGTACCGGCTGGGCCATCATCGAGGCGCAGGGCAATTCACTGCGCTTCGTCGAGGCCGGCACGGTGCGCTCCGACGACAAGGCCGATCTCGCCTCGCGGCTGTGCCAGCTGCATGACGGGCTGGCGGCTGTGCTGCATGAGCATATGCCCGAGGAGGCGGCCGTCGAATCGACCTTCGTCAATACGAATGCGAGCGCGACGCTGAAGCTCGGCCAGGCGCGCGGCATCGCCATGCTGGTGCCGGCGCGCGCCGGCCTGCGTGTCGCCGAATATGCGCCGAATGCCGTCAAGAAGGCGGTGATCGGCGTCGGGCATGGCGACAAGAAGCAGATTCACATGATGGTCAAGGTGCTGATGCCGAAGGCGCGTTTCGACACGGACGACGCGGCCGACGCCATCGCCATCGCCATCTGCCATGCCCACCATCGTCAATCCGTCACCGCCCGTCTGGCACTGGAAACACTGAAATGATCGGCAAATTGAAGGGGCTCGTCGACGAGATCGGCGAGGATCACTGCATCATCGACGTGGGCGGGGTCGGCTATGTGGCCTTCTGTCCCTTGCGCACGCTGTCGGGGCTGGAAGCCGGCACGGCCGTTGCCCTGTTCATCGAAACCTATGTGCGCGAGGACATGATCCGTCTCTACGGCTTCCGCACCACGCTCGAACGCGAATGGTTCCGCATGCTGCAGAACAATGTGCAGGGCGTCGGCGCCAAGGTGGCGCTGTCGGTGCTGTCGACCCTGTCGCCCGCCGAACTGGCCAATGCGATCGCCCTGAAGGACGTGGCGATGGTGGCGCGCGCGCCCGGCGTCGGCAAGAAGGTCGCCGAGCGCATCATCACGGAACTGAAGAGCAAGGCGCCGGCCTTTGCCGGCGATGCGACGGGCACGATCGGCCTGAAGCAGGAGCTTGGCGAAGGCGTAGCGCCAGCGCCGATGGCCGACGCGGTCTCGGCACTTGCCAATCTCGGCTACTCGCGCGACATCGCCGCCAATGCGATTGCCCTGGCCTTGAAAGCGGCAGGCGAGGGGGCGGACGCGGGAACGCTGATCCGGCTCGGGCTCAAGGAACTGGCGCGATGAAGTCGGCGCAGCATGGAAAGGTGGGAGCGAATGTTCCTTGCCTTTTCTTTTTTCCTTACTATTTTAGGATGTAAGGAAAGTACGCAGAACGAAAAGGCGACTAGCAGAAATGGGCGTGCTGGCGAAAATAACGACCAAGGGGCAGATCACCCTGCCCAAGGAGGTTCGCGACCGTCACGGCTTGAAGCCTGGCGATCGTGTGGAATTCGTCGAGGAAAATGGTAGAACCTGGGTCCGTCCGCGCAATGTACGTGCGGTGGATCTCATGGGCATCTTGGGTCCACCGCCGAGCGGCCTCAAGTTCAGTGATGAAGAACTGGACATGGCAATTGCTGCGGCGGCAGAGGAAGCAGCGGCGGAAGATGACGAACGCGTCATGCGTGAGTGGGAAGAGAAAAACCCTTGATCGGCATAGACACAAACGTGCTGCTGCGGTTTCTCGTCGTAGATCATGCCGGTCAGGTCGATGTGGTTCGTGACTTCTTCGCCAATCGAAGCGGCAGCGATCCTGTTTTCGTCAGCGCTATCGTGCTTCTCGAAGCTCTCTGGGTGCTGAAGCGCCGTTTCGGCTATACGCGCTCGGACGTGGCGGCTGCACTACGCCAACTCTTGTCCAGTCCCGAGTTTGAATTCGAACACGGGGAGCGTTTGACCGAGCTTCTTTCGATCGGTGATCCATCGTCGTCCGATATCGCCGACCGTCTGATTGCAGAATCCGGGAAGGTTGCGGGCTGCTCCCGTACCGTCACGTTTGATCGCAGCGCGGCTGCCCGCATCCCCGGAATGGAACTTCTTTCATGAGCGACGACGACCGCCTGATCTCCGCGGCGCAGCGTGGTGAGGACATCGACGCCACGATGCGGCCGCAGTCGCTCGACGAGTTCGTCGGCCAGAAGGCGGCGCGCGCCAACCTCAAGGTGTTCGTCGAGGCGGCGCGCGGCCGTGGCGAGGCGCTCGATCATGTCTTGTTCGTCGGCCCGCCGGGTCTCGGCAAGACGACGCTGGCGCAGATCATGGCGCGCGAACTGGGCGTCAATTTCCGCTCCACTTCCGGCCCGGTCATCGCCCGGGCCGGCGATCTGGCCGCGCTTTTGACCAATCTCGAAGACCGCGACGTGCTGTTCATCGACGAGATCCACCGGCTCAACCCGGCGGTGGAGGAAATTCTCTATCCGGCGATGGAGGATTTCCAGCTCGACCTGATCATCGGCGAGGGGCCGGCGGCGCGCTCGGTGAAGATCGACCTGGCGCGGTTCACGCTGGTGGCGGCGACGACCAGGCTCGGCCTGATCACCAATCCGCTGCGCGACCGCTTCGGCATCCCGGTTCGGCTCGATTTCTACACGGTCGACGAGCTTGAAAAGATCGTCACGCGCGGCGCGCGCATCCTGTCGCTGCCGATGAGCGAGGATGGCGCCATCGAGATTGCGCGACGGGCGCGCGGCACGCCGCGCATCGCCGGTCGGCTTCTGCGCCGCGTGCGCGATTTTGCCTCCGTCGCCGGTGCCGAGACCGTCGACCGCAAGGTCGCCGACGAGGCGCTGCTGCGGCTCGAGGTGGATGCGCTGGGGCTTGACCAGCTCGACCGGCGCTACCTCAACATGATCGCCGGCAATTTCGGCGGTGGACCGGTCGGCATCGAGACCATCGCGGCCGGCCTGTCGGAGCCGCGCGACGCGATCGAGGACATCATCGAACCCTATATGATCCAGCAGGGCTTCATCCAGCGCACGCCGCGCGGACGAATGCTGACGGCCAATGCGTGGCGCCATCTCGGGCTTGAGGCTCCCCGTGATCTCGCCGCCCGCCAGACGAGCCTGTTTGAGGACGACACATGAGCGTACCTGGCAGCGTACCGGGGAGCGTGCCCGAAAGCATGCCTGGCTATCGCAGCGGAACGATTGCCGAGGTCGTCGGGCTGCATGCCACGTATTACGCGCGCGAGTGGAATTTCGGCCTCGCTTTCGAAGCGAAGGTCGCGCACGAACTGGCGGCCTTCCTGACCGGCTTCAGGCCCGGCTTCGATTTTTTCGCCGCGGAATGGGATGCGCAGAGCCGGCTTGCCGGCACGATCAGCCTGGAGGCGCCGCGTCCCGACGAGCCGATGGCGCATTTGCGCTGGTTCATCGTCTCGGACACGGCATCGGGCAGCGGGCTTGGCAAGCGCCTTCTGGCAGCGGCTATGGCGCATGCCGATGCGCAGAGCTTTGCCTCCGTCTATCTGACAACCTTCGACGGCCTCGGCCCGGCGCGGCGGCTCTATGAACGCGCCGGCTTCGTCCTGGTGAGTGAGGCTGCCGAGGACCAGTGGCAGGGCGGCGTGCGGGAGCAACGGTTCGAGCGTCATGCCGGCATCGCCGCCAGAGTGGGAGGCCGGGATGCATGACCCCGTCGGCCTGTCAGGTGAACTGACCGCGTTCGGACACCGCGTTCATGCCCGTGTCTATTTCGCCGACACGGATTTTACCGGCGTGGTCTATCACGCGCGCTATCTCGAATTCCTCGAGCGGGGGCGGTCGGATTTCCTGCGGCTGGCCGGCGTGCATCATGCCGAGCTTGCCGATGGCAAGCATGGCGAGGTGCTGGCCTGGGTGGTGCGGCGCATGGAGATCGACTTCCGCCAGCCGGCGCGCATCGACGATATCATCGCCGTCGAGACGCGGACCGAGGCGATTTCCGGCGCGCGCATCTTCATGGCGCAGAAACTGTTGCGCGGTGCCGACGTACTGGTCGAGGCCCGCGTCGAGGCGGCAATCATCGGCGCATCGGGCAGGCCGCGGCGGTTTCCCAGGGAGTGGATCGCCGCATTCGCGCCAAAAGCGGACTGAGGCCCGATTCCTAACGCTTAATTAACCATAACGGATCATGAAGAAATTCATGAAATCTGTCGCGAATCCGTGCGCCTTCCTTTCACCAAATTTTACCGGATAAAGGGCGGTGAAGCATCTTGCGGGAAAGCCTCGGTTCGGACGAAGGCAACGGCACGCAAGCGGGGGCGCGACCGGAACCGGCCGAAACCGGCTGGAAACGGGATGTACGCCGCCCTGATCTTAAGAGGATGTTGATCCATGGAAAGTGTAACACTCGCCGCACCTGGTGGGGAGCTGTCTATCTGGGCACTGTTCTGGCAGGCCGGCTGGGTGGTCAAGCTGGTGATGATCGGCCTTCTGGCCGCATCCGTTTGGACCTGGGCCATCGTCGTCGACAAGGTGATCGCCTACGGGCGGATGCAGACGGCGCTCAACCGGTTTGAGAAAACCTTCTGGTCGGGCCAGTCGCTGGAGGAGCTCTACCGTGCGCTGTCGGAGCGCAAGACCACGGGCATGGGTTCGATCTTCGTCGCCGCGATGCGCGAGTGGAAGAAGAGTTTCGAGAAGGGCGCGCGCTCGCCCATCGGCCTGCAGACACGCATCGACAAGGCGATGGACCTGGCGCTGACGCGCGAGATGGAACGGCTCGAGGGCAAGCTTGGCTTCCTCGCCTCGATCGGCTCCTCGGCGCCGTTCATCGGCCTGTTCGGCACGGTGGTCGGCATCATGACCTCGTTCCAGGCGATCGCCGGTTCCAAATCAACCAACCTTGCCGTGGTCGCGCCGGGCATCGCCGAGGCGCTGCTGGCCACCGCGATGGGCCTGCTGGCGGCCATTCCCGCCGTCATCGCCTACAACAAATTGTCGTCGGACGCTGCCAAACTGGGCGGCCGGATGGAAGGCTTCGCCGACGAATTCTCGACCATCCTGTCGCGGCAGATCGACGAAAAGGTCGCCGTCAAGGCGGCATAGGAGAACGCGATGGGAATGTCAGTCGGTACGGCGAGCAAGGGACGGCGGCGCGGCAGACGCGCGGCGCGCGGCGGCGTAATCTCGGAAATCAACGTCACGCCGTTCGTTGACGTGATGCTGGTTCTGCTCATCATCTTCATGGTCGCCGCGCCGCTGTTGACGGTCGGCGTACCCATCGACCTGCCGGAGACGCAGGCCAATGCGCTGAATTCGGAAACCCAGCCGATCACCGTCTCGGTCAACGACCAGGGGCAGGTCTATCTGCAGGAAACCGAGGTGCCGCTGAACGAGGTGGTGGCGAAGCTGCAGGCAATCGCCCGCTCGGGCTATGAGGAGCGCATCTATGTGCGCGGCGACCGCTCGGCCGACTACGGCACGGTGATGCAGGTGATGGCGCGCATTTCAGCCGCCGGCTACCGCAATCTCGGCCTTGTGACCTTACAGGAACAGGAAAACTGACCGGATGAAGGCGGGTCTCGTCACATCGGTTACCCTGCATGCGGCGCTGCTTGGCTTCGGCCTGTTCTCGCTGTCGGCGCCGCGCGCCTATGAGGTGACGGACGTCGAGTCCATGCCGGTGGACATCATCCCGATCGAATCGATCACGCAGATCCAGGAAGGCGACAAGAAGGCCGCGCTTTCCGAAAAACCCGCGCCGCAGCCGACCAAGCGCCCGGATCCCGTTCCCGACGCACAAAAGGCCGGTGACAACGAGGTCGACCAGAAGACGCCGCCGACGCCCGAGGCGCGGCCGCGCGAGGTGGAGCAGGCAGCCGAACCGCCGCCTTCGCCCAAGCCGCAGCCGAAGCCCGAACCCAAGCCGACGCCCGAGACCCAGGAAGCCAAGGCCGAGAAGACGCCGGTGCCGGCCACGGAGGTTCGCCCCGAGCCGCAGCCGAAGCAGGACGTGAAGCCCGACCCGGTGGCCGAGACCATTGTCGCCGAGAGCCCCAAGGCCGAGAGCGTGACCCTGCCGGACAACGCCCCGGTGCCGCAGGCGCGGCCGCAACCTCCCAAGGCGAGCACGGCGAAGGCACCCGAGCGCAAGGATGCCGACGAGCCGGCGCAGAAGACCGCCGCCAAACCGAAATCGCAGGATTCCGACAAGCTGTTCGACGAAGTGGCGGCCCTTCTCAACAAGGACAAGGCGTCCGGCGGCGGGGCGAAGCGTTCCGAGCAGCAGGCTTCGCTCGGCGGTGAGCGCAAATCGGCGGGCGAAAAGCTGACCCAGAGCGAGATGGACGCGCTGCGCGGGCAAATCCAGCGTTGCTGGAACGTGCCGGCCGGCGCTCTCGATGCGGAGAATTTGAAGGTTTCGATCCAGCTGCGCCTCGACGCCAGCGGCGCCATCGAGGGCAGCCCGCGCATCATTTCCGGCAGCAATGGGTCGGTGGTCGAGCGGGCGGCGGCGGAATCGGCGCGGCGCGCCGTCCTGCAATGCGCGCCCTACAATCTGCCGGCCGAGAAATACGAAGCCTGGGCGGACGTCATCGTCAATTTCGATCCAAGCGACATGTTTTAACGAGGGCACCATCCGAAGGGCGATGGGGACCGTGGCCTAACCAAAGCGGGAGAGGCAAGAGCAAATGCAGAATCTGATCAAGACCACCTTCATGATCGCGGCGATGGCTGCGGGGTTGGCGATGGCCACCCTGCCGGCACGGGCGCTGGTGGAGATCGACATCAACAAGGGCGTCGTCGAGCCGCTGCCTGTGGCCATCACGGAGTTCATCTCCGCCGATGGGAAGGGCGCCGAGATCGCTGGCGTCATCGAGGCGGATCTCAGGCGCTCCGGCCTGTTCGCACCGATCGAGAAGGAGGCCTTCATCGAGAAGATCTCCAACCCGGACGCCGCGCCGCGTTTCCAGGACTGGACGGTGATCAATGCCCAGGCGCTGGTCACCGGCAAGGTGTCGGAGACCGGCGATGGCCGGCTGCGCGCCGAGTACCGCCTGTGGGACACCTATGCCGGCCAGCAGCTTGTCGGCGAGCAGTTCTTCTCCAGCAAGGAGAAGTGGCGACGCATCGCCCACATCATCGCCGACAGCATCTATCAGCGGCTGACGGGCGAAACCGGCTATTTCGACACGCGCATCGTCTATGTGGACGAATCGGGGCCGCGCAACAACCGGGTCAAGAAGCTCGCCATCATGGACCAGGACGGCGCCAACCAGCGCTTCCTGACCGATGGCCGGGCGATCGTGCTGACACCGCGCTTCTCGCCGACACGGCAGGAAATCACCTACATGTCCTATGAGGGCGGCCAGCCGCAGGTCTATCTGCTGCAACTGGAGACGGGCCAGCGCGAACTGGTCGGTAATTTCCCCGGCATGACGTTTGCCCCGCGCTTCTCGCCCAACGGGCAGAGGATCGTCATGAGCCTGTTGCGCGACGACGGCAATTCCAACATCTTCGCCATGGATCTGCGCAGCCGCAACACGACGCGGCTGACGACATCGAACGCCATCGACACCTCGCCCTCCTATTCGCCGGACGGCAGCCAGGTGGTGTTCACCTCCGACCGTGGCGGAAGGGCGCAGATCTATGTGATGGGCGCCGAGGGCGGCAATCCGCAACGCATCTCGTTCGGCGACGGCACCTATTCGACGCCGGTCTGGTCGCCGCGCGGCGACCTGATCGCCTTCACCAAGCAGACGGGTGGCGAGTTCCAGATCGGCGTGATGCGCACCGATGGCTCGGGTGAGCGCATCCTGTCTTCGGGCTTCCTGCAGGAGGGACCGACCTGGGCGCCGAACGGGCGGGTGCTGATGTTCTTCCGCCAGCCGGCCGGTTCGGCCGGGCCGCAGCTCTTTTCGATCGATCTGACCGGCCGGCACGAGCAGAAAATCCCGACGGCCAATTTCGGCTCCGACCCGGCCTGGTCGCCGCTGCTGGAGTAGCTGTGGCCCGACATGCCGCGTTTCCGCCGTATTTTGAGCTAGTTTGCGCTCGATAACGGTCGAAATGTGCGACCGGAAAGGATTTGTTAACCGCGTTTTTTGAGGGGTCCTTAACGGCAACGTGGTTACTGATCGTTGAACAAAATTTCTCTAATTTGAAGGAGAGGCGGCATGCGCTCTATCGCAGCTATCGCCAGAAATCCGGCCTGCATCGCCTTAATCGCGGCGCTTGCCGTTGCCGGTTGTGCGAACAAACAGGTCCCCAACAATGCGGCCGATCTCGGCCTTGGCGCCGGTGGCGCCGGCGCTCCCGGTTCGCAGCAGGAATTCACGGTCAGCATCGGCGACCGGATTTTCTTCGACACGGATTCGTCGGTCATCCGCGCCGATGCGCAGGGCATTCTGAGCCGCCAGGCCCAGTGGCTCGGCAAGTACAGCAGCTATTCGATCACCGTCGAAGGCCATGCGGACGAGCGCGGTACGCGCGAGTACAATCTGGCGCTGGGCGCGCGGCGCGCCGCGTCGGCCCGCGACTTCCTGGTGGCGCGCGGCGTTGCGGCAAACCGCATTCGCACCATCTCCTACGGTAAGGAACGTCCGGTCGCCACTTGCGACGACCTGTCCTGCTGGACGCAGAACCGCCGCGCCGTCACGGTGCTCAACGGCGGCAGCAGCTAAGCCCGATTTCAGTCAACGGCCAATAAAAAGCCGCGCGTCCGAAAGGGCGCGCGGCTTTCTTTTTGTCGCCAGATCGGCTCAGCCGGCGGCCTGGCGGATGGCGGCGATGTTCTTCGCGTAGGCCTGTTCGCCATCGCCCTTGAAGACGGCGGAGCCGGCGACCAGCACATTGGCGCCGGCGGCGACCACGGCGCCGGCCGTCTCCGGCGAGACGCCGCCATCGATCTCGATGTCGATCGGCCGGTCGCCGATCAGCGCCTTGATGCGGCGGATCTTTTCCACCACCGACGGGATGAACGCCTGGCCGCCGAAGCCGGGATTGACGGTCATCAGCAGGACGAGATCGAGCTCGTCGAGAACGTATTCAAGGACATTTTCCGGCGTCGATGGGTTCAGCGACACGCCGGCTTTCTTGCCGAGATTGCGGATCGTCTGCAGCGAGCGGTGCAGATGCGGGCCGGCTTCGGCGTGAACGGTGATGATGTCGCAGCCGGCATCGGCAAAGGCGGCCAGATAGGGGTCGGCCGGGGCGATCATCAGATGGCAGTCGAACACCTTGTCGGTGCGGCCGCGGATCGCCTTGATGATCGGCGGGCCAAACGTGATGTTGGGCACGAAATGGCCGTCCATCACGTCGAGGTGTATCCAGTCGGCGCCGGCATTGGCGACGGCCTCGACCTCATCACCCAGGCGCGAGAAATCGGAAGACAGGATGGAGGGGGCGATGAGCGTTTGGCGGGCGGTCATGGGCAGGCTTCCGGAAACGATGAAAACAAGCCTGCCCTACAGCATCGGCCACAGAATCGGAACCGCTTTTCGTGCGGATGCCGGACATTCCGTACATTCCGTTCCGCCGTGAAATGCTAAAGCTGGGTCACCATGCGGTGCGAGGACGGGTGCACCATATGCACCAGCGTGATCGGCTCGGCGCGCATCCAGGTGATGCGCTCGCCGACGAAGACGGGGTCGCCCTGGCGGATCTGCAGCAAGCCGGCTTCCTCGGCGCTCGCTGCCGCCGCCATGAAGGTGAACTCGGCGTTGGAGAAGGGCGCATGGCCGACCAGCCATTCGTTCGGGCTGACATTGCTGAAATCGGCGTTGCGCGTCGCCGGAACGGCATCCGGATTGATCCAGCGATCCTCGAACTGATAGGGGACGCGGTCGGCCATGTGGAGGCAGCGTACGTGGATCAGCATCGAGGCCGTGCGCAGGCTGAGCCGCGCGCAGATGACTTCGGGCGCCAATTCGTCTTCGCAGCTCAGGAGCTGGTACTGGTATTCCGAGCCGCGCGCCTCGATTTCCTGGCGGACCCGGGGAATGATGAAGCGCGCCTCGCGCACGGGATGCAGGGCCACACGCGTGCCGGCGCGGCGCTTGCGCTCCAGCACGCCGGCGCGGGCGAGTTCCTGCAGGGCGCGGTTGACGGTGGCGCGGGCCGCGCCGAATTCGCGCGCCAGCGTCTCTTCGCCGGGGATCAGCGCGCCGGGCAGCCAGATGCGCTCGGCGATGCGGCGCGACAACTCGTCGCGAATGGTGCGGAAGGAGGCGCGTTCGGGGCTCACAGCAAACCCATCAACCTTTCCAGTGCGGTGGTGTAGCGCGCGGCAATCGCTTCGCGCGCCACGTGCCGGCCGCCGCGTACGCGATGCCGGCCGGCCGACCAGAGGTCGGTGACGGCGTCATTGCCGCCGGTGAAAAGCCAGCCGTCGAGAATGCCGTCATCGGCCATCATGCCTGCGAAGGACGCCGGCTCGACGGCCACCAGATCGGCCCATTTTCCGGGCTGCAGCGACCCCGCGTCGCGGCCGAGCGCGCGGGCGCCGCCGGCCAGTGCCGCGTCATAGAGTGTGCGGCCCGACGATTGGCCGTGGGCCGGCAGCACCGCGCGGGCGCGATCGCGCAGGCGCTGCGAGTATTCGAGCTGGCGCAGTTCCTCGGCGACTGTGATGCGGATGTTGGAATCCGAGCCGATGCCGAGCGTGCCGCCGGCGGCGCGGAATTGCGGCCCGTTGAAAATACCGTCGCCGAGATTGGCTTCCGTCACAGGGCAGAGGCCGGCGACCGCACCCGTCCGCGCCAGGTTTCTGGTCTCGTCATCCGTCATGTGCGTACAGTGGATGAGACACCAGCGTTCGTCCACCTCGAACTCGCCGAGAAGCCATTCGACCGGGCGTTTGCCGTAGGCAGCAAGCACTTCCTCGATCTCGGGCTCCTGCTCGGCGATGTGCATGTGGAAGGGAGCACCGGGCCGCATGGCGCATGCAGCCCGCAGATCATCGCGGGCGACCGCGCGCAAGGAATGGGGGGCAACGCCCAGCCGCGTATCGGCCGGCAGCCCGTCAACGCAGTCCTCGGCGCGCGCCAGCAGTTTCTCGAAACCGGCAAGATCGTTGCCGAAGCGCTGCTGCCCGCCCTTCAACGGGCGCTTGTCGACGCCACCATGGCGATAGAGCACCGGCAGCAGTGTCAGGCCGATGCCTGTCTGGGAGGCGGCAGCGGCGATGCGCGCCGACAATTCGCCGATGTCGGCATAGGCAACGCCACCCGGCTGGTGATGGACGTAGTGGAACTCGGCCACTGCCGCAAAGCCCGCCTCCTGCATTTCCATGAAGGCAAAGGCGGCGACCGTCTCGATGTCGTCGGGCGAAAGCAGGTCCAGGAAGCGATACATGATCTCGCGCCAGGTCCAGAAGCTGTCGCGGCCCTGCGGTCCGCGCCGCTCGGCCAGCCCGGCCATGGCCCGCTGGAAGGTATGGCTGTGCAGATTGGCGGTTGCCGGCAGAAGCATCGGCACTTGCGTTGCGCCGCCGCCGGGTGTCGAATCCGGTGTCACCCGGGCGATACGACCCGCATCGTCGATCTCGATCGCGACATTCTTGCGCCAGCCATTCGGCGTGAGGGCGGTTCGAGCGAAAATGGCTTGCATGGAGCGTTTTTCCTGGATTAGATATGTCTAGACATAATAACATAAAACCTAGACAATAAAACAACGATAGACAAGCGTGGCCAAACGACGGGCCTGATATTCAGGGAGGTGTCCCCAGGGATGAAGCAGAGTGTCATCACGGGAATCCGCTTGGCAAGCATGCAGCAGGGCGGTGCGCCTTATGGTCTGGTGGAGGATGCGGCGATCGCGTTGGCCGGCGGCAGGGTTGCCTGGGCCGGCGCTTCGTCGGCGCTTCCCGCCACCTGGAACGGCGTCGAGCGGTTTGATTTCAAAGGCCGGCTGGCAACCCCGGCGCTGATCGACTGTCACACGCATCTGGTGTTCGGCGGCAATCGCGCGCGCGAGTTCGAGATGCGGCTGGAAGGCGCCAGCTACGAGGAGGTGGCGCGGGCCGGCGGCGGCATCGTCTCCACCGTGACGGCTACCCGCAAGACGGGCGAAGACGCGTTGGTCGAGGGCGCGCTGAAGCGGCTCGACGTGCTGATCGCCGAAGGCGTGGCGACGGTCGAGATAAAGTCCGGCTACGGGCTGACCGTCGAGGACGAATTGAAGATGCTGCGCGCGGCGCGCCGGCTCGGGCAGATGCGTCCGGTCCGGGTGAAGACCAGCTATCTGGCGGCTCATGCCGTGCCGGCGGAATACCGCGACAGGCCCGATGCCTATATCGACGAGGTGGTTCTGCCGGGGCTGGACGCCGCGCACGCGGAAGGGCTGGCCGACGCGGTCGACGGATTCTGCGAAGGCATCGCCTTCTCGCCGGCCCAGATCGCCCGCGTCTTCGACAAGGCGCGGCAACTCGGCCTGCCGGTCAAGTTGCATGCGGAGCAGCTTTCCAATCTGGGCGGAGCGAAACTGGCTGCCTCTTATGGGGCGCTGTCGGCCGATCATCTGGAATATCTCGACGCCGAAGGCGTGGCGGCGATGGCCGCGGCCGGCACGGTCGCCGTGCTCCTGCCCGGCGCCTTCTACACGCTGCGCGAAACGCAGCATCCGCCGCTCGCGGCGCTCAGGGAAAAGGGCGTGCCGATCGCCATTGCCACCGACTGCAATCCTGGCTCATCGCCGCTCGCCTCGCTGCTCCTGACGATCAACATGGCCTGCACGCTGTTTCGCATGACGCCGGAAGAGGCGCTGGCCGGCGCCACGCGCGAAGCCGCCCGCGCGCTGGGCCTGGCCGCCGAGACCGGCACAATCGAGGCCGGCAAGCGCGCCGAGATCGCCATCTGGGACGTCGAGCACCCCGCCGAGCTGGCCTACCGCATCGGCTTCAACCCGCTTCATCACCGTATCATGGGAGACATTGAATGACGCTTGTGCTGAAACCGGGAAAGGTCACCATCCGTGACCTGGAGCGCATCTGGCGCGAGATGCTGCCGGTCCGCCTCGATCCCACCTGTCATCCGGGCATTCAGGCGGCGGCGAAGCGCATCAGCGACATCGCCCGCGGCAATGAAGCGATCTACGGCGTCAACACCGGCTTCGGCAAGCTGGCCAGCGTCAGCATCCCACCGCACGATGTGGAGACGCTGCAGCGCAATTTGATCCTGTCGCATTGCTGCGGCGTCGGCGTGCCGTTCAGCGAAACCATCGTCCGCCTCGTCATGGCGCTGAAGCTCCTGTCGCTGGGGCGCGGCGCATCGGGCGTGCGGATGGAACTCATTACCCTGATCGAGGAGATGCTGGCGCGCGGCGTCATTCCGGTCATCCCCGAAAAGGGCTCGGTCGGCGCATCGGGCGACCTGGCGCCGCTGGCGCATATGGCGGCGGCCATGATGGGCGAGGGCGAAGCATGCTTTGCCGGCGAAAGACTGCCGGCAGCCGCGGCGCTCGCCAAGGCCGGACTTGAACCGCTCGTCTTCCAGGCCAAGGAAGGCATCGCGCTGATCAACGGCACGCAGGTGTCGACCGCGCTGGCGCTGGCCGGCCTGTTCCGCGCGCATCGCGCGGCGCGTTCGGCGCTGATCACCGGCGCGCTGTCGACCGACGCGGCGATGGGCTCGCCGGCACCGTTCCACCCGGAAATCCACGCCCTGCGCGGCCATCAGGGGCAGATCGACACGGCAGCCGCCCTGTCGGCGCTGCTCGACGGCTCGGAAATCCGCGAAAGCCACATCGAGGGTGATACGCGGGTGCAGGATCCTTATTGCATCCGCTGCCAGCCGCAGGTGGATGGCGCCTGCCTCGACGTGCTGCGCCAGGCGGCGCGCACCTTGGTCATCGAGGCCAATGCGGTGACCGACAATCCGCTGGTCCTGTCGGACGGGCAGGTGGTGTCCGGGGGCAATTTCCACGCCGAGCCGGTGGCGCTGGCCGCCGACCAGATCGCGCTGGCCATCTGCGAGATCGGCGCCATCGCCCAGCGGCGCATCGCGCTCCTGGTCGACCCGGCCCTGTCGTTCGGCCTGCCGGCCTTTCTGGCCAGGAAGCCGGGGCTGAACTCCGGCCTGATGATCGCCGAGGTCACCTCGGCGGCGCTGATGTCGGAAAACAAGCAGATGGCGCATCCGGCCTCGGTCGATTCGACACCCACTTCGGCCAACCAGGAAGACCATGTGTCGATGGCCTGCCACGGCGCGCGGCGGCTGACGCCGATGAGCGAGAACCTGTTCGGCATCATCGGCATCGAGGCGGTGACGGCGGCGCAGGGCGTCGATTTCCGCAGCCCCCTGAAGACCAGCGCCGAGCTCCGCAAGGCGCATGCGGCGATCCGTGCGGTGGTTCCGGAGCTGGAGGAGGATCGTTTCCTGGCGCCCGATCTAGAAAACGCCATCGAGCTGGTGCGCTCGGGCAAGCTGAACGCCAGCGTCTCGGCCGGCGTTCTGCCGGAACTGAGGAGTGAGCCGTGATGTTGGCGATTGGCCTTATGGAGATGGTGCTCGCCCCTCACCCTTACCCTCTCCCCGCCTGCGGGGAGAGGGAGACGTCGGCGTTGCGGCCATCCTCCTTCTCCCCGTTCACGGGGAGAAGGTGCCGGCAGGCGGATGAGGGGCGGGCGTCGATGCGGGAGGCTCGCGCATGACCCCCGTCGAAATCCGCCAGGGTTCCTCACCCGTCATCCTCGGCCTGCCGCACACGGGCACCCATGTGCCGGAGGCGATCCGCGCGCGGCTCAACGCGCACGGCAGGCTTTTGACCGACACGGACTGGCACATCCACCAGCTCTATGACGGCCTGCTCGACGGCGTCACGACCGTCCGGGCAACGTTCCACCGCTACGTGATCGACGCCAACCGCGATCCATCCGGCGCCAGTCTCTATCCCGGCCAGAACACGACCGGCCTCGTGCCGCTGACCGATTTCGACGACAAGCCGATCTGGAACGCCGGGGACGAGCCGACGGCGCGCGACACGGCCGAGCGGCTGGCCGCTTTCCATGCGCCCTATCATGCGGCGCTTGAAGCCGAGATTGCCCGGGTGAAGGCATTGCACGGCGTGGCGATCCTCTACGATTGCCATTCGATCCGCTCGCACTGCCCGTTCCTGTTCGAGGGGCGGCTGCCCGATTTCAACATCGGCACCGATGGCGGCAAGACCTGCGCGCCGCAGATCGAGGCGGCGACCGCCGAAATCTGCGCGGCGGCGGAGGGCTATACGAGCGTTCTCAACGGCCGCTTCCGCGGCGGCTGGACGACGCGCCATTACGGCCGGCCGGAGACCGGCGTCCACGCCATCCAGATGGAGCTGGCGCAGGCGACGCATCTCGCCTCCGAAACCCTGCCCTTCGCCTATGATCCGGACAAGGCCGCGCCGCTGCGCGGGCATCTGAAAACCATTCTGGCGCGTCTCGATGAGATCGCGCTGTCGATGAAAGAGGACTGAAGCCATGACCAATCCACGCCACAACATCCGTGACGTGAAAGCGCCGCGCGGCACCGAGCTGAACGCCAAGAGCTGGATGACGGAAGCGCCGCTGAGGATGCTGATGAACAATCTGGACGCGGAAGTGGCGGAGAACCCGAACGAGCTGGTGGTCTATGGCGGCATCGGCCGGGCGGCGCGCACCTGGGACGATTTCGACCGCATCGCCGCGACGCTGAAGACGCTGGAGGAGGACGAGACGCTGCTCGTCCAGTCGGGCAAGCCGGTCGGCGTGTTCCGCACCCACAGGGACGCGCCGCGCGTGCTGATCGCCAATTCCAACATCGTGCCGCACTGGGCGAACTGGGATCATTTCCACGAACTCGACCGCAAGGGGCTGATGATGTACGGCCAGATGACGGCCGGCTCGTGGATCTACATCGGCACGCAGGGCATCGTGCAGGGCACGTACGAGACCTTCGTCGAGGCGGGTCGCCAGCATTATGGCGGCGACCTTAAGGGCAAGTGGATCCTGACCGCCGGGCTCGGCGGCATGGGTGGCGCGCAGCCGCTCGCCGCCGTCATGGCCGGCGCCTCGTGCCTGGCCATCGAGTGCGACGAGACCCGCATCGATTTTCGCCAGCGCACCCGTTATGTGGACGAGAAGGCGACCTCGCTGGACGAGGCGCTGGAGATGATCGACCGCTGGACGAAAGCCGGCGAGGCCAAGTCGGTCGGCCTGCTCGGCAACGCCGCCGACATCGTGCCGGAGATGGTGCGGCGCGGCATCCGCCCCGACATGGTGACGGACCAGACCTCGGCGCACGATCCGATCAATGGCTACCTGCCGAAGGGCTGGTCGCTGGCCGAATGGCGCGACAAGCGCGAGAGCGACCCGAAGGCGGTCGAGAAGGCCGCGCGCGCCTCGATGCGCGAGCATGTGGAGGCGATGGTCGCCTTCTGGAACCAGGGCATTCCGACGCTCGACTACGGCAACAACATCCGCCAGGTGGCGAAGGAAGAAGGGTTCGAGAACGCCTTCGCCTTCCCCGGTTTCGTGCCGGCCTATATCCGCCCGCTGTTTTGCCGCGGCATCGGCCCGTTCCGCTGGGCGGCGCTGTCGGGCGATCCGGAGGACATCTACCGGACCGACGAGAAGGTGAAGGAGCTCTTGCCGGACAACGCGCATCTGCACCGCTGGCTCGACATGGCGCGCGAGCGCATCGCCTTCCAGGGCCTGCCGGCGCGCATCTGCTGGGTGGGCCTGGGCGACCGGCACAGGCTCGGCCTCGCCTTCAACGAGATGGTGGCCAGCGGCGAATTGAAGGCGCCGGTGGTGATCGGCCGCGATCATCTGGATTCCGGCTCCGTCGCCTCGCCAAACCGCGAGACGGAAGCGATGAAGGACGGTTCCGACGCCGTGTCCGACTGGCCGCTGCTCAACGCGCTGCTCAATTGCGCCTCGGGTGCCACCTGGGTGTCGCTGCACCATGGCGGCGGCGTCGGCATGGGTTTTTCGCAGCATTCGGGCATGGTGGTCTGCGCCGACGGCACGGAAGACGCGGCGCGGCGGCTCGAGCGCGTGTTGTGGAACGATCCGGCGACGGGCGTCATGCGCCACGCCGATGCGGGATACGAGGAAGCACTGGACTGGGCCCGGGAAAAAGGCTTGCGGCTACCGGGAATTCTGGGAAACTGACGTTTCAAAACAAGAGGGGAATCCAATGAAACGGCGTCAATTCTTAAAGACTGCCGGCATCGCCGGCGTTGCGACGGGGCTTGCCGCCCCGGCGATCGCGCAGGACAAGCGCACATGGACGATGGTCACGGCCTGGCCGAAAAACCTGCCTGGGCCGGGCGTGGCGGCGCAAATGCTGGCCGACCGCATCACCGCCTTATCGGGCGGACGGCTGGAGGTGAAACTGCACGCGGCCGGCGAGCTGGTGCCCGGCAATGGCGTGTTCGACGCCGTCTCGGAAGGCACGGCTCAGCTCTACCATGCGGTGCCGGCCTATTGGGGCTCGAAGTCGCGCGGCATCCTGCTGTTCGGCTCGCAGCCCTTCGGCCTGCGCGCGGATGAGCAGCTCGGCTGGCTGATCCATGGCGGCGGCCAGGCGCTGTATGACGAGATCTACGGCCGGTTCGGCCTGAAGCCGTTCCTGTGCGGCAATTCCGGGCCGCAATGGCAGGGCTGGTTCCGCAACGAGATCCACTCGGTCGACGACCTGAAAGGCCTGCGCTTCCGCACCACGGGCCTTGCCTCGGAAATGTGCGCCAAGCTCGGCATGGCCGTGCAGGCGATGGGCGGCGGCGACATGTTCCAGGGCTTGCAGTCGGGCACCATCGACGCCGGCGAGTTCATCGGCCCGTGGAGCGATTCCGCCCTCGGTTTCTACCAGGTGGCGAAGAACTACTACTGGCCGGGTGTCGGCGAGCCGTCCTCGGCGGAGGAGTGCGTGGTCAACAAGGCGGCCTTTGACGAACTGCCGGCGGATCTGCAGCAGGCCGTCTCCTATGCCTGCGAATCGCTCTACAATCCTGTCTGGACGGAATATTCGACCAAGCACGCGGCGGCGCTGAAACAGCTCGTCGCCGAGCAGGGCGTTCAGGTCCGGCAATTGCCGCAAGACGTGATCGTCGCCATGGGCAATGCGGCCGGCGAGGTGATCGCCGATCTGCGCGAGGATGACGACGAGCTGGTCAAGCGCATCGTCGAGAGCTTCCTCGCCTACCGGGCGAACATCGCCGAATACATGGTCTATGCGGATAACGGGCAGATGAACGCCCGCGCGCTGGATTACAAGTACGGCGGTTGACGGGACCGGACGGGCCGGGGCACCCTCCGGCCCGCTTCATTCGAGGATTTTCAGCATGTTGCAGATGGCGGACAGGCTCGACCGCGTCAACCTGGCCGTGGGCGCAGTGGTGCGCTGGCTGGCGCTGGCCCTGGTGCTGACGCAGTTCGGCACGGTGGTGCTGCGCTACGTGTATGGCGTCAGCTTCATCTTCCTGACCGAAACCGTGCTCTACATGCATGCGGCGCTGTTCATGCTGGCGGCCGGCTTCACGCTTCTGGTCGACGGGCATGTGCGGGTCGATATCTTCTACGGCAAGCTCGACCCGCGCGGAAAGGCGCGCATCGATGTGTTCGGCGTGCTCGGCTTCCTGCTGCCGTCGATGCTGATGATCGCCTGGTTCTCCTGGCCCTCGGTGCACAATTCGTGGAAGATCATGGAGGGCGCCATTTCCGTCGGCGGCATTCCCGCCTCCTTCCTTCTGAAATCACTGATCCCTGCCTTCTGCGTGCTGCTCATCATACAGGGGCTCGCCTGCCTCTTGCGTGACTTGGCGCGCCTTTCGGGGGACGGAACCCCCGCATGACATTACCGCTCGATATCCTGATGTTCGCCGGGCTGATCGCCGCCATCCTGGTCGGCTACCCCGTTTCCTTCATGCTGGCCGGTACTGCGGCGCTGTTCGCGCTGGTCGGCTGGATGGCCGGCCAGCTCGATCCAATGCTTCTCGGCGCGCTGGGCCAGCGCGTTTTCGGCACGCTGACCAATGATGTCCTGATCGCCATTCCGCTGTTCGTCTTCATGGGCGTGGTGCTGGAGAAGAGCCGCATCGCCGAGGAACTCCTCGAGACGATGGCGCGCCTGTTCGGCGGCGTGCGTGGCGGGCTCGGCGTCTCGGTGATTCTGGTCGGCGCACTTCTGGCCGCCTCGACCGGCATCGTCGGCGCGACCGTGGTGGCGATGGGGTTGATCGCGCTGCCGACCATGGTGCGCAGCGGCTACGATCCGAAGCTCGCGTCCGGCATCGTCTGCACGTCGGGCACGCTCGGCCAGATCATCCCGCCCTCGACCCTTTTGATCATCCTGTCCGACGTGATGTCGAACGCCTACCAGCAGGCGCAGTACACGCAGGGCAAGTTCACTATCGAGACCATCTCGGTCGGCCAGGTCTTCGCCGCCGCGCTTCTGCCGGGGCTGACGCTGGTGGCCGTCTACATCGCCTATCTGCTGACGCGGGCGACCCTGTCGCCGCATGTCGCGCCGGCGCTCGCGGAACCCGGCGACCGCCCGACTGCGGCGGAAATCCTGCGCGCAATCGTGCCTCCGGTGCTCCTGATCGTCGCCGTGCTCGGGTCGATCCTCGGCGGCGTCGCCACGCCCAGCGAGGCGGCCAGTGTCGGCGCTGTCGGTGCGCTGCTGCTGGCCGGCGTGCGCAGCGAGGGCAATGGCCGGATGATCGTGCTGGGGGCGGCCGCACTCGGCCTCGTCGCCGTGCTTGCCGGGCTGTTTCCGGTGCGCCTGCAGCGCAGCGATGCCGGCATCCTGCAATGGGCGCTGGCGGGGCTGACCACCGGGCTGGTCCTGTTCGGCATTGCCGCCATCGTCATCTCCATTCGCCGCGCCGCCAAACGCGGCATCCTGACGCCGATCGTCACCTCGACCATGACTGTGACGGCGATGATCTTCGCCACCATCCTGGCAGCCAGCGTGTTCTCGCTGGTGTTTCGCGGCCTGGGCGGGGACATTCGCGTCGAGCAGCTCCTGCATTCCCTGCCGGGCGGGCCACAGGGCGCGCTGGTGTTCGTCATGGCGATGATCTTCGTGCTCGGCTTCTTCCTCGATTTCGTCGAGATATCCGTCATTGTCCTGCCGCTCGTGGCGCCGGTGCTGATCCTGATGGGGCATGATCCCCTGTGGCTGGCAATGCTGATCGCCATCAACCTGCAGACCTCGTTCCTGACGCCGCCCTTCGGCTTCTCGCTGTTCTATCTGCGCGCCGCGGCGCCGAAGGAGATCACCACCGGGCAGATCTATCGCGGGGTGATGCCGTTCATCTGCCTGCAGATCGTCGGCGTGGCGATCATCTGGTTCCTGCCGTCCATCGCCACCTGGCTTCCGGACCTGGTGTTTTGATCCAGGGTTGACGCATCGCCGGGCCACTGCTTGACAATGGCCGGTGCTTTGCCGCTTGTGCCTGGTTGCCGCAGCCGCCTCCCGGTCCATTTGTGGCTCCACCTTGCCGATCCACAACGCAAAGAGCAATGACCGCCATGTTGAAGACGCCCTATCTCCTGTTTCTCGGCGATGCGCAGGATGCGCTGACGGCCAAGGTCGCCCAGGGCATCAAGGACTGGAGGCCGGAATTCTGCGTCGGGCAGTTGCGCCTCGATGGTTGCAAGGCCGATCTCGGGTTGCAGGACATGACCATAGCCGAGGCAAAGGCCGCCGGCGCCAGGACCCTGGTGGTCGGCGCGGCCAATCGTGGCGGCGTCATTTCGCAAAGCTGGATCGCCAGCCTTGTCGAGGCGGCTGAAGCGGGCATGGACATCGCATCGGGCCTGCACAACCGCCTGACGGCGCAGAAGGCGCTGGTGGACGCCGCGCAGAAGGCGGGCGTCGGCCTGTTCGATGTGCGTGTGCCGCAGGAGGACTACCCGATCGCCGACGGCAGGAAGCGTCGGGGAAAGCGTTGCCTGGCTGTCGGGACGGATTGCTCGGTGGGAAAAATGTACACTGCTCTCGCCATGGAGCGCGACATGCGCGATCGCGGTATAAAGGCGCAGTTCCGCGCCACCGGCCAGACGGGCATCCTGATCACCGGCTCGGGCGTGCCGCTCGATGCGGTGGTGGCCGATTTCATGGCCGGTGCGGTCGAACAGCTCACCCCCGACAATGATGCCGATCATTGGGACCTGATCGAGGGGCAGGGCAGCCTGTTCCACCCATCCTTCTCCGGCGTCACCATGGCGCTGATCCATGGCGGCCAACCCGATGCCCTGGTGCTGTGCCATGAGCCGACCCGCACCCATATGCGCGGCCTGCCGCATTACGGACTGCCTTCCCTCGAGGCCTTGCGCGACCTGTCTGTGGAGACGGCGCGCATCGTCAATCCCGATGTCAAGGTGGTCGGCGTCTCGGTCAACACGGCTGCCTTGTCGGTGGAGGAGGCGCAAGCCTGCCTGCAGGAAATCGAGGCGCGCATGGACCTGCCGACGGTCGACCCATTCCGCGACGGTGCGGGCCGCCTGGTCGACGCGCTCGCCTGATCCCCGAGCCGGCGGCAACCCGGTGTTGCCATGCCTGCACCAACGCTTCACTCTATCGCGCAATGGGTCCGCGTGTCGGGCGGCGGTACGGATGAGGCATAGCGATGGTCGATCTGCCGGTTGAGCGCCACAGGCGCATTTGGCAAACCTTCTCGGTGGTCGGGCTGTGCCTCGGCACGTTGTTCTTTGCCGCCTCGCTGACGCCGTCGCTGCTGCCGCGCGCCTATTTCGTGCAAGGGATCCTGTCCGGCGCGTCACTGGCGTTGGGCTATGGTCTCGGTGTCTTCGCCGTCTGGCTGTGGCGCTATCTGGAGCTGCCGGAGCCACGGCGGTCGCCGCGCCTCTATGGCAAATGGGCAATGGCGCTGCTTTGCGTGGCGGTCGCCATGCTCTTCCTGTGGAAGGCGGCCGGCTGGCAGAACTCGATCCGCGACCTGATGGGGCTCGCGCCGGTCGACACAGCGCATCCGACCAAGGTCGGCGGCATCGCGTTCGTGCTTTTCCTGCTGCTCATCGGCATTGGGCGCGGGCTGAGCCGCGTTTATTTCCTTATTTCGGGTTGGCTGAAGCGGTTCATGCCGCGCCGCGTCGCCTATGTGCTGGGCTTTGTCCTGGTCGGCCTCCTGGCGGCCTCATTAGTCGACCGGGTGCTTCTGCGCTACGCGCTGCGTGTGGCGGATTCGGCCTATGCGGCGCTCGACGCGCTGTTCGAGGACGGCATCGAGCAGCCGGGCGACCCGCTCAAGACCGGCGGCCCCGGCTCGCTGATCGATTGGGACACGCTCGGCCGCACGGGCCGCAGCTTTGTCGTCGAGGGGCCGAGGGGCGAGGAAATCGCCGCCTTCACCGGCCGGCCGGCATTGGAGCCGATGCGCGTCTATGTCGGCCTGCGCTCGGCCGAAAGCAGCGCTGCGCGGGCCAGGCTGGCGCTGACGGAACTGGAGCGCATCGGCGCTTTCGAGCGTTCCGTCCTGGTGGTCGTCGCGCCCACCGGCACCGGCTGGGTCGACCCGGAGGGGGCCGATACGCTCGAATATCTGCATGATGGCGACACGGTGATGGTCGCCCAGCAATATTCCTACCTGACGAGCTGGCTCTCCCTGTTGATCGAGCCGAGCTATGGCGCGGAGGCGGCGCACGACCTGTTCCGCGAGGTCTACGCCCGTTGGAAGACCCTGCCGAAGGAGACGCGGCCGAAACTCTATCTCTACGGGCTCAGTCTCGGCGCGCTGAGTTCGGAGCAGTCGAGCGAGCTGTTCGACATCCTTGCCGATCCGTTCCAGGGCGCACTATGGGCCGGTCCACCCTTCAACAGCCGCATCTGGCGTTCCGTCACCAGGGACCGCAACACCGGTTCGCCCGCCTGGCTGCCGCGCTTCCGCGACGGGTCGGTGGTGCGTTTTACCGCGCAGGAGAATGCGCTCGACATCCCCGGCGCCGTCTGGGGGCCGCTGCGCGTCGTCTACCTGCAATATGCCAGCGACCCCGTGGTCTTCTTCGACCCTCTCGCTTGGTATCGTCGGCCGGCCTGGCTCATCGGCGCGCGCGGGCCCGACGTGTCGCCGCAACTGCGCTGGTATCCGATGGTCACCTTCCTGCAATTGGCGCTCGACATGGCGCTGGCGACGACGGCGCCGCTCGGCCACGGGCATCTCTACGCCCCCGAGCACTATATCGACGCGTGGATGGCCGTCACCGACCCGCAAGGCTGGCCGCCCGCCGAGATCGAGCGCCTGAAGGCGGCGCTCGCCAAGTGACGTCGCTGACGGAGCCTGGCGCGGCCGGCCGCGTGGTATAAAAACTTCACCGTTTGGGAAAGTAATTATTGACGAAGGCTGCGCGGATAAATAGTTTCCCATTTAGCGAACTATTGAGCATCGCCGCTCGGACCATCGAGGCTTCCCATGACCCTGACGCTTTACCAACACCCGCTCGCTTCCTTCTGCCACAAGGTGCTGATCGCCCTGTATGAGAGCGGCACCGTTTTCGAGCCTTCCCTGGTCGACCTGGCCGATCCCGATTCCTCCGCCGCGTTCCTGGACCTGTGGCCGGTCGGCAAGATGCCTGTGCTGCACGATGCGGCGCGTGGGGCGACGGTGCCGGAGACCAGCATCATCATCGAATATCTCGACCAGCATTATCCGGGCCGGCTGCGGATGATCCCCAAGGATCCGGAAGAAGCGCTGCAGACGCGGTTGTGGGACCGCTTTTATGATCTCTATGTCAGCGTGCCGATGCAGACGATCGTCGGCGATCGCCTCCGGCCGGCCGACGCCAAGGATCCGCACGGACTCAACGCCGCGCGGGCGACCCTCGACATGGCCTACGGGATGATCGCGCGGCAGATGGAAAGCCGCGAATGGGCAACCGGAACGCATTTTACCATGGCCGATTGCTCGGCCACGCCGGCGCTGTTCTACGCCGGCATCGTGCATCCCTTCGGCGTGGGGCACGAGACGGTTGCGGCCTATTTCGAACGGCTCATCGCGCGCCCTGCGGCCAGGCGGGTGCTTGACGAGGCGCGGCCCTATTTCGATATGTTCCCGTTCCGCGAGGCGATGCCCGAGCGGTTTCTCAAGGAGGACGCATAGGTGGCCGCCGCTCAGGCCGGATCGCTCGACCGGTTGTTCCATGCATTGTCGGATGCCAACCGGCGGGGCATGGTCGACCGGCTGGCGCGCGGGCCGGCCTCGGTCAAGGAGCTTGCCGAGCCGGGATCGCTCGCCCTGCCGTCGGCGATGAAGCATCTGCGCGTGCTGGAGGAGGGCGGGCTGGTGCGCTCGCAAAAAAGCGGGCGCGTGCGGACCTACAGCATCGAGCCGCATGCGCTTGGCCGCGTCGAGGCCTGGCTCGCAGAGCGCAAGCGCGGCCTCAACCTTCAGTTCGACCGGCTGGAGGCGTATCTTGCCGATGGCGACGCAGCAGAACCGACGGGAACGGAAGCATGAGCGAGCGGTCCGAGGCACACACCACCTTCGTTATCGAGCGGCGCCTGCCGGCACCGCCGCGGCGGGCCTTCGCCGCCTGGTCGCGGGAGGAGGCCAAGCGCGCCTGGTCGTCCTGCCACAACGATCTCTACGATGTCGATTACGGGCTGGATTTCCGCGTCGGCGGAACAGAGCACAACCGGGCGCGCGAGGCGGGCCGCGACGTCTTCATCTACGAGGCCCGCTTCCTCGACATCGTCGAGAACCATCGCATCGTCTACGCCTATGAGATGCGGCTCGGCGAGAAGCGCGTTTCCGTTTCGCTGGCGACGGTCGGTTTCAAGGCGGAGGGCCAGGGCACGCGGATGATTTTCACCGAACAGGTGGTCTTCCTCGATGGCAATACCGACAGTCTCGAGCAGCGCCGCATCGGCACGGAAGAAGGCTTCGAGCGGCTGGAGGCACTGCTTGCCGGGGAGGCGGCGGTGAAGCATTAGAGCATTTTTTTGCAGTCAGGTAATTCCACCTAACTGCAAAACTCTAGCCGTTCGCCATGACCACGGCGCGCTTGGCCATGGCGACGATCAGACCGGCGCGGTAGGCGGCCGAGGCGTGGATGTCGGTCATCAGCGCATCGGCGGGAACATTGATGCCGTCAAGGGCGGCGGGGGAAAAGTCCTTCGCCAGGGCCTCTTCCACCTCGGCGCTGCGGAACACGCCGTCGTCGCCGGCTCCCGTGACGGCGGCACGGACCGCACCGCCGTCCTGGACAACGAAGACGCCCGTCATCGCATAGCGCGATGCGGGGTTGGGGAATTTAGCATAGCCCGCCTTGGCCGGCGCGTCGAAGCGCACCGCGGTGATGATCTCGTCTTCCTCCAGCGCCGTCTCGAACAGGCCGGTGAAGAAATCCTCGGCGACGATCTCGCGCGCATTGGTGAGGATGGTGGCGGACATGGCCAGCATGGCGGCCGGATAGTCGGCGGCGGGATCGTTGTTGGCCAGCGAGCCGCCAATGGTGCCCATATGGCGCACATGCGGGTCGCCGATCAGATTGGCGAGGTGGCAAAGGGCCGGGCAGATTTTTTCGATATCCGCATTCGACGCCACTTCGGCATGGGTCGTGCCGGCGCCGATCGTCACCGTCCTGCCGGAAACGGAAATGCCTCTCAGCTCGGCGATGTGGCGCAGATCGACCAGGTCGGAGGGCGCGGCAAGCCGCGTCTTCATCGCCGGGATCAGCGTCTGCCCACCGGAGATCAGCTTGCCGTCATCGGCATCCTTGAGCAGCTTCAGCGCCTCTTCGAGCGAGCCGGCGCGGTGATAATTGACCTCATACATGGCAGCTCTCCTTCACGCGGCCCGCGCCCGGCCGTCGCCCATGGCCTCGGCGGCGGCGAGGATCGCCTTGACGATGTTGTGATAGCCGGTGCAGCGGCAGATGTTTCCTTCCAGCTCCTCGCGGACCGTCGCCTCGGTGAGCCCGTCGGGGTGGCGGCGGATCATGTCGGTCGCGGCCATGATCATGCCCGGCGTGCAGAAGCCGCATTGCAGGCCGTGATGCTCCTTGAAGGCGGCCTGAACGGGATGCAGCGTGTCGCCTTCGGCCAGGCCTTCGATGGTGAGGATTTCGCTGCCATCGGCCTGCACGGCGAGGATCGAGCACGACTTCACCGATCTGCCGTCCATATGGATGGTGCAGGCGCCGCATTGCGAGGTGTCGCAGCCGACATGCGTGCCGGTCAATCCAAGCGTCTCGCGCAGGAAATGGGAGAGCAATGTTCTGTCCTCGACGGCGCCGGAGGTCTTCCGTCCGTTCACCGACATCGAAACTTCAGTCATGGAAACCTTCCTGCTTGCCTTTTGGGTGAGCTTTCTCCGAAGGGGAGCGAAGCGGAAGATTACCCCAGGCGCGTCAGGAGTCCATGGCTTGACAAGGGATGAGGCGTCATTTCAGTGTTTGGCGTTTCCGTTGAATGAGCCTCGTCGGAAAACGGCACGAACAGTCCCGCCGCACGCAACTCTCTCTTGATCTTGCCGACCGATGCGGTTATCAGGCGGGCAGTTCGGCGTGACGCAAGCCACGCGAGAGGCTGCCGCTTTAGCTCAGTTGGTAGAGCATCGCATTCGTAATGCGGAGGTCGTCAGTTCGAGTCTGACAAGCGGCACCACTTTTCGCCCTTCTCGAAATTGCATTTTCAGCCCCGCCATCCGCCACCCCACGGTCGGGTCATTCGGCGGTGCCGTGCAGCCGTCGGCTCCAGTCCTCCACCTGGCCGGACGCCAGGCGTCGCTCGGCATAGCGTCGCCAGCTTTCCGGCAGGCCCGGCAAGGCCGCCATCTGGCGAAGCGCATCGCGGTTCAGCGTGTCGACGTAGAGGATCCGCCACAGCCGGTGAAGCGGCCAGTCCGGCAGACGGCGCTCAACGAGGCGGAGCTCGTCACCCGTGGCGACGCGGCCGGCCTCGATCACCCTGTAGTACCAGCCCGTACGGCCGGATTTCTGCACGCGGGCGGCCATGTCCGCGACGGCAAAGCGGGCATTCAGCTTCCAGCAGGGTTGCCGGCCCTGCGACACTTCGATCAGCGCTCCGCCGAGCCGGAACACATCGCCGATCGCCACCGTGCTTTCGCTCAAGCCAGTGGTCGACAGGTTTTCGCCGAAGGCGCCGGGGCGGTCGAGCAGGGGCACCTCGCCGATTTCGCCGCGCCACGCGGCGTAGTGCTCGTACGGATAGTGGTGCACTGCCTTGTCCGGCCCGCCGTGATGCTTGCGGTCGCCCTGCATGTCGCCGGTCAGCCCTTCGCGCCCAAGCCAGAGCGGCTTGTCGACGGGCTGCTTGTCGATGCCGCTCGGCGTATTGCCGGCGCCAAGAGGGGCGATATCGCCGATCAGCAGGGCGTCAAGCGCCGTTCCGGCGTCACATGCGTCAGACATCGAGATCCTCCAGCCAGTCCGCCAGCATGATCTGGGGGCCTTCCGCGTTGGCAGAACGCCTGTAACATGCCCGACAGGGATACGGCATAGGCGGCTTGTTCAAAAGGGTGTGTTTTGCTTGTTCGACATATCGCTGCCGAGAAGATCGCCAAGGCTGCTTGATAGCAAGACCCATCCGGAACGCTCGTTTGCCGTCCTGTGTTGAACGCCGTATGGCGGCGATTTACGTTGCCGGCTGGTTCCAATCTTTGTTACATTGAAGACCCTTTTCATGCGGTGGCGATGGGAGCAGCGCAGGCATTGGCTAAAGCAGGCGATGGTGACGGTGCCGGAAAGCCCGGCATGGCTGTTTCCTCAGCGCTTTCACGAGGATTGAGCCTGCTTGCCACATTTGCCGATGCCTCGGTCTGGCTCAGCAATTCCGACATCGTCCGACGTACCGGATTGCCGGCGCCCACGGTGGCGAGGCTCACCAGGTCTCTGGTGACGATGGGGATGCTGCACTACAGCGTCAACCGCCGCCGCTTTCGGCTGGCGCCCGGTGTCATGCGGCTCGGCTACGGGGCGCGTTGCGAGGCCCATCTGGTCGAGATGGCGCGGCCGCATCTGCAGCGCTTCGCCGACCGCCATCATGTCCATGTGTCGCTTGCCGTGCTCGATGAAACAGACGCGCTTCACCTGGAAGTGTGCCACAGCGCGTCGACATTCATGACGCTGCGGCTCGGGGTCGGCTCGCGCATACCGCTCGCCTGCACGGCAGCCGGGCATGCGATCCTCTCCTGCCTGAGCGAGGGCGAACGCGGCGGCGTGATGACGTCGCTTCAACGACGGCACGAGCGCAACTGGCCGCGAATCGAACCGGCGATCGCGCGCGCCATGGATGACATCGACGCGCATGGCTTCGCGCGGTGTGTCGGTGGCTGGCAAAGCGACATCAACAGCGTCGCCACGCCTCTTCGGACCCCGCTGCATGGCGGTGCCATGTCGATTGCCTGCGGCGCTCCGGCCGGACACGTTCCCGTCGACCGGCTGACGGAGATCGGCGGCGAACTGGTGCTTCTGGCCAATCTGTTTTCCGGTGGGCTTCAGGAAGGCATGGCCGAGCGGCGGACGTCAGGTCGTTCCGCCTGACGGGCAAAGTGCATCAATCGTCCAGATAGCGCACGCCGGCGGCCGCCGATTTCTGCTGGATCAGTTCGATCGCCGTCAGAAGGTCGCCGACGAGGCCGATGGGTGGCTGGTCCTGCCGCGCGGCATGGGGAACCACTGCCTCCAGGGCCAGGACCGCATTGCTCAGGTGCAGCGGCGCGCCGAGCATCAACACATTCCGCTCCTCGTCCATGACCTTGAAACAGCCGGATGCGCGGAAGAAGGCGAAGCTATCCTCAAGGTTGCGCGTCAGCTTGGCTTCCTTTTCGGATGGCAAGGCCAGTTCTTCCCCATGTGCACGGGCAGTGAAGAGCAGTGCGTGGCCGGCGGCTGTGTGAACCATCGGAGCGGTTGAACCCGCATGCTCGGTGGGGGTGTTCCTGGCCACGCTGCGGCACACGAGCAGCGACAGCGCGTGGTCGGCATCGGGAACCATCAGGGAGACGGCGGCGTCGTGCCTCTCGGCCAAAGCCTGCATGACGGGGCGCGCCACCTCGCCGATGGGGGCGCCGCGCAGAAAGGCCTCGGAGAGTGCGCCGGCGACGCGGCCCGGCTGATAACGCCCGGCAAACCGCGCCGGCTCGATATAGCCATGCAATTCCAGCGTCTTGATCAGCTTGGCCGCGGTATCGGGTCTCAGCTCCGTGCGCTGGGCCATTTCATCGACGGTCATCGGCCCCTCATCGGACAGCAAGCGCACCAGCGCCAGGCCGTTCTGCAGAGCGACCGTATTCGAGCCTTCGTCGGATTTCATGCCCACCGCGACCCACACTCCCGCTTTTCGGTTCGAGTTTCCCACGGTTCATCAAGGTGAGCATGGTTTTGCCAGCGATGATGAGCCGTTCCGTTCCTTCGGTGTTACGCCGGCTGCCCGGCACTGGCAATGGGCGCGTCGGTCGGCACGGTTCAATAGCCGCTGAGGCCCGGCAGCCAGGTCGACAGCGCTGGAATGAAGGTTAGCGCCATCAGCACCAGCAGATGCACGATCAGGAAGGGTGGCATCTCGCGGATCATGTCGCCGACGCGAATCTTCACCGCCGACGAGACGACGAACAACAGAGCACCGACCGGTGGCGTCAACAGGCCAATGGTCAGGTTGACAATGACGACGATGGCGAAATGGATCGGGTCGATGCCCAGCGAATAGGCGATGGGGCTGAGGATCGGCACCAGGATCATGACGCCGGGCAGAGGATCCAAGAACAGGCCAAACACCAGCAGCAGCACGTTGATCGCCAGCAGGAACAGAATGGGACTGAGGTTCCATGAGACGATGGCGGCGGCGATGGTCTGGGGGATGCCCTCGATGATGATGATCCAGGCAAAGGCGCGGGCGGCGGCCAGGATCAGCAGGATCGTCGCCGTCACCAGCGCGGAGCGGAAGATGATGTCCGGCAGGTCCTTCAGGTGGAGCGAGCGGTAGACGAACAGGCCGCACAGCAGCGCGTAGAACACGGCGACCACCGAGGCCTCGGTCGGGGTGAACATGCCGCTGCGGATGCCGCCGATGATCAGCACGATCAGCATGATCGCCGGCAGGGCCTGCAACGAGGTGCGCACCATCTCGCGCAGCGGCGGGCGCGGTGTGCTGCTTTTGAAGCCGCGCCGGCGGCAGACATACCAGTTGGTCGCGGCCATGGCCGCCGAGATGAGGATGCCCGGCACGATGCCGGCCATGAACAGGGCGATGACCGACACGCGCTCGTCCTGCATGGCATAGAGGATCATGATGATCGACGGCGGGATGATCGGCCCGACCACCGAGGCCGAGGCGGTCAGCGCGCTGGCATAGGATTTGTCGTAGCCGTCCTTTTCCATCATGCGGATCATCATCGCGCCGGGGCCGGCGGCGTCGGCGAGCGCCGAGCCGGAAATGCCGGCGAACATGGTCGAGGAGACGACGTTGGCGTAGCCGAGCCCGCCGCGGAAATGGCCGACGAACTGCGAGGCGAAGCGCAGCAGGATCTGCGTCATGGCGCCGCTCGTCATCAGTTCGGCGGCGAGGATGAAGAACGGCACGGCCATCAGCGGAAAACTGTCGAGGCCGGAAAACATCTCCTTGACGATGACGATCTGCGGATAGGAGCTGCCAAGCCCGACGGCAGCCCAGACCGCCAGCGCCAGGGCGAAGGCCACCGGCATGCCGATGACGAGGAGGGCGAAGAAGGATGCGAAGAGGATCAGCGCCACGGCTGTCTATTCCCGGCCGGTAGCGATGGTGGCGGAATCGGCCTCGATCTCGGCGAAGCGGTTCTCGAGCACGAAGTTCCTGGCGATCAACAGCAGATGGACGATCAGCAGACCGAAGCCGATCGGCATCGCCGCATAGATGTAGCTGAACGAAACGCGGGTCGCCGGAGTCACCTGGAAGCGCATGCGGTCCATATAGTCCTTGCCCATCCAGATCATGATGGCGAAGAAGGCCAAAAGCAGGCACAGGATGAGTATGCGCAGGGCGCGCTGGGCATTGGCGCCGAGCATCTCCTGGAAGTTGCCGATCGCCACATGGCCGCCCGTTCGGAGCGCCATGCCGGCGCCGATGAAGGTCATCCACACCATCAGGTAGCGCGCCACCTCCTCTGCCCAGGTGATGGAAAAATTGGTCAGGTAGCGCAGCGACACATTGGCGAAGACGATCACGGCCATCGCCGAAAGCAATAGCACCAGGGCCCATTTGTTGGCTGTGAGAAAGTAGCGCTCGAACCTGTTCACTGACCCCTCCCCAGAGGCGGATTCCACCGCTCGTCGGCTTGCCGGCTGTCCTGTTTAAAGCATGATCGCCGAAAATGAGAGCAGGTTTTCGAACAATCGGTCACCCGAAACAAAAAAGGACCATGATGACGGCTCGCGAAAGCGTCATCATGGTCCCCGTGCCAGGCCGGATTATTCCGTGGCGATGATCTGGTCGATCGTGGCCTTGTCGTACTGGCCGTAGTATTTCTCATAGGCCGGGGCGAGCGTCTTCTGGAAGTCGGCCTTTTCCTCGATGGTCAGCGTGCTGATCTCCATGCCCTCGGTCTTCAACTGCTCGACGCCTGAAGTCTCGACATTGTCGACATAGGCGCGCATGGCGGCGACGGCTTCCTTGGCCGCATCCTTGAAGACCTGCTGGTCCTCCGGCGTCATGCCTTCCCAGAGCTGCCTGGAGACGAGCAGCATGGCCGGCGAATAGACGTGGCCGGACAGGGTCAGGTATTTCTGCACTTCCGAAAGCTTGGCTGAGGTGATCACCGAGAGCGGATTTTCCTGTCCATCGATCGTGCCCTGCTGCAGCGAGCTGATCACTTCCGGCCAGGCCATCGGCGTGGGGGCAGCGCCCAGCGTCTCGAAGGCGGTGATATGGATCGGATTTTCCATCGTGCGCAGCTTCAGGCCGGCGACATCCTGCGGCTCGGCGATGGCGTTGCGGTTGTTGGTGATGTGGCGAAAGCCCTGCTCGCCCCAGGCCAGCGCCACCAGGCCGGCATCGTCGAACTTGGCGAGAATGTTCTGGCCGACCTCGCCATCCAGAACCTTGCGCGCATGGGTGAGGTCACGGAACAGGAAGGGGATGTCGAAGATGCCGGTCTCCGGCACGAAATTGCTCAGCGTGCCCGAGGAAACGATGGTCGCCTCGACCGTGCCGAGCTGCAACCCCTCGATCACCTCGCGCTCGCCGCCGAGGCCCGAGGAGGGGAAGTGGCGGAATTTGTAGCGGCCGTCGGTCTTCGCCTCGACGACCTCCTGCCATTTGTCGGCGGCGACGCCGTAATGCGAGGTTGGCGCCAGCGCGTAGCCGATCTTCACTTCCTGCTGGGCGTTGGCCGTTGCCGACCAGCCGAACAGGCCGATGGCCGTCGCCAGTGCCGCGACCGGCACAAGTTTGCGTGCGAATAAAGTCATGGATTCCTCCCGTTGGTGCAGCGTCGCTGCGCTTCAGACTCCTGTTCGATCTAGACCGGTTCAGCGTTTCATGGAAACGCTGAACCGGTCTAGATCATTGTTTTTCCGCATTTATGCGGACGTCAGGTGGCTTCACCCGACTGCAAAATTCTCTAGTGGCGCATCGGGCCTATCCCGTCAATGCGCCGGTGCTTGCAGGACCAGCAAGTTGGGCGAACTTGGCCAAAACGCCGCGCGTGTAGCGCGGTGCCGGTCGCTGCCATTTTTCCCGCCGACGGGCGATCTCCTCCTCGGCCACATTCAGCTGCAGAAGCTGGCTTTCGGCGTCGATGGTGATCTCGTCGCCCTCCTCGACCAGGGCAATGGTGCCGCCCTCATAAGCTTCCGGCGTAACGTGACCAACGAGAAGCCCCCAGGACCCACCCGAAAAGCGGCCATCGGTGATCAGGCCGACATGCTCGCCCAGCCCGCGGCCGATGATGGCCGCGGATGGCGCCAGCATTTCCGGCATGCCGGGTCCGCCCTTCGGGCCGAGGTAGCGCAGCACCAGCACGTCGCCAGGCCTGATCGCGTCGGAGAGGATTGCCCGCATGGCCGTCTGCTCGTCCTCGAAAACGCGGGCCGGGCCGGTGATGCTGGTCGATTTCAGGCCGGTGATCTTGGCGACGGCGCCATCCTCGGCAAGGTTGCCTCTGAGGATCGCCAGATGACCCTGGCGGTAGAGCGGCGCGTCGATGGGGCGAATGACATCCTGGCCGGCCATCGGCGTGGCGGGGATGCCGGCCAGTTCCTCTTGCAGCGTGCGGCCGGTGATCGTCAGGCAGTCGCCATGCAGCAGCCCGGCATCGAGCAGCATCTTCAGCACTTGCGGAATGCCACCGGCGCGGTGGAGGTCGACGGCCATGTACCGGCCGGAGGGCTTCATGTCGCACAGCACCGGCACTTTGCGCCGGATGCGCTCGAAATCGTCCAGCGTCCAGTCCACTTCGGCCGCTTGGCAGATGGCCAGATAGTGCAGAACGGCGTTGGTCGAGCCGCCCGTCGCCATGACGAGCGCGACGGCGTTCTCGACGCTGCGGCGGGTGATGATGTCGCGCGGCTTCAGCCCGTTGTGCACGGCGTCGATCAGCACGCGGGCGGATTGCGCGGCCGAAAGGCGTTTCTCTTCGTGGATGTTGGCCATGGTCGACGAGCCGAGCAGGGCCATGCCGAGCGCCTCGAAGGACGAACTCATCGTGTTGGCGGTATACATGCCGCCGCAGGCGCCGGTGCCCGGCACGGCGGCGCGCTCGACCTCCGTGAGTTCGGTCTCGCTCATGTGACCGGCCTTGACCGCACCGACCGCCTCGAAGGCGGAAACCAGAGACAGGTCCCGGCCGTTGAGCCGGCCCGGCATGACGGTGCCGCCATAGACATAGATCGCCGGCACGTTGGCGCGGGCGATGCCGATCATGCCGCCCGGCTTGTTCTTGTCGCAGCCGCCGATGACGAGGACGCCGTCCATCCACTGACCCTGCACGGTGGTCTCGATGCAGTCGGCGATCACCTCGCGCGAAACGAGCGAGTATTTCATGCCCTCCGTGCCCATCGACATGCCGTCGGAGATGGTCGGGACGCCAAATGTCTGCGGGTTGCCGCCGGCCTCGCGGATCGCCTGGACGGCGGCATCGGCCAGCGGCTGCAGGCCGGCATTGCAGGGTGTGATGGTCGAATGACCGTTGGCGATGCCGATCATCGGCTTGGAGAAATCCTCCTCCGTGTAGCCCAGCGCGAAGAACATCGCCCGGTTCGCGGCACGCTCGACGCCTTCAGTGATGGTTTTCGATCGCGCGTTCGACTTCATGCACCTTCTCCCGGCCGCGATCACGCATGGATTGCAGCAAGGCAAGGCTAGGAGAGTTTGAGTGATATGAGAAATATATATATCCTATTGCAATAATCTGACTGGCGAATGAGCGGTACATGGACATCCGGCAAATCAGGCATTTCGTGAGCGTTGCCGAGGAGCTTCATTTCGGCCGTGCCGCGGAGCGCCTCGGCATGACGCAGCCGCCGCTCAGCCAGAGCATCCAGATGATCGAAGCCGAGCTCGGGCTGAAGCTGTTCGAGCGCACGCGGCGCAGCGTGGCGCTGACGCCGGTGGCGCGCGAATGGCTGCCGCATGCCCGCCGGGTGCTGGACGAGGCGACGGCGTTGCCGCAGATCGCCCGCCGCCTGTCGCGCGGCGAGATCGGCACGGTGCGCCTCTCCTTCATCAGCTTCGTCAGCTACAGCTTCCTGCCGCTCCTCGTGCGGCGCTTCAAGGAGCACTATCCGGAGGTCGAACTGGTGCTGCGGGAATCGACCAGCGACGTGCAGATTGCCGAGCTGCTCGACGGGACGCTCGATGCGGGGGTGATCATCGCTCCGCCGCGCGGCAGCCTGCCGTCGCTGCTGCGCTACGTGCCGATCGAGCGAGAGGCGCTGGTGGTCGCCGTGCCCGAGGAGTGGATCGTGTCGGGGCGGTTGACACCGGCGGGCGGCAGGCTGCGTTTCGAGGCGCTGCGCGATTTGCCGGTGATCCTGTTTCCGCGTGACAGCGCGCCGGCGCTGCACGATCTCGTCACGCGCTATTACGCGGAGCATGGCGCCGCGCCCGTCGCCGGGCAGCAGGCGGTGCAGATGCAGACGATCATCAACCTGGTCTCGAGCGGGCTGGGCATCGCCTTCGTGCCGGCGACGATGCGCAATCTGGTGCGGCCCGGCGTCGCCTATCTACGCCTGGCTGAGCGCCAGCCGGAGATCGAGATCGGCCTCGCCTTTCGCGACCTAGGCGGCAGCGCCGCGGTGCGCCATCTGGCGGCGCTGGCCGGCGAATTGTTCCCCGCTAGATCACGATGATTTTGGATTGAATCAATCCAAAATCATCGTGATCGCTCTCAATAAGTTAGAGCGGGATGCGGGCGGAAAACCGCTTCGCACTTTTCCTCATCCCGCTCTAAGGCCGGGGTGAAGCTCACCTGGCCAGATAGGACGGCAGCCATAATGTGATCTGCGGCCACAGCATCACCATGGTCAGCGCCAGGAGCTGCAGGACAACGAAGGGGATGATGCCGCGATAGATGGTCGAGATCGACACGCCTTCCGGCGCGATGCCGCGCAGGTAGAACAGGGCGTAGCCGAAGGGCGGCGTCAGGAACGAGGTCTGCAGGTTGACCGACAGGGCGATGGCGAACCAGATCAGCGTCTGCTCCGGCGTCATGCCGAAATCGAGGCCGGCGACGATGGGGGCAACGATCGGCACCACCACCAGCGTGATCTCGACCCATTCGAGGAAAAAGCCCAGCACAAACACCAAAAGCATGATGGTGAGCAGCACCGCATAGGGATTGTCGCCGTGCAGCGCGAAGGCATCGATGATCATCTGGTCGCCGCCGAGCTTGCGGAAGATGACGCTGAAAATCGTCGCGCCGATCATGACGAAGATGATCATCGCCGTGGTCTTGGTGGTGTCGCGCAGCGCATCGGCAAGGACCGACAGGCTGAGCTTGCCCGACAGGAGCGCCAACAGCATCGCGCCGGCCGCACCGATGGCGGCGGATTCGGTCGGCGTGGCGATCCCCGTGACGATGGTGCCGAGCACGGCGGCGATCAACGCCACGGGGGCCAGCAGATCGCGGACCAGTGCGAAGGCGACAAGCCACAGCGGATCGGAGTTGTCCTCGGCCGCAGCCGCTGGCATGCGGTGCGGCTGGAAGATGGCGACGAGAATCAGATAGGCGAGGTAAAGCCCGCCCAAAAGCAGGCCCGGCCCGATCGCGCCCATAAACAGATCGCCCACCGAGACGCGCATCTGGTCGCCCAGCACGATCAGCATGACGCTCGGCGGAATGAGGATGCCGAGCGTGCCGCTGGAGGCGATCAGGCCGGTCGAAATTCTGGCGTCATAGCCGTTCTTCAGCATGGTGGGCAGGGCCATCATGCCCATCAGCACCACCGAGGCGCCGATGATGCCGGTCGAGGCGGCCATGACGACGCCGATGATGGCGACGGCGAAGGCGTAGCCGCCCGGCAGGCCGCGAAACACGGAGGCGAGCGAGCGCAGCAGGCGCTGGGCGACACCCGAGCGCTCGAGCATCAGCCCCATGAAGACGAACAGCGGAATGGCGATCAGAAGCCAGTTGGTCAGGATGCCCGAATAGATGCGCGAGACGCCGAGCGACAGGAACAGCATCGGCACATCGCCGAGAAAGGCGAAGATCAGGCCGATGCCGGCCAGGACGAAAGCCACGGGATAGCCGGTGAAGATGCCGGCCATCAAGCCGATCAGCATCAGGATAGGCCAGAAATAGGCGTCGTTCATCGGGCTGCGCCGCCATGCTTGGCGGAAAAGCCCGCCAGTTCGAGGGCGATCGACAGGGCGCGCAGCAGCGCGCACAGGCCGAGCAGTGAGAAGGCCGCGGGGATTGCCGCCTTGATCATCCAGCGGTCGAGCAGGCCGCCATAAGTCGAGCCTTCGCTGGAGATGAAGGCCTTCTCGGCGAAACCGTAACCGTACCAGGCGATGATGACGCAGAACGGCAGCAGGAACACCAGGTCGCCGAACAGGCGCAGCGCCAGTTTTGCCCGCTCCGGCAAGCCCGACGAGAAAACGTCGACGGCGACATGGCTGTTGTCGCGGAAGGCATAGACGCCGCCGAACAGGACGATCAGCGCGAAGATGTGCCATTGCAGGTCGAGCAGTGTGTTGACCGTCAGCGCCTTGCCGAACAACGGCACGGGTTCGGCCCATTCCGCCAGGACGTTGATGCCCAGTTGCGCCGCCAGAACCGTCAGGCAGACGCTGAGGATCAGCGGCAGGACCAGCCAGCCGACGATCCGGCCAGGCCACGTGCAGGCGGATTGCAACCGATGAAGGAAACGGGTCATGAGCGCACTCTCAACGATGATCTTCCGCTCTGGCGATGGATGGGCGAAAGCGCGCCCCGGCCTTATCGGCCGGAACGCGCGGCGTAAACCCCCCGAGTTCCCGAGCCCCAGGGACCTCAGGGGGCTTGACCCTATTGCTTGTGCGGGATGGCCTGCAGGCGTTCCCACTCGCCGACGCGGTCGATATAGGCGGTCAGCGATTCATAGGCTTCCTTGAAAATCGGATCCTTGGCGGCTTCTTCGATCAGCACCGCTTCGGCCTGCTCGCGGATCGCGATCAGCACCTCGTCGGGGAAGCGGCGCACATTGACGCCCGCCTCGCGGATCGTGGCGATCGCCTCGGCCTGCGCGTTGAGCTGGTCGCCCAGATTGTAGGTGATGTTGGCCTTGCACGCCTCGACCATGATCGTCTGGGTGGCCTCGTCGAAGCCGTTCCACACATCCATGTTGATGATGATGGAATCCCAGCTCGACGGCTGGTGCCAGCCGGGGAAGTAGTAGTTCTTGACCACTTTCTGGAAGCCGAAGCCGAGATCGAGCTGCGGGGCGGAGAACTCTGTGGCGTCGATGCGGCCTGTCTCCAGCGAGACGAAGATTTCGCCCGCCGGCACGAGCTGGGTGTTGGCGCCGAGTTTGGCCAGCGTCTTGCCGCCGAGGCCGGCGATGCGCATGTTGAGGCCCTTGAAGTCCTCGGCCGTGTTGATCTCCTTGTTGAACCAGCCGCCGGCCTCCGGCACCACCAGGTGGCAAGGGAGCACCTTCACGCCGTGCGGGTCGTAGGCCTTCTGGATGATCTCCAGGCCGCCGCCCTCGAACATCCAGGCGAGCGCCACGTCGGGGGTCGGGCCGAAGGGCATCGAGCCGATCAGGTTGGCGACCGGAATGGTCTCGGCCCAGTAGCCGATCCAGTCGAAGCCCATCGGGATCGCGCCGGAGGAGACCGCGCCGAACACCTCGAAGGGCGGTACGAAATCGCCGGCGCCGTGGACATTGATCTCCACTTCGCCGCCGGTCATCAGCTTCACCCGCTCGGCCCATTTCGCCGGGCTCGGTCCGATCGACGGCACCTGGAGGCCGAAGACGCTCTGCAGGTCGAAGCTCTCGGCATAGGCCGGAGCGGTGGAAAGCATGGTCGCAGCCAGCGCTGCGGCGACAAGCCGTTTTGTCATGAGGTCCTCCCCTGATGTCGCCCTTTGCGGGCGCAATTCATCCTCCCGACGCGTTTCGCGCCAGCTCGTGCAAGGCGCGGCGGAAATATTGCCCAACCGGCTTGCTCATCGGCAACATTAATTATAATCAAATGAATTAGCAATGACCTAATTTTTAGGAGTGGGCGATGATCGAGATCGGCGATTGCGTCGCGGTGGTGACGGGCGCTGGCCAGGGAAACGGCCGGGCCATCGCGCTCGGCCTGGCCCGGGCAGGTGCCCGGGTCGCGGTGTGCGACGTGAACGGCAAGGGCGCCGAGGAGACGGCGGCAATGATCGTCGCTAGCGGCGGCACGGCACTGGCGGCGACGGTCGATGTGTCCGACAAGATGGCCTGCCGCAGCTTTGCCGCGCGTGCCGGCCAGGAGCTGGGCGACACAACAATCCTGGTCAACAATGCCGGCATCATCCGCCGCCATGGACTGGACGACGCGGATTTCGACAGCCATTGGGACGCGACCTTCCGGGTCAATGTGGACGGCACCAAGAACATGGTGCTGGCCTTCGTGCCGCAGCTCGAAAAGACCGGCGGGCGTATCGTCAACCTGGCGTCCATCATGTCGCAGGCCGCAGGCCCCGGGATCCCCGCCTATGTGGCGAGCAAGGGCGCCATCGCGCAGTTCACCAAGGCGCTGGCGCATGAACTGGCTCCACGCGGCATCCGGGTCAACGCCATCGCGCCGGGCGTGATCGACACGCCGATGACCGAGGCGACACGTGGCAATGAGGCCGCCATCGGCCGGTTCATGGCGCACACGCCGCTCGGACGCACCGGCAAGCCGGAGGAGCTGGTCGGGCCGGTCCTGTTCCTCGCTTCGCCCATGTCGAGCTACGTGACGGGCGTCATTCTGCCTGTCGACGGCGGCTATCTGGCGGCCTGAACCTTTCCCCATTTCCCATCGCACAGCAGGGATTTCGACTATGAAAAAGCATGTCTGCGACGTTCTCGTCATCGGCTCTGGCGCCGGCGGCCTGTCGAGCGCCGTTTCGGCGGCCCACCGCAACCTCGATGTCCTGGTGGTCGAGAAGGAGCAGGTCTTCGGCGGCACGACGGCGCGCTCGGGCGGCTGGATGTGGGTGCCTTGCAATGGACCGGCAAAGCGTGCCGGGGTGGAAGACAGCCCGCAAAAGGCGCGCCGCTATCTGCAGCATGAGGCGGGCGATCATTTCGACGCCGCGCGCGTCGACGCCTTTCTCGAGGCTGGCCCGAAGGCCGTGGAGTTCTTCGAGGAGAACACGGCGCTGAAATTCGATCTCGGCCCGACCTTTGCCGACTATCATCCAGACGCGCCGGGGGGCATGGACGGCGGGCGTTCGATCGTCGCGCGGCCCTTCGATGGGCGCGAACTGAAGGGCGAGATCAGCCGCCTGCGTCCGCCGCTTTCGGAGATCACCTTTCTTGGGATGATGATCGGCTCGGGCAAGGAACTGCTGCATTTCTTCAATGTCACCAGATCGCCGGTCTCGGCCTTCTATGTCGGCAAGCTATTCCTCAAATTCCTGCGCGACATGGCCTTTCACGGGCGGCCGATGCGGCTGATGAACGGCAATGCGCTGGTGGCGCGGCTGGCGAAATCCTGCTTCGACAGGAACGTGCCGATCTGGACGGGTGCGCCCGTGCGTGAGCTGTTGCGCGACGAGAAGGGCGCGGTGACCGGCGCCGTCGTCGATACGAAGCAAGGCGCGGTCGAGGTTACGGCCCGCAAGGGCGTGGTGCTGGCCGCCGGCGGCTTTCCCCAGGATCCCGTGCGCCGCAAGGCGCTATTCCCGCATGCGCCAGCCGGCTATGAACATGTTTCGCCGGCGCCGCCCGGAAACACGGGCGACGGGCTGCGGCTCGGCGAGGCCGTCGGTGCAGGCATCGACGACACCTTGCCCAACGCGGCCGCCTGGGTGCCCGTCTCGCGCCCGCCGCGCGGCGACGGCACGCTCGGCGTCTTTCCGCATTTTGTCGATCGCTCCAAACCGGGCGTCATCGCCGTCACGCGGTCGGGTCGCCGCTTCGTCAACGAGGCCAATTCCTACCATGATTTCTGCCAGGCGATGGTCAAGTCCTGCGGGGAGGAAGGCGAGGAGATCTGCGCCTTCTTCATCGCCGATCACCGGGTGCTGCGCAAATACGGGTTGGGCTATGTCAAGCCGGCGCCGGTGCCGTTCCGTCAGCACATTCGCTCGGGCTATCTGAGCGAGGGGGCGACGCTCGAGGCGCTCGCCACACAGATCGGTGTCGATCCGGAACAGCTCGAGCGCACCGTGGCGCGCTTCAACGAGCACGCGCAAAAGGGCGAGGACCCGGAGTTCCACAAGGGGTCGACGTCCTACAACCGCTCGCTGGGCGATCCCGAGCACAAGCCCAACCCCTGCGTCGCGCCCATTGAAAGCGGCCCGTTCTACGCGGTCAAGCTGGTGGTCGGCGATCTCGGCACGTTTGCCGGCCTGAAATGCGACGAGAATGTCCGTGTGCTCGATGAAGCCGGCAAACCGATCCCCGGCCTGTACGCCGCCGGCAACGACGCGGCGTCGATCATGGGCGGCAATTATCCCGGCGGCGGCATCACGCTCGGGCCGGCGATCACCTTCGGCTACATCGCGGCGCGGCACATGTCCGGCGCCAATTCGTGAAGGTCCTCGGGGCGGGGCCAGGAGGCGGCAGCGCGCCGGGCATGACGATGTGCGTCGCCACCGCCGGGCTCATCCCGTCGCGCTTGGTCAGGCGTCTTCGATATGGCCGAGATCGCGCGACAGTGCCTCGGTGAAGCGCATCAGGCGCGGAAGGCAGGCGCCGTCTTCCGCTAGGTCGATGTAATTGGTCGGGCCGATGACCGTTACCACCAGCTGCACCGTTCCGGTGTGGTCGAACACCGGCGCGGCAATGGCGCTGACGCCGGGGATCGGCGCATCCTTGGTGATGGCGTAGCCGAGCTTTGCCACCACGCCGACCTCGCGGCGGAACGTCTCCTCGCTGACGCCGGGAATGGCATACAAGGAGGGTTCGCGCCCTTCCAGCTCGGCGCGAGCCAGCGGCTCGGTCATCTTCGGCGGCAGGAAGGCGGCAAAGGCCTTTCCGGTTGCCGTCATGGTGACCATGAAGGTACCGCCGACGGCAACGTTGGAGTGGATACGCGCCGACGATTCCTGCAGATAGACGATGGTCGGCCCGTGCAGGCCCCAGACGGTGATTGCCACCATCAGGCCAAGTTCCTCGGCCAGTTCCGGCAGACGGCGGATGGTTTCGCGGTAGGCGTTCTGGTTGCGCAGCCGGGTGAGGCCTAGATGCAGGGCGAAGGGGCCGAGCTGGTATTGCCCTGTCTCCGTCTGCTCGACCATGTTGATGTTGCGGAAGGAGACCAGGTAGGGGTGCAGTTGCGCCGCCGCCATGTCCAGCGTCTCGGCCAGGTCGCGCAGCTTCAGCGGGCCGCCGGCCCGCGCCAGCGCCATCAGGATCGCGCCACCCGTCTCGATCGATTGAACGCCGCGCGATACACGCGGCTTTGACGGCACGCTCTCAGTCACCGGCGCTCCTTCCGAATCGGTCAGCAATGACTGGAATTATTATCGCCGACACGGCTTCCTGTCTTCCCCGGGCGTTGCCTGCGCGAGGAACCGCCAAGGCGTGCGACACGTCGCCTATCGTATCTGGTTGAGCATGTGGAGCGGCGCGGTGCGATCATTGGCGCGGAAGGCGGCGAAGGTTTCCTTCGAGAATGCCGTGTATTTGTCGGTCATTGGTTCATTCCTTTGCTGCGTGCGCCGCCCAGGATCCCGGATAGTGGGGCGCGCGCCTCGCGATCCAGGCATCCAGCCCCTCGCGCAGGTCGGCGGTCGGGACCATACGAGCGAACTGCTCGCCTTCGATCAGCAGGCCTTCGGCAATGCTTTGATTGATGCCGCGCGTCACGGCAATGAGAATGCTGGCCGCGGCCAGAGGCGAGTGTCGCAGGATGCGTCGGGCGAGATCATTCGCCGCCGGCAACAGGTCGGCATGCGCCACCACCTGGTTGACCAGCCCGAGTTCGAGCGCTCGTTCTGGCGAGAAAGTATCGCCCGTCAGCAGCAATTCGAGGGCGCGCTTGCGCCCGGCAAGCCGTGGCAAACGCTGCGTACCGCCGAATGTGGGCGGCATGCCGAGGTTGATCTCCGGCTTGGCGAAGATCGCCCGGTCGCTGGCGATGGCCAGCGGCACGGCCTCGGTGATCTCGCAGCCGCCGCCGTAGGCAAGCCCGTTGACAGCGGCGATGACCGGCTTGCGGAAGGCTTCGAGGCGCGCCGTCAGTCTCTGGCCGCGCCAGACGAAATCCTGCAACGCAGCGTCCGGGCCGCGTGTCACGCTTTGCGAAAACTCATGAATATCGCCGCCGGCCGAGAAAGCCCTGTCGCCTGCGCCGGTGAGGATGACCGCGCGGATGGCGTCGTCCAGTTCGACCACATCCAGTATGTCCAACAAGCGGTCGATCAGGGCGTAGTTCAGCGCATTGAGTTTTTCGGGGCGGTTGAGGGTCAGCGTAACGATGGCGTCGCTACGCTCGATGAGAACCAGATCAGTCATGGGGTGTCCTTGTCGTGAATTGCTCGGGCAGGATGCAACAGATCCGGCATTTTGTATATTGACTGGTCGGTATACATGAGTGATATGGCGACATCCCAGACATCGACACGCGATCGCATCATCGCCGTCGCTTGCAGCTGTTCTATGGCGAAGGCGTGCGCAGCGTCAGCATTGATGCGGTGGTCGAAAAAGCCGGCGGGACGAAGCGAACAATCTACTATCATTTCAGCAGCAAGGGCGAACTGGTGGTCGCCTATCTCGACGATCGCGACCTGCCCAACCTCATCCTGTTCAAGCGCTGGTTCGATGAGTCTGAGGGCGACCTCAGTTAGAAAACGCAGGCAATTTTCGAAAATCTTGCGCATTCCGCCAGGAGCACAAAATAGAAGGGCTGCGGTTTCCGGCGAAAGGCGGCGGAGCTTGCCAATCTGACTGGCCACCCGGCCATGAAGGTCGGCATGCGGCACAAGAAGCAGGTCGAAGCCTGGCTCGCTGAGCAATTTGCATCTGATGGGTCGGTCCGCGAACCGTCGGGGCTTGCCCGGCAGATCGTGTTGCTGATGAATGGGGCGTTCGCGCTCGTCCTGCTTCATCGCGACCCAGCTTATATGGAATCGGCAGGGGATGCGGCCGGAGCGTTGGTCGACGCAGCGGGGCTAGACTCAGAAACTGTTTGTCCGGCTTCAGCGCCAATGAGACGATTTCGGCTTAACGGAAATCCGGGACGCAGAACGAGCCGGCGGAGAAGGCCATCAAGGACATCCGCCGCGCCACAGGCAAACAGTATTCGGCGCAAGAGAAGATCCGCATCGTGCTGGAAGGCTTGCGCGGCGAGGAATCGATCGCGGCGCTTTGCCGGCGGGAAGGTATTGCCGAGAGCCTCTTCGATGCCTTCACTAGCAAGTTCAACGAGGAACGGCCCCACGAGGCGCTCGACATGAAGACCCCGAGCGAAGCCTACGTGCCACCGTCAAGAGCCTATGAGGGTCTGCCGGAAGTGGAGGATGGCATTTGGTTGATCGGCTTCATGCACTATGATCTGGGATATATCGACCTGGAACAGAGAACCTTGCAGACCATCGACAACCCGTTCGGCAGGAGGGTTGCCACCCATGTCCTAGGTGCGTTCTGTTACCCATGTCTCCGGGTCGAACATCGGAGAAACTGGAGCGGGCGATGAGATTCGAACTCACGACCCCAACCTTGGCAAGGTTGTGCTCTACCCCTGAGCTACGCCCGCTCACTATGTCGCTTCCGACGGCGCGCTTATAGTCTCAACTTGACGGCAATTGCAACAGGAAATCGCCTGCGGCAAAAACGCTTTCGCGGAATTGGCCGCGGCTCCGGGAAACATGGTGGCTGTGACCCGCCGGATGGCCGTGTGCGGCCTGCCATGGGTTGGGCTTGCCATGGATCGGGCTTGGCGCTTACAGCCTGTAGCGACGAGAACATGAGGAAACCGTACGATCATGCCCAAGTCACCCGAAGAACTGCTCGGCCATCTGGAAGCGCTCGGTATCGAGACGACCACCCATCGCCACGCGCCCCTGTTCACGGTCGCCGATTCGCAGTCCCTGCGCGGCTTGATCGAGGGCGGACACACCAAGAACCTGTTCCTGAAGGACAAGAAAGACAGGTTCTTCCTGGTCACCGTGGACGAGGATGCCGTGGTCGACCTCAAGTCCATCCATCACAAGATCGGCGCTTCCGGCCGCGTTTCGTTCGGCAAGCCGGACAAGCTGATGGAACTGCTTGGCGTGGAGCCCGGCTCGGTCACCGCTTTCGGTGTCGTCAACGATGTGGATGGCCAGGTAACTGTGGTGCTCGACGCCGCTTTGATGGAGAATGAGACGATCAATGCGCATCCGCTCACCAACGCGGCAACGACGTCGATCTCGCGCGACGATCTGGTGCGTTTTCTGGAGAGCACGCGGCATTCGCCGCTCGTCTTGAAAGTCACCGAGTGATCGCCACATTGTGGGCGAATTATGCGATGCTTGACGCTGCACGGATGGCGGCGGGCCTGGAATCGAGGAAGGGGCACAAATGACCAATCGCGACAATCCATATGACAAGGCGGGGCCTTACGACCAGGCAGGCGCCTATGGTGCCGGTGGAGCCCGGTATACGGCCAATGTCGAGTTTGCCGCTCCCGGCGATGCCGCGCCGGCTGCGACGCCGGCGTTCTCCTTGTCGGACGCGCCGCCGGCGCCAGCGGGAGAGCTCATCAAGGATACGACGACGGCGGCGTTCGGCAAGGATGTGATCGAGGAATCGCGCCGCCAGCCCGTGCTGGTCGATTTCTGGGCGCCCTGGTGCGGCCCGTGCAAGCAATTGACGCCGGTTCTGGAAAAAGCCGTGCGGGAAGCGGGCGGCACGGTAAAGCTTGTCAAGATGAACATCGACGAGCATCCGGCTATCGCCGGCCAGCTTGGCGTGCAGTCGATCCCCGCCGTATTCGCCTTCAAGGACGGGCAACCGGTCGACGGCTTCATGGGCGCGCTGCCGGAAAGCCAGGTCAAGGACTTCATCAAGCGGCTCGGCGGGACGGCAGGGCCGGGCGCCGAGATCGACGATGCGCTGGCTGCCGCCGCGGAGGCGCGGACGGCCGGCGACGCGCAGATGGCCGCGCAGATCTATTCGGCCGTTCTGCAGCGTGCGCCGGACAATATCGATGCCATCGCAGGGCTTGCCGATCTGATGTTCGAGGCGGGGCAGGTGGAGCAGGCGGGCGAGCTCCTGGCCCAGGTGCCGCCCGACAAGGCCGATGCGGCGCCCGTGGCGGCGCTTCGGGCAAAAATGGCGCTGGCGGAGCAGGTGGCGGGCCTTGGCGACAGCGCCGCCCTGGAAAGCCGCCTGGCGGCCGATCCGGCCGATCACCAGGCCCGCTTCGACCTGGCGCTGTTGCAGAACGCCAGGGGCGACCGCGCGGCGGCGGCCGAAAGCCTGCTGTCGATCGTTCGCGCCGACCGCGAATGGCAGGAGGATGGCGCGCGTGCGCAGTTGCTGAAGTTCTTCGAGGCGTGGGGTCCGACCGACCCGGCAACATTGGCTGCCCGGCGCAAATTGTCATCGCTGCTGTTTTCCTGAGACGGGCCCGATTATTTGCTTATTCGCCAGGCTGCTCCAGATAACGGGCAAACCTAGTGCGACGCAGCACCCGAAAGGATAGCTTTGCTTTCCTTCAAGTGACGCAAGGTCGCCTGGATGCAACAGTCTGGTGGCCTGCTTGTCCCAGTCCAAACCTATCGGTTTGACTGGGGCAGGGCACTAGAGCGGGATGAGGAAGAGCGTGAAGCGGTTTTCCGCCTGCATCCCGCTCTAACTTGTTGAGAGCGGTCACGTTTATGGTTCTGGAATGATTCAAGCCAAAATCATCGTGATCCAGGGAGAAGTCGGTGAAGGCAGGCAATCTATCCTATCGGCGCGCGAGTGACATTGACAGTGTGATCCCCGTCTTTCCATTGTCGGCGGCGCTGTTGCTGCCCGGCGGGCGGCTGCCGCTCAACGTTTTCGAACCACGCTACCTGGCGATGACCGACTATGCGCTTTCCGGCGCGCGGCTGATCGGCATGGTGCAGCCGCGCCTCGACGGGGCGCGACGCGCCGACGGAGAGCCGGAACTGTGCCAGGTGGGCTGCGTCGGCCGGCTCGCCTCGGTTTCGGAAACCGGCGACGGCCGCTATCTGATCACGCTGAACGGCATCTGCCGGTTCCGGCTGGCCGAAGAGCTGACGGTGCGCACCCCGTTCCGGCAGTGCCGCATCACGCCCTTCGAGAGCGATCTTCACGAGGAAACGGATGAGGAACGGGTCGACAGGCCAGCCCTGCTCAGGGTCTTCCGCGCCTATCTCGACGCCAACAATCTGGAAGCCGACTGGGACAGCGTCAATCAAGCGGAGAACGCCAGCCTGGTCAACGCGCTGTCGATGATGGTGCCATATGGCGCGGCGGAGAAGCAGGCGCTGCTGGAAGCGCCGGACCTGAAAACGCGCGCCGAGACGCTGATCGCCATTACCGAGATCGCCCTGGCGCAGGGCGGCGAGAATACCAGCCGGCATCTGCAATAGGCAATGGATGGGCACCATGGACACGCAACGGATCGACCGCAAGCTCCTCGAGCTCCTCGTCTGCCCCCTGACGAAGGGGCCGCTGCGCTGGAACGCCGAGACCAATGAGCTGGTCTCGGCCAAGGCGCAGCTTGCCTATCCGGTGCGCGACGGCATTCCGATCATGCTGCCGTCGGAAGCGCGGCCTCTGGAAGATGGCCGCGCCCGCGCCAGATAGGGCCTCTATTCGCGAAAGCTTTCGCGCGCCGTCGCCGCCTGCCGGCCGCCGGCGCCGCGCAGGCTGGGCAGCGCCAGCATCAACAGCACGAAAGCGCCGGTCGCCAGCTTCAGGTCGGGTGGCGGCATGCCTGCGGCAAGACACAACGATACAAGCTGGTAGTAGACGATGGCGCCGGCGAAGGGGGCGAGCAGTTGGCGCCAGACCGTCGTCTTGCCGACGATGGCCTCGCCGATCATCAGCGCGGCAAGCCCGTTGATCAGGATGCCCAGGCCCATATTGACGTCGGCAAACCCCTGTGACTGGACCATCAGTGCGCCCGACAGGGCCGAGAAGGCGCCGGCCAGGCCGACGCCGCCGATGGTCGCCGCCCAGACATTGATGCCCTGCGCCTCGGCCATGGCCGGATTGGCGCCGACGGCACGCACAGCCGTGCCCTTTTCGGTGGTGAAATAGAAGTTCAACAGCAGGAAGACGATGACCGAGATGATGCCGACGGCGACGATCTTGGCGATGGGAAAGCCAGCTTGCGTGAAAGGCACCCAGTCGAAGATCGTCGTCGAGCCGAACACCGACAGGTTGGAACGGCCCATGATGCGCAGATTGACGCTGTAGAGCATGGTCATGACCAGAATGCCGGCCAACAGCGTGTGGATGCGGAAGCGCAGATGAATGAAGGCCGTGCAGCAGCCGGCGATGAAGCCGAACAGCAGGGCGATGCCGATCGCGGTTATCGGCGACAGGCCGGCGGCCAGCGCCACGCCGCAGATGCAGCCTCCGAGTGGAAAGGCGCCCTCGCTGGTCAGATCGGGAAAGCTCAGCATGCGGAAGGGGATCATGATGCCGGCGACGACGAAACCGAGGATCAGGCTCTGCGCCAGCGTCACCGGGATCAGGGCGACGAAACTCGTCAGGGTGGTTTGCAGGAAATCCATGGGTCAGCTCGCCAGCAGCATGCGGTCGGTCTTGGTGGAGAAATGGCCGATCAGGTCCGGGACCGTCACATTGGCCTTTTCGGCACCACCGATTTCCAGGTGGACATGTCCTGAATCCAGCATCACCACCCGGTGACCGTAATCGACTGCGTGCTGCATGTTGTGCGTTACCATCAGTGTGGTCAGCTTCAGTGCCTCGACGGCGCGAACCGTGGCGCTCATGACGATGTCGGCCGTGCGCGGGTCGAGCGCCGCCGTGTGTTCGTCCAGCAGCAGGAGGTCGGGCGAGCCGCTGACGGCCATGATCAGTGACAGCGACTGGCGCTGACCGCCCGACAACAGCTCGACGCGCGTGTCGAGCCGGTTTTCCAGGCCAAGGCCGAGGATCGACAGGCGTTCGCGATAGGTGGAAAGGCGCTTGGCGTTCAGTCCGGGGCGCAGGGTGCGCCGTCTGCTGCGCAGATCGGCCAGCAGCATGTTTTCCGCGACGGTCATGCTGGCCGCGGTGCCGAGCATCGGGTCCTGGAAAACGCGGGCTATGCGCGCGGCGCGCTTGTGAACGGGCATGGCCGTCAGGTCGTCGCCATTGACGATGACGCTGCCCGAATCGAGCATCAGCGAGCCCGACACGGCATTCAGCATGCTGCTCTTGCCGGCGCCGTTGGAGCCGATGACGACGGCGAATTCGCCGGTCGCCAGCGTCAGGTCGAGGCCGTTGAGGGCCACCTTTTCGTCAGGCTGTCCCCGGTAGAATGTTTTTCGCGCGGCACGGACTTCCAGCACCGGCACCTCCCTTGAATTGAATGCGGCGCCTCGTTGGAGGCGCCGCAGATGTTCGGCGTCGGTTCAGTCGACGATGCAGCCGCAATCGGCGAACTCTTCGGGGATCTCCAGGCCGAACGCGACCATGCCCTTCTTCGAGATGCGCGGAGCGTGGTCCTCATAGGCCGGGTTGACCGGCGCGATCGTCTTCGGGTCGGCGCCCTTCAGGATCTCGACGGCGATCTTGCCGGCGTTGACGCCCACCTGCTGGTAGTTGACCGCGAAGCTCGCCGGCACGACGCCGTCGGACACGGCGCCGTCATCGGAGTTGATGATCGGGATACCGGCCTGGCGGGCAGCCGCCGAAACGGCCGCGATGGCCGGCTGCAGCAGGTTCGAGGCGGGCGTGTAGATCACGTCGACCTTGCCGGCCAGCGATGCGATGCGCTGCTGGATGTCGTTGACGTTGTCGACGCCGACCTCGACCACCTCGAAGCCGGCGGCGGGGGCGGCCTCCTTGACCTTGTCGAGGATCGCCGCATCATTGGCCTCGCCCGGATTGTAGGGCAGGCCGAAGCGCTTGGCCTCGGGCACCAGCTTCTTGGCGAATTCCATCACGGCGGCGACATCCTGCAGGTCGCTCGCGCCGGTCATGCCTTCATCGCCCGCTTCCCACGAAGGCACGAGCTTGGCGGCGACCGGGTCGGTGACGGCGGAAAAGACGATCGGGATGCCCGAGCCGGCTAGCGCCTTCTTGGCGATCTGCGAGACCGGCGTGGTGACGGTGTACATCAGCTTCGGGTTTTCCGCCTGCAGCTTGGCGATCATCTGCGGCACCAGCGAAGCGTCGAAATTGGTGTGGCTCACCGAGTAGACGACATCCTTGCCCTCCACATAGCCGCCATCGGTCAGCGCCTGCTTGAAACCCTCGATGGCCGTGTTGAGCTGCGGATGCTCGCCGAAATTGGCGATGCCGATGCGGATCGGCTCGGCCATGGCCGAGCCGAGACCAAAGGCCAGGGCGCCGGCAACGGCAAGGCTGCGCAGCGATAAACTTGTCTTTCCGGTCATGTCATTCCTCCCACAGGACCCGGACATGATGAGCGGAGGGGATTTCCCGACCGCGCGATCACGCCATACAACAAACGAACAGAGGCTTGGGCGGAGCCCGCTTTCCTCCGCCGGAGGGGTTGCGCATGCGCCGTCGCATGCCTCCTCCCCACCCGGATGCAGCGGTCATCATATCGCCGGGTCTTGGGCTGTCAAATACTATATATAATTGTTGAATGGACGAAAAATTATATATAATCATGGCACGAGGAGGACCGTTGCTTGCTGCACACCGCAATTGACGAAGAAAAACCGCGCACCAAGACGGAAGCGGCCTACCTGACGCTCAGGCGGGACATTCTGGCGACGCGGCTGATGCCCGGCGCGCCGTTGCGCATCGGCGCCCTGCGCGAGACCTACGGGCTTGGCTGGACGCCGTTGCGCGAGGCCCTGTCGCGGCTGGAGGCGGAACGCCTGGTCACTGCCGTCAGCAATCGCGGCTTTGCCGTCGCGCCGGTGTCGCGCAAGGAACTGGAAGACCTTTCCAAGGCACGCATGGCGGTTGAGGCAGCGCTGCTCGAAGAGGCGATCCGCACTGGCGGCAACGACTGGGAGGGTGCGGTGGTGACGGCGCATTATCGCCTGTCGCGTTGCAAGATTCCCGCCGTCGGGCTTTCGGAAGCGATCCTGCTCGACTGGGTGCAGAAGCATCAGGAATTCCATGAAGCCCTGCTTTCGGCGGCCGATGCCGCCTGGCTGAAGCATTTCTATTCACAAATCTGGGGACAACTCTGCCGGCACCACATCTTCCTCACCGTGACGCCGACCTTGCGCGCCGCCGCAGGCAATGCGGTCGGCCATGAGGCGGCCGTCGCCGCGCTGCATGACGCGATGTCGCTTGACCAGCACACGCGCCTGATGGAGCTTGCGCTGGACCGGGACCTGGAGGGAGCGCTGGCGTTGATGAAGCAGCATGTCGGATTGACCGTCGATGTCTACACGCTGGCCGACGGGCAGGGCGCGGAGGACGGCGGGACGGCGGCGTGACCGGCCTGGCACGGCGCGGCCGCCCATGGGCGCTTGCTGTACTCGCCGCGCTTGCCTGGAGCGGTGATTGCGGCCAGGCATTGGCGCATGCTTCGGACCGTGGGCATGTGCTTCTGCTGCCGACGCAATACTATCTCTTCGGCGGCATGCTGGCCGTTGCGCTCAGCTTCCTCATCCTGGTTTTCCTGCCGGCGGATGGCATCGACCGGCAGGCCGGCCGGCGGCTGCGGCTGGTGCGGCTGCCGTTCGACGGCCGGGCCGCGGCGAGCCTCCTGTCGTTCCTGTTTTTCGTCGGCCTGCTTGTCGCCGGCGCGTTCGGCAGCCGGGATCCGCTGTCCAATCCGCTGCCGTTGATCATCTGGACCCTGCTGTGGGTCGGGCTGACCCTGGTTCAGGGCGTTTTGGGCAATCTCTGGGCATGGCTCAACCCGTGGTACGGCCCGTGGCGGGTGCTGATGCGCGCCGGCGTGCCCGAAACGGGATGGCTTCGGCTGCCTGCATGGCTCGGCATGGGTCCGGCGGTGCTGCTGCTGTTCGCCTTCGCCTGGTTCGAGCTTGTCTATCCCGCCCCCGATGATCCGGCGCGGCTGGTTGTTGCCGTGTCGGCCTATTGGCTGTTCACCATGGTCGGGATCGTGCTTTTCGGCCATCGGGCGTGGACACGCCGCGTCGAGTTCCTGTCGGTGTTCTTCGGCATGATCGCCCGGCTTTCCCTGTTCGCCGTTTTCCGCGACGGGCAGGGAAGGGCAATCGTCACGCTCGGCCTGCCCGGCCATAAATTGAGCGACAGCCAGGCTCTTCCGGCCTCCGGCGTGGTGTTCCTGTTGCTCGCCCTCGGCTCCGTTTCGTTCGACGGTTTCATGCGCACATTCTTCTGGCTCGACCTGATCGGCGTGAACCCGCTGGAATTTCCCGGCCGCTCGGCGCTCGTCGCGCCGAACACGCTTGGACTGGCGGCCATGGCCGTGGCGCTCTGCACGGCGTTTGTGCTGGCGGTCCGGCTCGGAGAGGCGATTGCCGGCGGGGCCGCGCCGGCGCGCGCGGCGGGCCTGCTCGTCTGGTCGATCGTGCCGATCGCGCTGGCCTATCATTTCTCGCATTATCTCGTCGCCTTCGCCATCAACGGCCAGTATGCGCTGGCCGCACTGTCCGACCCGCTGGTGCGCGGCTGGGACCTGTTCGGCACGGCAGGCATGCATGTGCAGGCGGGCGTGGCGCTCGGCGCGCAATCGGCCTGGATCATCTGGAACGCGCAGGCGCTGGCGATCATCGGCGCGCATGTGCTGGCCGTCATCATCGCTCATCTGATCGCCTACCGGCTGTTCGGCTCGGCGCAGCGGGCGAGCCTCAGCCAGATTCCGCTGGCGATTTTGATGGTCGCCTACACGGTTTTCGGCCTGTGGCTCCTTTCCGCGCCGACGGCGGGTTAGCGGCGGACTGAAGAGTAGAACCAATTTTCGCGAATCGGCCGTTTTTGTAACTCTTTGTTTCTTCGTGTTTTTGCGCCGATTTGGTGATTTCGCTCGCCGGCAAAATCCTCTAAAAGACAGGCGCGTTTCCCTTGGGGCATGTCCTGTTGCCAAGGGAATGGATTGGTGATTTAGTTTGTACACAAGTGATTTTTCCAACGCTGGAAAAAGTCTCCAGCCGTTGGAATTGCTCGGTCAAACGATCACAACAATGGGGAACCGGCATGAGTGAAAATCGCAAGTTTCAGATCAATTCCCACAGCGGGCTTTCCCGCAGGGCTACGCTGAAAGGGCTCGGCGCCGCTGCCGGCCTGATCGCCGCGCCAGGTTTCGTGCGCTACGGCCAGGCGCAATCCTCCGAGCCGATTAGGATCGGGTTCCAGTGCCACCGCACCGGCATCGGCGCCGCCTATGGCCGCTGGTACGAGCGCGTCACGACGGCCGCCGCAAAGCGCATCAACGATGCCGGCGGCATCAACGGGCGGCCGCTGGAGATCGTCATCGAGGATGACGGCACCGATCCCAAGCGCGGCGCGGAAGTGGTCGAGAAGTTCGCCAACCAGCACAAGGTCGACCTGGTCTACGGCACGCTGTTCAGCCATGTGGTCGTCGGCTCGGCGCCGGCCGCCGGCGAATTGAAGATCCCCTACTACGTGGTCAGCGAGGGCTATCACGTGGCGTCGGGCAAATTGAACCGCTACTGCCTGCAGCCCGGCATCACCGATGTGAAGGCGCAGGTGCGTTCCGTCGCTCCGTGGATCGCCGGCAATCTCGGCAAGAAGGTGACACTGGTCTATCCCGACTACGCCTTCGGCCATGACCACCGCGATTTCTTCGAGCCGGCCATTCAGGCGCAGGGCGGCGAGGTGGTCGCCAAGGTGCCGATCCCGCCGACGGAATCCTCCTTCACCCGCTATTTCCCGCAGATCCCCACCGACACCGATGTGGTCTACCACGTCATGGTCGGGCCGGCCGTGCTCACCTTCGTCAAGGAAATGGGCGAGTTCTTCGGCAATTCGGGACCGCAATTGTTCGGCTTCATCGATTCACTGGAGGCCGTCGACATCAAGAGCCCGGGCCTCGAATTCCTCAACGGCAGCCATTTCTGGGAAGGCATGCCGCGCTATGCGCAGGCCGACCAGGCCGATTACGTCACCGCCTATCGCGAGGCCGTCGGCATCGACGACAATGGCGCCAGCACGCAGGACGCCAAGGACGTTTCGACCGCCGCCCACATGTTCGGCTGCTGGGAGACGCTCAACGTCATCAAGGCATCGATGGAAGCCTGCGACTACAAGGGCGTTGGCGACCGTGCGGCGATGATCGAGGCGACCGAGGCGATGACCGACATGGAAGCGGGCGCTGACCACCCGCAGGGCAAGAAGCTGTTCAACGGCAAGATCCACCAGGTGTTCGGCGAGCAGAGCATCAGCCAGGTCTCAGACGGCAAGCTGAAGGTCGTGCATCGCACCTCCATCGAGGACGGCGCCTACGAGCCGGAAGCCGATTACACGACGATGTCGTTCTGAGGCTCGGTGAGATCGGTCGAGCCTTGCCCGCGTGTGCCTTCATCCTCGTCCTTCGACAAGCTCAGGATGAGGATGAAGGCATGGCGCCGCCGCTGCAAGGCTCGGGGAGGGCCGCTAACAGAAGTCCTCATGGTGAGCTTGTCGAACCACGAGGGCGGAATGCCGTGCGGTATCGCAACGACAGACGACCCCGACTTGGACCGGTCACGCTCCCGATGTCTGTGGGTTTCGGCGGCTCGGTGCCTGAGCGCCTCTCCGGTTCGACATTTCCACCTCTCTCACCAAGACCTTTCATGAAAGCACGTTCCTGAATGGCCTTCGGTCCCTATCTCCTCTTGGCGACGCTCGAAGGGCTGGTGACGGCGGCCGTCCTGTCGCTGATGGCGCTCGGCCTGTCGCTGGTGTTCGGCGTGATGCGGGTGGTCAATGTCGCCCATGGCGAGTTCTACATGCTTGGCGCGGTGCTGGCCTGGTGGTTCTCCTCGCTTATCGGAGGGCACCCGGCGGTCGGTTTTATGCTGGCGCTGGTGCTGAGCCCGCTGGTCGTCGCGGCGATCGCCTTCGTTGCCGAGCGGCTGGTGCTGAGCCGGCTCAAATACGAGCCGGAGGCGACCATCGTCGCCACCATCGGCCTTCTGTACATCATCCAGCAATTGGCGCTCACCTTTTACGGGCCGGAGGCGCGGCCGGTGGAGGCGCCGTTCACCTATCGCATCAGCCTGCCCTGGTTCGGCTACTCGGCCTACAAGCTCGCCGTCATCGGCTTTTCCATCCTGATGATGCTCGCTACATGGTTCGTGCTGACGCGCACCAAGATCGGCCTCGTCATGCGCGCCACCCAGTTCGACCGCGAGATGGCGCAGGCCTTCGGCATTCCCGTCGGCCGTGTCTATGCCGGCGTCTTCGCGCTCGGCGCCGGGCTGGCGGCGGTGGCCGCCGTCCTCATCGTGCCGATCCAGCAGGCGCATTATCTGATGGGGCACGACCCGCTGCTGTTATCCTTCATCGTCGTCATCATCGGCGGGCTCGGCTCCCTGCGCGGCACGGTGGTCGCCGCCGTGCTGATCGGCCTGTCGGACGGCATCATCTCGATGTTCTTCTCGCCGACCTTGGCCAAGATGCTGGCGACGCTGATCGTCGCCCTGGTGCTGGTCTTCCGCCCGCAGGGCCTGTTCGGGACGGCGGCGCGATGACCAGACTGACCCCCTCGGCCAAAGGCATCGCGCTGCATGTCGGCGTCGTTCTTGCCCTCCTGGCGCTCAACTTCCTCCTGCCGGAATACCATCGCGGCGTGTTCGCCCGCGTGCTGGTGCTTGCCGTCTTCGCCATGGGCTACAACCTCGCCTTCGGCTATACCGGGCTGCTCAGCCTGGGCCACGCCATGTTCTTCGCCGCTGGTCTTTATGGCGCAGGCCTGACGATCTATCATCTGGAGTGGAGCGTCTGGCCGGCCTTTGCCGCCGGGCTTGCCGCGGGCGCTGGACTGGCGCTCGTCGTCGGCTTCCTGGCGCTTCGCACCACCGGTGTCGCCTTCATGATCGTCACCTTGATGTTCGCCCAGGTGTTCTACCTGACGACGCTCTATTTCACGACCTACACGCGCGGCGAGGAGGGGCTGGTCCTGCCGCAGGCGGCCCGCGTGCTGGGCTTCCCCGGCGGCACGCTCAACCTGTCCGATCCCTCGACGCGTTATCTCGTGGCGCTGGCTTTGTTCACGCTGGTGCTCGGCGTCATCCTGTTCGTCGTGCGCGCGCCGTTCGGCCGTTCCCTCATCGCCATCCGCGAGAACGACGAACGCATGCGCATGCTCGGCTATAACGTGTTCGCCAACAAGCTCGCCTCGGTGGTCCTGTCCGGCATCGTCTGCGCCGCCTCGGGCGCCGCCTATGCCGTGCTGTTCGGCTATGTCGGCTCCGGCTTCGCGGCGATCCAGTATTCCATCCTGCCGCTGTTGTGGGTGCTGGTCGGCGGGGCGGCAACGACGCTCGGGCCATTGATCGGCACCCTGTTCATGTTCTACGTGATCGACACGGCATCGAGCTACACCACCGCCCATCTTCTGGTGGTCGGCCTGGTGCTGATCGGCGTCATCCTGTTCTTCCCGAAAGGCATCGCCGGCACGGTGCGCGAAAGGTGGCTGCCATGGCTGCCGTGACGCCGCTCCTCGTCACCGCCGGCCTCAGCCGCGCCTTCGGCGGGTTGCGCGCCGTCGACCAGGTGGATTTTGCCCTGCCGGAGGGCGAGACGCACGCCATCATCGGCCCCAACGGCGCCGGCAAGACCACCTTCGTCAGCCTGATCTGCGGCCGCGTCGCGCCCAGCTCCGGCAGCGTCGTCTTCGACGGGCGCGAGATTTCGCGGATGCCGGCCCACCGCAGAGTGCGCCTGGGGATCGCCTACACGTTCCAGATCACCAGCGTCTTCGCCAATCTGACCGCCTTCGACAATGTGGCGCTGGCCGTGCAGCGGCGTCTGATCGACGACCATGCGCGCGGCCTTTCCGCCAGGGCCTTGACCGAGCACGGCATGGACGCGCTGACCAAGGTCGGCCTTGCCGGGCACGCGGGCAAGATCGCCGGCACCATGTCCTATGGGCACCAGCGCCTGCTTGAAGTGGCGATGGGACTGGCGCTCAAGCCGCGCCTGCTGATCCTCGACGAGCCAACGCAGGGACTTTCCGACGGCGAGATCGAAAACTTCATCGGCCTCGTCCGGCAGATCGGCGCGGAAGCGACGGTGCTTTTGATCGAGCACAATATGGATGTGGTCATGGCGCTTGCCGAGCGCATCACGGTGATGGAGCAGGGCCGCATCCTGGCGCAGGGCGCACCGGCTGAAATCCGCGCCAACAAGGCCGTCCAGCAGGCCTATCTCGGAGGATGAGATGCGTGCCGCACTAACAATGGAAGGCGTCGACAGCTTCTACGGCCATGTGCAGGTGCTGCGCGGCTTCGATCTGGAGCTGAAGGCCGGAGAGGTGCTGTGCCTGCTCGGCCGCAACGGTGCCGGCAAGACGACCGCCTTGAAGACCATCATGGGTCTCGTCCCGGCGACGGCCGGGCGTATCCTGCTCGGCGATGCGGACCTGACGAAGCTCGCTCCCCACGAGGTGCCGACGGCAGGCGTTGCCTATGTGCCGCAGGGGCGCCGGCTGTTCTCCGAGCTCAGTGTCGGCGAAAACCTCGAAATCGGCCTGATGACCCGCAACAAGGGCCGTGACACGCGCGACAGCGTGCTCGACCTGTTTCCCATCCTGCGCGAACGGCTGAAGCAGCGTTCCGGCACGTTGTCGGGCGGCGAGCAACAGATGCTGGCCATGGCGCGCGCGCTGTGCCTCGAGCCGCAGGTGCTCCTGCTCGACGAGCCCACCGAGGGGCTGATGCCGTCGATGATCGCCCGCATCCGCGAGACGGTGGCGGCCCTGCGCGCGCGCGGCGTGTCGACCATCCTGGTCGAGCAGCGCGTCGATGCGGTCCTGCCCGTCGCCGACCGCGTCGCCTTCATCGAGAACGGCCGCAACCGCGAAACGGTCGATGTCGACCGCCTGCGCGCCGACCCGGAAATGGTGCATCGCTATGTGGGGGTGGGGTGAGGCAGGCACCAGGCGCCCTCGTGGTTCGACAGGCTCACCATGAGGGCTACTGGGAGGGCTGTGACTGATGGATAAGCAACGCGAGCGTTTCGACAGCTCTCATCATGCACGGCGCAGCCCTATCAACAGCCCTCATGGTGAGCCTGTCGAACCACGAGGGCGCTTGGCGCCGGCTTCTCCTTGCCGGTTTCGCGCCAAATCAGGCAATGCCTCATAATCGAGCGCAATGAGCGCCTCTTTCTTGGCGCGTGACCAGCCCTTGATCTGCCGCTCGCGGGCGATCGCGTCGAGAATGCGGTCGTAGGTCTCCGTAAACATCAGTTCGACCGGCCGGCGCGACTTAGTGTAGCCGTCATAGATGCCTTCATTGTGTTCCCAGACGCGACCCTCGATCTCCTGCTTGGTCAGGCCGGCGTAATAGGTGCCATCCGCGCAGCGCAGAATGTAGACGGTGACCTCCATGTCGTTCTCCTGCGTGCGCGAGGAACACAAGAATAACACATCTCTGGGTTGCGGTTCAATCTATAGCACCAAGCGCCCTCGTGGTTCGACAAGCTCACCATGAGGACTGTTGAAACGTCCGCGTCGTGCGTGATGAGAGCTGTTGAAACGCCCGCGTTGCGCACGCATCAGCCGCATCCATTCCGGCAGCCCTCATGGTGAGCTTGTCGAACCACGAGGACGTCATGCGCCATGCTCAATCGCCTTCACACCAGCGCCACCCCGGCTTCCCGCATCTTCGCCGTCATTGCCGCCATCGACCCGTCAAGGTCGATCCCCCGGCATCCCTCCAGCACGACGCTCGCCTCGAACCCCTGCCGGCGCGCGTCGATCGCCGAATAGGCGACGCAGAAATCCGTCGCCAGACCGGCCAGCGTCAGGCGTGAAATGCCCCGCTCGCGCAGATAGCCGGCAAGCCCGGTCGGCGTTTCGTGGTCGTTCTCGAAAAAGGCCGAATAGCTGTCGATTGCTTGGCGGAAACCTTTGCGGATGACGAGCTCCGCCCTGGTCCATTCGAGCCCGGCGTGGAACGTTGCGCCCTTCGTCCCCTGCACGCAGTGGTCGGGCCACAGCGTCTGCGCGCCATAGGGCATGTCGACCGTCTCGAACGGCGTCGCGCCAGGATGCGAAGAAGCAAAGCTCGAATGGCCGGCCGGGTGCCAGTCCTGGGTCAGGACCACATGCTCGAAACGCTGTATCAGGCGGTTGATCACCGGCACGACCTGGTCGCCATCGGTCACCGCCAGCGCGCCGCCGGGACAAAAGTCGTTCTGCACATCGATGACGATCAGCGCCTCGCCGGCCATATCTGTTCCCTCGCTTTGGTGAAATTCGGCGCGAAGGTGAACCGAATGTTCCCCTTTGACAAGCGGCGGAAGCGGCGTATCATTTGTACACGAATGAATTTGGACCGCGACGAACGAGCACAACAAGGTCCTGGAAACGACATCGCGATCAAGGGCAGGCAGGCGCAGCATGGACTATGCCAGACCGACCGAGCTGGAGGAAGCGCTGGGGCTCTTATGGGCGAGGCGCTGGACGATTATTGCCGGCGGCACGGATTTCTATCCGGCGCTGGGGGCGGGGCCGCTGAAGGACGACGTGCTCGACATCAATGGACTTTCTGCATTGCAGGGCATCGCCGAGACGGAGGAGCATTTCGTCATCGGTGCGCGCACGAGCTGGAGCGCGCTCCTGCGCGCGCCGCTGCCACCCGCCTTCGACATGCTGAAACAGGCCGCGCGCGAGGTCGGCTCGGTGCAGATCCAGAACACCGGCACGGTGGCCGGCAATCTGTGCAACGCTTCGCCTGCCGCCGATGGCGTGCCGCCGCTCCTGGCGCTCGACGCGGAGGTCGCGCTCAGCTCGGCCGAGGGCACGCGCCATCTGCCCTTGTCCGCCTTCATTCTCGGCAACCGCGAGATCGCGCGCGCGCCGCACGAATTGGTGACGGCGATCCGCGTGCCCAAGGCGTCCGCCGCGGGCCGGTCGAGCTTCGTCAAACTGGGGGCACGACGCTATCTGGTGATCTCCATCGCCATGGCCGCCGCCCGCCTGGTGTTGGACGGCCGCCAGGTCGCTGAAGTGGCGATTGCCGTCGGTTCGTGCTCGGCGGTGGCGCAGCGCTTGTCGGCGCTCGAGGCGCGGCTTAAGGGGGCGGATGCAGCCGCGCTGCCGCCGCTGATCGATGCCTATGATTTTCCCGAACTCACGCCCATCGACGATGTGCGCGGCACCGCCGCCTATCGCCGGCAAGCGGCGCGCGAGATCGTCATGCGGGCGGTTGCCGGCCTGCTGGATGCGGCTGGGCAGGGAGGGCTCGCGGCATGAGCGGCATGCGTCTCAGGCTTTCCTTCGAGGTCAATGGCAATCCCGTCGAAGCGGACGTTTCCCCGTTGCAGCGCCTGTCGTCGGTGCTGCGCGACGAACTCGGCCTGACCGGCACCAAGGTTGGCTGCGACGCGGGCGATTGCGGGGCCTGCTCCGTGCTTGTCGATGGCGAATTGGTCTGCGCCTGCCTGGTGCCGGCCGCCAATGTGTCGGGCCGCCGGGTGCGCACGGTCGAGGGGCTGTCAAACGGCAGCCTGTCGGCCCTGCAGGAATCATTCCTGCGCCACGGCGCGGCCCAGTGCGGCATCTGCACGCCAGGCGTTCTGGTCAGCGCCGCCATCCTCCTGGAGCGCAATCCTGCGCCGTCGGAGCAAGAGGTTCAGGATGCGCTGGGCGGCGTGCTGTGCCGCTGCACCGGCTACCGCAAGATCATCGAGGCGGTGATGAACGCCAACGGTTCGGTGGCCGTCGATGCGGCGCTGATCGAGGTGGGTGCGGCGGTCGGCGCGTCGCCGATCCGCCTCGACGGGCTGCGCAAGGTGACCGGAGCGGAGATCTTCGGCGCCGACGAGCGGCCGGCCGATGCCCTGTCGGTGGCGGTTGTCCGCTCGCCGCACTGGCATGCCGCATTCGAGATCGGCGATACGGATGCCTTCGTCGCGGCGCATCCGGGCATCGTTGCCGTCTTCACCGCGGCCGACATTCCAGGCGAAAACCGCTTCGGCGTCATCCCGCCCTTCGCCGACCAGCCGGCGCTGGCCGAGGGCCGGGCGCGGTTTCGCGGCGAGGCGGTGGCGCTCATTGCCGGCGAGCGCGCGCCGATCGAGGCGCTGGACCTTGGCGAGTTTCCGATCTCCTGGCATGAATTGCCGCACGCATTGACGCCGGATGAGGCGCGGCGGGAGGGTTTTCCCGACCTGCATGAAGGACGCGCGGGCAATCTTCTGACCCAGGGCTTCGTCGAATGCGGCGACCCTGAAGCGGCCATCGAGGATGCGTTTGCCACCGTCACGGGCAGCATCGAGACCTCCTATGTGGAGCACGCCTATATCGAGCCGGAGGCCGGGTTCGCCATGATGGAGGGCGACACGCTCGTCATCAAGGCCTGCACCCAGGCGCCGTTCATGGACCGCGACGACACGGCGAAGGTGCTCGGCCTGCCGCCGGAGAAAGTGCGCATCGTGCCGCTGGCGGCGGGCGGCGGCTTTGGCTCCAAGCTCGATGTGTCGCTGCAGCCGCTGGTCGGCCTGGTGGCGCTGAAGACGGGACGGCCGGCGGCCATCGTCTACACGCGCGGCGATTCCATGCGCTCCACCACCAAGCGCCATCCGGCCTCCATGCGGGCAATGATCGGCGCGGACGCTGCGGGCCGCGTCGCCGGCATGGTGTTCGAGGGCGATTTCAACACCGGCGCCTATGCCAGCTGGGGTCCGACGGTGGCCAACCGCGTGCCGGTTCATGCCTCGGGGCCATACCTGACGCCCAATTTCCGCGCCACGGGCCGGGCGATCCACACCAACGGCCCGATCTCCGGCGCGTTTCGCGGTTTCGGCGTGCCGCAGGCGACGATCATGCAGGAGATGCTGTACGACCGGCTGGCCGAAAAGCTCGGCCACGACCGGCTCGATTTCCGCATTCTCAACGCGCTTGTCGATGGCGACCGCACCACCTGCGGCCAGGTGCTCGCCGGTGTCGGCATCCGCCAGTGCCTGGAGGCCTTGAGGCCGCACTGGGCGCGCGCCGGGGCCGAAGCCGTGGCCTTCAACGCGAAGGACGGGACTATCAGGCGCGGCATCGGCGTCGCCTCCTGCTGGTATGGCTGCGGCAACACGGCGCTGCCCAATCCCTCCACCATCCGCGTCGGGGTCACGGCATCGGGCGCGGTGATGCTGCATCAAGGCGCGGTGGACATTGGCCAGGGCTCGAACACGGTGGTGGCGCAGATCTGCGCCGACGCCGCCGGCCTGCCGCTGTCGGCCTTCCAGCTTGTCGGCGGCGACACGGCGCTGACGCCGGATGCGGGCAAGACATCCGCCTCGCGCCAGACCTATGTTTCGGGCAAGGCGGCGGAGAAGGCAGGCCGTGCCTTGCGCGAAAGAATCCTGCGCTTCGCCAATGTCTCGGATGCCGCCGAAATGAGCATTGAGGATGGCGCGCTGGTCATCCGCGAGGGCGCGGTGCGGCGGCGCATCGCGCTTGCCGAGATCGGTGCCGATGCTTTCGGCTACGCCTTCTCGGCCGAGGAGACCTACGATCCGCCGACCACGGCGCTGGACGCAAAAGGGCAGGGCGTTCCTTATGCGGTCTATGGCTATGGCGCACAGCTTGTCGAACTCGAGGTCGATATTGCGCTGGGCACGGTGAAGCTCGTCAGGATCATAGCCGCGCATGATGTCGGCCGCGCCATAAACCCGCTTTTGGCGGAAGGCCAGATCGAGGGCGGCATCGCGCAGGGCATCGGCCTTGCGCTGATGGAGGAGTATGTGCCGGGGCGGACGGAAAATTTGCACGACTACCTGATCCCGACCATCGGCGACGTGCCGCCCATCGAGACGATCCTGGTCGAGGTGCCGGATCCCGAAGGTCCGTTCGGCGCCAAGGGGCTCGGCGAGCATGTGCTGATCCCCACCGCTCCGGCGATCCTCAACGCCATCCGCCACGCGACCGGCGCCGAAATCGCCAGGGTGCCGGCGACGCCGAGCCGCATTCTGGAAGCGATCCGGGCGCGGGAGGAGACGCGATGAGCATCGTGGCGGCCCTTACCCTGCACCTGTGTAAAGTGAAGCACGAGCGGTGCCGCATCTCCTTCTCCCCGCAAGCGGGGAGAAGGAGGATGATCGCGACGCTGGCACCTCTCTCTGCCACTGCATCGCGGGAGCAGGTGACTTGAACGAGCTCACCGAGCGCTTCGAAACGAAGCCGGTCAAGGAGCAGCCGGAAAAGCTGCGCTGCGACGCCTGTCCGGTGATGTGCTACATCGCCGAGGGGCGCACCGGCGCCTGCGACCGCTATGGCAATTTCGGCGGCCGCATCACCCGCTGCGATCCGGTGACGATCCTCGAACACGCGGCGGAGGAGGGGGCGATGCTCGTTCCGTTCGAGGGCGAAGTGCCGTGGGACGGTGAACTCGTCAACACGAAGCGCCGCTTCGTCAGCGCCATCGGTGCCGGCACCACCTATCCCGATTTCAAGCCCGCCCCGTTCATCGTTTCGCAGGACGTCGAGGGCGTCGATCTGGTCACCGTGGTGACGGAGGGCATCTTCTCCTATTGCGGCGTCAAGGTGAAGATCGACACGGATCGCTATCTCGGGCCGGAGGCCGCTGCGGTCCGCGCCGGCGGGGAGGCGATCGGCCATGTCACCACCGCCGAATACGGCAGCCAGATGCTGTCGCTCGGCGGCGTGCATCACCTGACCGGCGGCTCCAAGGCCGAGGGCCGCGTCGCCTGCCAGGCACTCCTCGACCTGTGCAACAAGAAGCCGGTCGAGCTGACGATCGATGGCGGCTCGACCGTCATCGTCGAGGCCGGCCAGCCGCCGGTCATCGACGGCAAGCGCGAGGCGCGCATGCGCGTCGGCTGCGGTTCGGCGGCCATCGGCATGTTCGCCACCCAGTGGCAGGGACTGGTCGATGAGGTGGTGGTGGTCGACGACCACATCACCGGCGTCGTCTCCGAGCACCAGGCCGGCAAGGTCATCGGCTGGCAGGAAACCGGCATCAAGGTCATCGGCCGGCGCTCGACGCCGGGGCGCTATTTCAAGGTCTCCGAACCCGGCCTCGGCTGGGGCGGCACGGTCCTCGACGATCCGCTGGAAATCCTTGGCGACTTCAACGACAAGAAGGGCGCGCGGCCCGGCCTGTCGCTGCTGATGGTCTCGACCACGGGCGAGCAATTCGCCTATTATGAGCTCGACGCGGCGCTGAAGCCGGTCAGGAAGCCGTTTCCCGAGCGGCTCGGCAAATCCGTCGCGCTGATCGAGGAGAATTGCGAGCCGGCGCTGTGCACCGTGCTGTTCATGGGCGGCGCGGGTGGCTCATTGCGTGCCGGCGTGACCGAGAACCCGGTCAATCTCACGCGCTCCGTGCACGATCTCAAAACCTATGTCACCGTCGGCGGCGCGCCGGTCTATGTCTGGCCGGGCGGCGGCATCACCATCATGGTCGATGTCATGCGCACGCCCGACAACGCCTTCGGCTACGTGCCGACCCCGGCGCTGGTGGCGCCGATCGAGTTCACGCTGCGCCGCGACGATTACATCCGCCTCGGCGGTCATGCCGACGAGATCCGCAGCGTCGAGGACGTGCTGGAGAAGGGCGGCGAATATTTCAACGCGCGGCAGGCGCGGGGTGCGGCGCCCGGCAATCCCTGGCCGCCCCTGCAGCAATTGCACCGGGAGCCGAAGCGATGACGGGTCCCGCCGTCTCCTGGCTGCCGGACGGGCGCCGTCTGCACCTGAACCACGGGCCGATTGACCTGATCGTCGAGGCGTTCGGCCCGGACGTGGAACGCCGGGCCGCCTTTCGCCAGGCCGTGGCGTGCTTTCAGACGGTGCTCGAGCAATTGGTGGCCGAACTGCCTGCCCTGCGCCGCCCCGTCGGCGCCGTGCCGCGCACCTTCGCCTCCTCCATCGCCCGGCGCATGGAAAAGGCAGTGCTGCCGCATTTCCCGCTTTTCGTCACGCCGATGGCGGCGGTGGCGGGCAGCGTGGCCGACGCGGTGCTGGCGGCGATGGTCGCCGGGCGGGAAGTCGAGCGTGCCTACGTCAACAATGGCGGCGACATTGCCCTCCATCTCGCGAGCGGCCATGAAATCAATGCGGCCATAGCCGGCACCGGTCACGGATTTGCCGACCGCTTGACGATATGCGCCGGGGACCTGGTTCGCGGCATCGCCACCAGCGGCTGGCGCGGGCGCAGCCATTCGCTCGGCATCGCCGATGCGGTGACGGTGCTTGGCCGCGACGCCGCCGCCGCCGACGTTGCTGCAACGTTGATCGCCAATGCGGTCGACCTGCCGGGGCACAGGGCGATTTCACGCGTGCCTGCGTGCGCCATCGACCCCGACAGCGACCTCGGCGAGCGCCCTGTCACGCAAGGCGTCGGCGTGCTTTCTGAGGCGGAGACCGCCGAAGCACTGGCGCGCGGCCTCGCCGTGGCGGACGATATGCGCAACCGGGGCCTGATCGAGGCCGCTGCCCTGTTCCTGCAAGGCGAAAGCCGGCAGTGCGGTGCATTCGAGGGGAAGACGTCTTCAAGGACTGCGCCGGTCACCCCCTCACCGACCCGCTTCGCGGGCCTCCTCTCCCCCGCAAAGCAGGGGAGAGGAAACGCCGTCATGTATGGAAAACTCCTTTCTTCGCCCCCATGCAATGGGGGAGAGGTGGCCCGCGAAGTGGGTCGGTGAGGGGGATTGCAACGTGCATGCAAACACCGCCATAACCGGCCACAACCGGCAAAACGCGATCACCAAGTACTTTCATTCACGGGATTGAACATCATGCCTGAATTCACCCTGCGCAAGATCGCGCTTCTCACCGAGGAGATCATCCATGAGGGCGGTCCCGCCCGGGCCGCGCCACGGCGCAAGGCTGCCGTGATGGCGTTGGTGAAGAACCCGTTCGCCGGCCGCTACGTGGAGGAGCTCGAAAGCGCCATGGACGATCTGAAGCCGCTTGGCCTGGAGATGACCGACCGTCTCATCGCGGCGCTCGGCGGCGATGTGTCGGTCATCGACGGCTTCGGCAAAGGCGCCATCGTCGGCACGGCGGGCGAATTGGAGCACGGCGCGCTGTGGCACGTGCCGGGCGGCTACGCCATGCGCGAACGGCTCGGCCACTCGAAGGCCATCGTGCCGTCATCGAAGAAGGTCGGCGCGTTCGGCGCGCGCATCGACATCCCGCTCGGCCACATCAACGCCGCCTATGTGCGCAGCCATTTCGACGCGATGGAGGTGGGCCTGTCCGACGGGCCGCGCCCCGACGAGATCCTGTTCGTACTCGCCATGGCATGCGGGCCTCGGGTGCATGCCCGCATGGGTGGCCTGAAAGCCGAGGACGTGAAGGGCGAGGACGGCCTCAGATGAGTGCTCCGACCAGCAAGTTCACTGTGCTGTCCGGCGGCAAGTCCGCCGATGCCTACGATCTGCAGGAGCAGGTGGGGTTTATCCTGCGCAAGGCCAACCAGCGGCATCTGTCGATCTTCGCCGCGCGCATCAGCGACCTGACACCGCCACAATTCGCCGCGCTCGCAAAACTCCACGAAGTGGGACCCACCTCGCAGAACCAGCTCGGCCAGATGGTGGCGATGGACGCCGCCACCATCAAGGGCGTCATCGACCGTTTGAAGGCGCGCGACCTGGTGGCGCTGGAGCCGCATGGGCGGGATCGCCGCCGGCTGGTCGTCAGCTTGAGCGGCAAGGGGGAGGCATTGGTCGAGGCGTTGCTGCCGGAGGCACTGGACGTCTCGGAAGAAACCCTGGCCCCGCTCACGCCGCGCGAGACGGCGACCTTTCTGCGGCTTCTGACGAAACTTGCCGAAGGTTAGTTTCTGCCGGATGCCGCGTTCGGTCGCAGGGTGGCGAGCAGCGCCCCGTAGGGGGCCAGCATCAGAAGACCGATCAGCACCTTGACGGCAAAATCGCCGAGCGCCAGCGACAACCAGAGCGGCGCCTCGATCCCCGTGCCGAACAGCGACACCGGGAAGGCCAGCGAGCCGTCGGGGCGTCCGAGCGCCGTGTCGAGGAAGGCGAAGCGCGCGGAAAAGGCGAGAAAGAAGAACAGCATCGTGTCGAGCACCGAGCCGATCAGCGTGGAAATCAGCGGCGCGCGCCACCAGGCACCGCCACGCAGCCGGTCGAACACGGCCACGTCGAGAAGCTGGGCGAGCAGGAACGCCGCGCCCGAGGCGATGGCCAGGCGCGGGCTGGCAAGCCAGGCCGACAGGATCACCGCCAGGACGAAACCCGAAAACACCACGCGCCGTGCCGCATCGGGGCCGAACCGGCGGTTGGTCAAATCGTTGACCAGGAAGGCGACCGGATAGGTGAAGGCGCCCCAGGTGAGGATCTCACCCAGGCCGAAATGCCGGAACGGATATTGAACGAGGATGTTGGAGACGACGACGATCACCGCCATGGCGGCGACGAAGGGCCAGATCGCAAGGGTGCGGTTCATTTTTTTATCCTGGGTAATGGAACCAGAAGCCCGCCGGAAGGCGGGCCAATGTCGTCGGTATTCGCGTTGTCTGAAAGCGCCGAAGAGGCTTTCTTAGGCCGCCTGCGCCTCGGCGAGCTTCTTCTCGACCTGGCGCTTCAACAGGCGGGCGCGCTGCGAAAGCTCATTGTCCTTCGCCTTGACGAGGAAAGCATCAAGGCCACCGCGATGCTCCACCGAGCGCAGCGCATTGGCCGAAACGCGCAGGCGCACATTCTGGCCGAGCACCTCGGACTGCAGCGTCACATGGCACAGATTGGGCAGGAAGCGGCGGCGCGTCCGGTTGTTGGCGTGGCTCACATTGTTGCCGGTCATGACGGCTTTACCGGTCAGTTCGCAAGCGCGGGACATATCTCAAACCTTCATCGTCTTGGCTTTGCCATACCCCGTTGCCGCACCTGATACTGGCGGCGCGCGGGCGATCTTTGGCGGCCTAATGGAAAAGTTGCCGTTCCATAGAGATATTTGGCGCGCCGGTCAAGCGCCCGCTGGGCGTCAATAGGGCGCGAGCCGCCGCCTGTCTTCAAAGATTTGCCGCATTGACCCTTTCTAGACAAGGCCGAGGGACATGCGCGAGGAGCGCGGCCGGACCCCCGGCCCTTGCTGGAGAGCGCCGATGATGCGGCATGGCGGATTTGGATTTTGTCTTACGGGCTTCTGCCTCGGGGCCCTCGTTCTCGCTTCGGTCCTGCCGGGCCGGGCAGAAACCGAAATCTATCGGCTTCGCTACGATGCCTCGCTGTTCGGCGTGCCGATCGGCCGTGCCGATTTCACCAGCCGGCTGGAGGATGGCGCGTTCGATGTGTCGGGACGGTTCGCCAGCGCCGGGCTGGCGCGGCTGTTCGACCGGACGGACGGAACCGTCTCATCCCAGGGGCGATTGGCCGGGGACGCGGTGGTGCCGGCGCTTTACGCGCTGGACTACAAGAGCGGCAGGAAGCGTGAAACGACGTCGATCCGTTTCGCCAAGGGGCGGATCGTCGAAACGGTGGTAACACCGAAGCCGAAAAAGCGTGGCAGCGACTGGATCAACGTCAGCGAAAAGGATTTGGCCGGCGCCATGGACCCGCTGTCGGCGCTATTGTCGCCGGCGTCCGGCGCCGATCAGGTCTGCAACCGCCGTTTCAAGGTTTTCGATGGCGAAATGCGCGCCGACATCGTCTTCGGCCCGGCCGGCAAGGGTGAGGAGATCGGCAAGGACACAATCACCTGCAGGGCGCGCGTCATACCGGTATCGGGCTATCGCAAGGGGCGATCGACGATTGCTTTCCTGCGCGACAAGGCTCGTATATTGGTGGCGTTCAAGCCATTGGGGGCAAAAGGGCATCACACGCCTGTCGCGGCGCGCATCGGCACCAAGATCGGCACTGTGCATGTGAGCGGCCGGCCGCTACAATAAACGGGGCGTGCCCACTTGTTCGAGGCGCCATCCGCGTTGGGGAGTGAAATTTGGCGCGCGCCACCTTGATCGGATTTTCCGCCGTCGTCATGTGGGCGCTGCTGGCGTTGCTCACCGCCCGGACAGGCGCCGTGCCGCCGTTTCTCCTGTCGGCGCTGTCCTTCTCGGTGGCGACGCTGATCGGGCTGGGCATGCGCCTGGCAACGCGTGTTTCCGGCCCGGCGCAGCCGGTCCCGCCAATCGTCTGGCTGGTCGGCATTGCCGGCCTGTTCGGCTATCACTTCTTCTATTTCACCGCGCTGCGCAACGCGCCGGCGGTGGAGGCGAGCCTGATCGCCTATCTGTGGCCGCTGCTCATCGTGCTCGGCTCGGCGCTGATGCCGGGGGAGCGGCTGGGCTGGCATCACATCGCCGGGGCCTTGCTCGGGCTTGCCGGCACGGTGCTCATCGTCACCAAGGGCGGCGGGTTTGCTTTCGAGAGCCGCTATGCGCTGGGCTATGCGATGGCCGGCGTCTGCGCCCTGTTCTGGTCCGGCTATTCGCTCCTGTCGCGCCGCTTCCAGGCGGTGCCGACCAGCACCGTCACCTGGTTCTGCGCGGCAACGGCGGTCCTCTCGGCGCTATGCCATCTGGCGCTGGAACAGACCGTCTGGCCGGCCTCCACCAGCGAGTGGCTGGCGGTTACCGGCCTCGGCCTGATGCCGGTCGGCGCGGCCTTCTATGCCTGGGATTACGGCGTCAAGCGCGGCAACATCCAGGTCCTGGGCGCGGCCAGCTACGCCGCGCCGCTGCTCTCGACGCTGATCCTGATCGCCGCCGGGGCGGCGGAGGCGACGACCAACATCGTCGCCGCCTGCCTGTTGATCACCTTCGGCGCGGCGCTGGCGGCAAAGAACATGGTCTTCAAGCCGAAACGCAGGCGGGCCGACGAAGTCGCTTGAACCGTTTCCCCCGACGCCAGCGTTCAGAACACGTCCTTGCGCTTGCGAATCTCGGCAAACACATCGTCATCCGACGCGTCTTCCATGCCGAGGTTGCGGCGGATCACCGGGTCGTGCCAGCGAAGGAAGGGGTTGGTCGCCATTTCGACGGCAAGCGTGGTGGGCAGGGTCGGCCGGCCTTCGCTGCGCAGGCGGGCGATCTCGGCGGCGCGCTCCTTCAATGCCGAATTGGTCGGATCGACCGACAGGGCGAAGCGGGCATTCGATTCGGTGTATTCGTGCCCGCAGTAAATCGCCGTTTCAAGCGGCAGCGCGGCCAGCTTGCGGAGCGAGGCCAGCATGACGGGCGGTTTGCATTCGAAGAGCCGCCCGCAGCCGAGCGAAAACAGCGTGTCGGCCGTGAAGGCCACCCCGGCGCCGGCGAAATGATAGGAGATATGCCCGGCCGTATGGCCCGGCGTCTCAATCACGACAGCCTCCTGCGCGCCGACCCGAACCTTATCACCCTCCTTTACCTGCCGGTCGATGCCGGGAATGCGATCCGCCTCGGCGGCCGGGCCGATGATCGTCAGGCCGAAGCGCGCCTTCAGCGCCAGATTGGCCTCGACATGGTCCACATGGTGATGCGTCGTCAGGATCATGGTCGGCCGCCAGCCGGTGCGTTCGATGGCCTGGAGGATCGGCCGCTCCTCGGGGGCGTCGATCAGCGCCGTTTCGCCGGTTTCGCTGTCGTGGGCGAGGATGCCGAAATTGTCGCTCCGGCAGGTGAATTGCTCGATTTTCAGGGCCATTGACGCGTCTCCATGTTCGGCGGCGACGATAGGGCGGGGGTGGCGGCTTGTCACGCCGGACGCGGCAATTCTTGCCGTCTTGCGCGCAGCCGGATACCGTCCGCCCATGATCTCGGACATCGTCGCGCTCAGGGCCTTCTATTCCACGCTGATCGGCCGTTTCGCCGAGCGGTCGATCGCCATGGCGCTGTCGTCGATCTGGTCCAAGGGCAGCAAGGAGAGACTGGTTGGGCTCGGTTACACGCTGCCCTGGCTCGATCGTTTCGGCGCCGATGCCGAGCGCAGCTTCGCCTTCATGCCGGCGGTGCAGGGGGCCGTTGCCTGGCCGGCGGGCGCGGCCTGTTCGACGGTGCTGGTGTTCGAGGAAGAACTGCCATTGCCCGATTCGTCGATCGATCGCGTCTTGATGGTGCATTCCCTGGAGCATGCGGAAAATCCGCAGCAGACCCTTTTGGAAATCTGGCGCGTGCTGGCGCCGGGCGGGCGGCTGGTCATCGCCGTGCCGAACAGGCGCGGCATGTGGGCCCGCTTCGAGCACACGCCGTTCGGCACCGGCCGGCCGTTTTCGCGTGCACAATTGGCCGAGGCGCTGCGCGAGGCCAATTTCACCGCCACCGCCTGGGGCGACGCGCTGCATTTTCCGCCTTCGGAGCGGCGTTTCATGCTGCGCCTGCATCAGCTCCTGGAACAGGCGGGGCGGCGCTTCTGGCCGATTTTCGCCGGGGTCCTGGTGGTGGAAGCTGAAAAGCGGCTCTACCAGGGCCTGCCGGTGGCGGCGCGCGCGTCGCGGCGTGTCTTCGTGCCGGCGCTGTCGCCGCAGGGCGCCACCCGCGTTGGCGCGGTTCGCCGTATCGATGAAACAGGACAGTGAGCATGCTGACGGACACGCCCATTACGAGACTTTTCGGCATCGAGCTTCCGATCCTGCTGGCGCCGATGGCCGGATCGGCGGGGTCGGAGCTGGCCATCGCGGTCTGCGAGGCGGGAGGGCTCGGCGCCTTGCCCTGCGCCATGCTGACGGCGGAAAAGATCCGTACGGAGATGGGGATCATCCGCCAGCGCACCAACCGGCCGGTCAATCTGAACTTCTTCTGCCATATCCCGCCCCAACCGGATGCTGCGCGCGAGGCGGGCTGGCGGCAGAGACTGCGGCCCTATTACTCGGAGTTCGGTATCGACCCCGACGCGGCGCCTCCCGGTGCGGGACGCAATCCATTCAACGCGGACAGCTGCGCCATCGTCGAGGAATCTCGCCCGGAGGTGGTGAGTTTCCATTTCGGCCTGCCGGAGGATGCGTTGATGAAGCGCGTCCAGGCGACAGGCGCGAAGATCATCGCCTCGGCGACAACCGTCGCGGAGGCGCGGTTCCTGGAAGAGCGCGGCTGCGACGCGATCATCGCCCAGGGGGCTGAAGCCGGCGGCCATCGCGGCGTGTTCCTGGAAGCGGGGATCGCCACCCAGCCCGGCACGCTGGCGCTGGTGCCGCAGGTGGTCGATGCGGTTTCCGTACCGGTCATCGCCGCCGGCGGCATTTGCGACGGGCGCGGCGTGGCCGCCTGTTTCATGCTCGGCGCCTCGGCCGTGCAAGTGGGAACCGCCTATCTGCAATCGCCGGAAGCGCTGACCAGTGCCGGCCACCGGGCGGCGCTTGCCACGGCGCGCGACGACCGCACGGTGCTGACCAATGTGTTTACCGGCCGCCCGGCGCGCGGGCTGTTGAACCGCTTCGTCGGCGAAGTGGGGCCGATGAGCGCCGAGGCGCCCGAGTTTCCGTTGGCGACGGCTGCGGTCGGGCCGCTGCGGGCGGCGGCGGAGGCTGCCGGCATCAGCGATTTCTCGCCGCTCTGGGCGGGTCAGGCAGCGCGCCTCGCCGCGCCCATGCCCGCCGGCGCGCTGACGGCGAAACTCATGAAGGATGCGGCTGCCCTGTTGAACGGCGCGTGAAAATTCCCAATTCGAGGCGGAAAGCCCTTGACATTGACGCTAGTGTCAAGGGGCTAGAACGGCGCTCGAAAGGGATGCACGATGCAAATCCAGGACGCAGCCACCACGCTTCGGGTGAGCCCCAGAACCTTGCGGCACTATGAGGCCGTCGGCCTCCTGTCGCCAAACCGCGACGGCAATGGCTACCGGGTCTATGCCCCGGCTGATTTGCGCCGGGCGGAACGGATCCGCGACATGATCGCGACGGGCTATTCGACGCGCGAGATCCTTGCCATTGCGCCATGCCTCGACGATGCCAATGCCGGGCCCTGCCACGGCGCAGTATCGGGGCTGAAGCACAAGCTGGAACAGATCGACCGGCTGATCGGCGACCTCGCGCAGAAGCGCGAGGCGGTGGTGGAGCGGCTGGCCTCGCTGGAGGCGTCCCTTGCTGACGAAAGCCAAGCGAGTGACCTTCATGAAGACCATCCGACTGCCGTTTCTGTTTCTCATCGCCTTCCTGGTGGGCGCCGACGAGTTCCTGCTCGGGCCGATCCTGACGCCCATCGGTGAGGAGCTTGGCGTCGCGCCCGAGCGCGTGACGCTGTTCATCGCCGCTTATTCATTGCCATTGGCCCTCCTGGCGCCGGTCTTCGGCCATCTCTCCGATCGCTATGGCCGGCTGGCAGTGTTGCTTCCCGCAACCGTGGTGTTTGCTGCCGGCTCGATCCTGACCGGCCTCGTGTCGAGTTTCGAATGGGGGCTTGCGACGCGCGTGCTCACCGGGGCCGCCAGCGCCGGCATGCTGCCCGTCGCTTTCGCGCTCGCCGCCGATGAGGGGCGCGGGCAGGCGGCAATACAGCAAAAGTGCGGAGCGATTACATCTGAGGTAATTGGCTCCATTCACCAATCGCGGCATGGTGCCCTGGCGATGCCGGCGGTCGGCTTCGCATCAGCGAAAGGACATCTGTCATGCAAGCCTATGCCATCGCGCACCTGCGCAACGTCTCGATGGGGCCTGCCATCGTCGAGTATCTCGAAAGGATCGACGGGACGCTCGAACCCTTCGGCGGGCACTTCATCATCCATGGCGGCATGCCGGCGGTGAAGGAGGGGACATGGCGCGGCGACCTGATCGTCATCGCCTTCCCCGACCGCGCCAGGGCGGAGGCCTGGTACGCCTCGCAGGCCTATCAGGCGATCAAGCACCTGCGCAGCGATCATTCGGAGGGCGAAGTCCTGCTGATGGACGGGGTGGACGCCAGTCACCGGGCGACCGACATCCTGATGGGTGTCAGCGCCTGAGCAGGAAGACACCCTGCTGGCCGAAGAAGTTCCAGAACCACCAGGGCATGGACAGGCCGATCTTCTGGCCGTTGGCGTCCAGAGCCCTGGCGCTTTCCATAGTCGCCCCGACCTCCTCGCACAGATGCACGAAGTCGCGGATGGTGCAGAAATGGATGTTCGGCGTGTCGTACCAGCTATAGGGCAGGTCCTTGGTCACCGGCATCCGGCCCTTCAACAGCAGGGACAGGCGCACGCGCCAATGGCCGAAATTCGGAAACGAGATGATCGCCCGGTCGCCGATGCGCAGCATCTGGTCGAGCACGAGCTTCGGGTTGCGGGTGGCCTGCAGGGTCTGCGACAGGACCACATAGTCGAAACCCTTGTCGGGATAATCGATCAGGTCGCTGTCGGCGTCGCCCTGGATGACGGACAGGCCGCGCGCCACACATTCGTTGACGCCGCGCTGCGAGATCTCGATGCCGCGCCCGTCGACACCCTTGTCGTGTTCCAGAAGATCGAGCAGCGCTCCGTCGCCACAGCCGACGTCAAGGACGCGGGCCTTGGGGGAAATCAGGTCGGCGATGACGGCGAGGTCGACGCGTGGTGTGTTGTTGACGCTCATGACGGGTCGATTCCCTGATTGCGTGCGGCCGAATCCAGAAAGCCGGTGATGGCGCCGTGAAACTCCGGCTCGTCGAGCAGGAAGGCGTCATGGCCGCGATCCGTGTCGATCTCGACAAAGGAGACCGATGCGCCGGCGCCGTTGAGCGCACGCACCACGGCGCGGCTCTCGGCGGTCGGAAACAGCCAGTCGCTGGTGAAGGAGACGACGCAGAAACGTGTCTTCGTGCCGGCAAAGGCGTCGGCCAGCCGGCCCTGGTGATCGGCGGCGAGGTCGAAATAATCCATCGCCCGCGTCAGGTAGAGATAGGCATTGGCGTCGAACCGGTCGACGAAGGTGATGCCCTGGTGGCGCAGATAGCTCTCGATCTGGAAATCGGCGTCGAAGCCGAAGGTGAGCTGCTTGCGATCCTGCAGGTTGCGGCCGAATTTGCGGTGCAGCGCCGGCTCCGACAGATAGGTGATGTGGGCAGCCATGCGCGCCACGGAAAGGCCTTTGCCGGGCCGTTTGCCGGTTTCGAAATAGCGCCCGCCATTCCAGTCCGGATCGGCCATGACGGCTTGGCGGCCGACCTCATGAAAAGCGATGTTCTGCGCCGTGTGGCGCGCACCGGCGGCGATCGGGATTGCCGTCATCACGCGATCGGGATAGCTGGCGGCCCATTCCAGCACCTGCATGCCGCCCATCGACCCGCCGATGACGGAAAACAGCCTGTCGATGCCGAGCGCGTCGACCAGCATGGCCTGGGCGCGCACCATGTCGCGGATGGTGATGACCGGCAGGTCGAGACCGTAAGGCTTGCCGGTTGCCGGGTTGGGCGAGGCGGGGCCGGTCGAACCCAGGCAACTGCCGATGACGTTGGAGCAGATGACGAAGAAGCGGTCCGTGTCGATGGCACGGCCGGGACCGACCAGCGCATCCCACCAGCCGGGCTTGCCGGTGACTGGATGGGCATTGGCGACATGCTGGTCGCCGGTCAGCGCGTGGCAGATGAGGATTGCGTTGGTGCGGGCCTCGTTGAGCGTGCCGTAGGTCTGGTAGGCAATCTGAAAGGGAGAGAGCGCGACGCCGGCGTCGAGCCTGAGCGGCTTGTCGGCGCCGAAATGCACGACCAGGCTCGACGGGTCGTTCGCTTCGTCGCGGGCCTTTCGTGCTCTGGGCGCCATGTCGCTCTCCATCATGCCGCCGGAGACGAAAAAACCGGCGATGCTTCCGCACAGCCGGTCACGTGTCTGCGTATGACGCATTCGCAATCGGCCTTTTAGCAAGTTGTTTTACGTGGCTGCAAGCCGACCGGCCAAATCACCACGGATCAGGCCTGATATTTACGGCGGGGTTCTCTTTGCGTCAATCGCCGTCTTGGTCTATAGCATCGGCCCGAAAATCGGAATCGGTTTTCGGAATGCATGATGCATAGATTCAAAGTGTTAGAGCGTCCTTGTGTAGCGTCCAAATGGACGCACGGCGCTCTAAAGCAACCGACGGCTTGTCGCGTCAGTCTGGAACGACAAGGCAAAACTGGAAATCCGTTCCGTCTCTCCCAGCACAGGACCATTCAATGAGCGCGTCTGTCCGTCCCGAACCGAAGCCCGGCGTCATGGATATCGCCGCCTATGTGCCCGGCCGCGAAAGTGCGCCCGGCGTGGCGAAGGTGTGGAAGCTTTCCTCCAATGAATCGCCGCTTGGCCCATCGCCCAAGGCGCTGGAGGCCATCTCCGCGGCAACCGGTCATCTGGCGCTCTATCCCGACGGTTCCGCGACGAAGCTGCGCAACGCCATTGCCGAGGCGCACGGGTTGAATCCGGCGAACATCCTCTGCTCGAACGGCTCCGACGAACTTCTGGGGCTTCTGGCGCAGACTTATATCAAACCGGGCGACGAGGCCATCTTCACCGAGCACGGTTTCCTGGTCTACCGCATCCAGACGCTGGCGGCGGGCGGCAAGCCCGTCGTGGTCAAGGAAAGCGATGAGCGCGCCGATGTGGACGCGGTTCTTTCGGCGGTGAGCGAGCGCACGCGCATCGTCTTTCTCGCCAACCCCAACAACCCGACCGGCACCTATCTGCCGGTGGACGAGGTGCGCCGCCTGCAGGCGGGCCTGCCGAAGAACGTGCTTTTGGTGCTTGACGCGGCCTATGCGGAATATGTGCGCCGCAACGACTACGAAGCGGGCATCGAACTCGTATCGTCGAGCGAGAATGTGGTGATGACGCGCACCTTCTCGAAGATTTACGGGATGGCCGCGCTGCGCATCGGCTGGATGTATGCGCCGGTTCACGTGGTCGATGCGGTCAACCGGGTGCGCGGGCCGTTCAATGTCAACGCGCTCGCCATCGAAGCTGGATCCGCGGCGATCCGCGACAAGGCGCATGTGCAGCAGGCCGTGGAGCACAACGAGAAATGGCTCTCCTGGCTGGCGCATGAACTGTCGAAGCTCGGTTTGCGTGTGACCCCAAGCGTCGGCAATTTCCTGCTGATCCATTTCCCCGACAATGGTGGCAAATCGGCCGAGGACGCGGACGCATTTCTTGGCGCGCGCGGCTATGTGTTGCGGCGGGTCGTGCCCTACGGCTTCCCCAACGCATTGCGCCTCAGCGTCGGGCTGGAGGAAGCCAATCGCGGCGTTGTCGCGGCGCTCGCCGAATTCATGGAAGCCTGACCCGTGCCTGAACCGCTTTTCGACAAGGTCGCGCTGATCGGCATCGGCCTGATCGGCTCATCCCTGGCGCATGCCATCCGCCGGGCGGGGCTGGCCCGTTCGGTGACGGTCTCAACACGCAGCGAGGCGACGCTGGAGCGTGCCCGCGCGCTCGGGCTCGGCGACGATTACGAGCGCCAGGCAGCGGATGCGGTGCGCGACGCGGACCTGGTCATCGTCTCGGTGCCGGTCGGCGCATCGGGCGCGGTCGCCGAGGCGATCGCACCGGCCCTGAAGCCGGGCGCCATCGTCACCGACGTGGGATCGACCAAGGGGTCGGTCATCGCCCAGATGCGACCGCACCTGCCGGAAAACGTCCGGTTCATCCCTGGCCACCCGATTGCCGGTACGGAGAATTCGGGCCCCGATGCGGGCTTCGCCGAATTGTTCGACGGGCGTTGGTGCATCCTGACGCCGCTCGGCGACACCGATGCCGAGGCGCTTGCCCGGCTGACGGCGTTCTGGGAACGCTGCGGCGCGATGGTCGAAACGATGGACCCGGAACACCATGACATGGTGCTCGCCATCGTCTCGCACCTGCCGCACATCATCGCCTACAACATCGTCGGCACGGCGGACGATCTGGAAGCGGTGACGAAATCGGAAGTCATCAAATATTCTGCCTCGGGTTTCCGCGATTTCACGCGCCTGGCCGCCTCCGACCCGACCATGTGGCGCGATGTGTGCCTGCACAACAGCGAGGCGATTCTGGAAATGCTGGCGCGTTTCTCGGAGGATCTGTCGGCGCTGCAGCGGGCGATCCGCTGGGGGGACGGCGACAAGCTGTTCGAGATGTTCACCCGCACGCGGGCCATCCGCCGCTCGATCATCGAGGCCGGCCAGGATATCGACGTGCCGGATTTCGGCCGCCACGCCCTCGCGCATCCCGAGTTGGCGCATCCCGAAAAGCCATAAGGCTTACTGCACAGGCGGAATGTCTCCGAGCGGCAGAAAGCCGATCGACACGCGACCCCGGCGGATGGTCACCGGCAGGGTCGGCGCCGCACCGAGGCTCGACAGGGCGGCCATGACCGAGCGGATCTGGTCGCGCTGTTCGGGAAACGCCTGCGCGGCAAGTTGAGCGATCGCCTGAGGTTCGCGCAGCGTCACCTTGAATTGTGCGCTGATGAGCCCGTCGGTATCGATCTCCACCGGCCCGGCAAGGGTCATGCCGGCCTCGCTGTCGGCAGCCTTGACGCTCAGGCTCTGGATCGTCCCGGAGCGGCCGCGCAATTGCAACGCCCTCTCACCGAGCAACGCCACGCCGTCGTCGATGCTGACGAGAAGTTCGCCGCTCAATGGCGGGATCGCTACATCGCCGGTGATGCCCGGCGCCAGCGACAGCCTGCTCGTCACTATGGCGACGTCCAGGTCGGCTTCGTTGCGGCGCATGTGCGTTTGCAAGGTGTCGGCCTCAGCGATGGGTTCCGCTGTGGCTTCGTCGGAAACGAGGACCAGCTTCTGCGCCTCGCTGGAGACGCGCTGCGGCAGCTTCTCCGTCAGGCGGGCGCTCAGCCGCATGTTCTGCCAACTGGCCTTCAGGGCGGCGGGCATGAAGGGCAGGGCGATGCGCGCCGGGCCGTCCAGTTCGCCCACGGTGCGCAGAGGCTGGTAGATCTGCGCGGCGGAACGGAAGTTGCCGGCGCTCAGCGAGATGCCGTTTTCGGCATCCTCGTAGAACACGCTGCGGCAGAAAAGGCCGATGCGAAACGGGTAGCCGCGCGCCGAGGGCTCCTCGCAACTGGCACGGCGCTGGTCGCCGTTGAGCCCGCTGATCAATGCGGTGGTGCGCGTTTCGAGCAGATTGGCGGCATAGTACCAGGCGCCGGTATAGGCCAGCACCGCAACGACGATGAGCATCAGGAGCCAGAAGAACCGGCGGCTGTAGCTGCGCTTGGCGCGTTTTCTTGACGGCATCCAGTCCTCCGGCTAACCCGGTCGGCACGGCGACCGGCCGATCTCGACACGATACCAACTGGCGTTGGGACCAAAAGAGCGCCGTGCGTCCAACAGGACGCACAAAGGACGCTCTAACATTTTTAAACCATGCATCGTGCTTTCCGAAAATCGATTCCGATTTTCAGGCCGATGCAGTAGGCATTGGACAGGTGATATGGACGATTTTTGGGTCTTTGGCTATGGATCGCTGATGTGGCGGCCGGGTTTTGCCCATGTCGAGACCAGGAAAGCGCGGCTTCACGGTTATCGGCGCGCCTTGTGTGTTTATTCCCACGTGCATCGCGGCTCGCCGGACCAGCCGGGGCTGGTGCTGGGGCTCGACCGTGGCGGTTCCTGCCTGGGGCTGGCGTTTCGCGTGCCGGGCGATCTGCATGACGAGGTGGTGGCCTATCTGCGCGAGCGGGAACTCGTCACCAATGTCTATCTCGAACGCCGTCTGGTCGTGCGCCTGGAGGACGGGCCGCCGGTCGCGGCGCTGGCTTATGTGGTCGACCGGGCGCATCCGCAATATGCCGGCGGCATCGATGTCGCGCATGCGGCTGAGCGGGTGACCGGCTCGGTCGGGCAATCCGGACGCAACGAGGATTACGTGCTGAACACGATCGAGCACCTGAAGGCGCTCGGCATTCGCGACCATTGGCTGGAGGCCGTGGCGGCGCGGGTGGGCGCGAGGATCGATTAGCGCTGAGCTGCTGCGTTGAGTTCGGCGAGCCGCCTGCGTGCCGTGTCGGGCAAGGGCGGCGGGTTTTCTGCGTTGGCGGCCTCCACCAGCATCGCGTCGCAGGCCTCCTCCGTCTCGCGCACCAGGCGCTCCTGAAACACGTCGCGCGGCAGGCCCGGTTCTATGGGTGGCAGGAAGCGGGCGCGGATGACGCCCGGATAGCGCATGAACTGACGCCTCGGCCAGAACAGCCCGGCCGCATGGGCGACGGGCACGACCGGAACGCCCAGTTGCACGTAGAGTTCGACGATGCCGTATTTGTAGGACGGCTCGGCGCCGGGAGGGCGGCGGGTCCCTTCGGGATAGATGATCAGCTGACGGTTGTCCTTCATCAGCATATGGGCGGTGCGGACGGCCTGCTTCAGCGCCTTGGTGCGGCTGCCGCGGTCGATCGGGATCATGCGCATCTTGGCGACATACCAGCCGAAAAAGGGGATCCACATCAGTTCGCGTTTCAGGATGTAAAGCGCGTCGGGAATGTGGGGCAGGAAGGCGATCGTGTCCCAGAAGGACTGGTGCTTCGGGGCGATGATGCAGGGGCCGTCGGGCAGGTTCTCGAGCCCGCTGATCTCGCTCCGGCCGCCGGTGATCACGCGCTGCAGCCAGAGGCTGGAGGCTGCCCAGAATTTCGGCACGAACCAGGCTTTCTTGCGCGGCGCCAGGAAGAAATACGGTGTCCAGAACAGCATCTGGACGATCAGGTTCAGATAGAAGGCGACGTTGAACAGGGCGGAACGAAGAAAGAGCATCGAGCGGGTCCGTTGCATTCGGCACAGGCGGCACAGGCAACTCAGGCTCTTACATCATGCCCACGCGAAGACAAAGCGGCACCTTCAGGAGGGGCCGGCGGCGGCTGTTTTCGGCCGTGGCGGCACGCCGCTCGCCACATGCCGGCGCAGTGGCACGACTTCGCGAATGAGGGCGGCGACGTATTTGGTGTACTCGGTCGCCAGCACGCGCAACGCGTCCGGCTTGGCGAGCCACGCGCCGTCGTCGAGCGGCGTGTTGACCACCGGATAGGGCTGGACGCGCGCTTCCGGCAGAATGCGGCGCATTTCCAGAAGGCTGCGCGGCATATGATAGTTGTTGGTCACCAGGATGATGCTGCCATAGGTGTTGGCGGTCACCCATTTGGCGCTTTCCTCGGCATTGCCGATCGTGTCGAGTGCCGCATGGTCGATGTCGACGCAGCACTCGAACAGCGCCTTGTCGCCGCCTGTCGCAACACGCAGGTCATCGGCGCGGGCGATGGGATTGACCCCGCTGATCAGCAGCCGCTTGCCCTTGCCGGCCTTGAGCAGGCCGATGGCCGCGTCGATACGTGACTGGCCGCCGGTGAGCACGATGATGCCGTCGGCGTCCTCGATTTCGCCCGGCGCCGCAAGATGGCCGATATGGTCGGCAAACAGGCCGAACCCGGCAAGAAAGGCAATGATCGTCAAGAGGGCGGTGAGGCCCGCCAAGCGCAAGGCGACGCGCGCGCCGGATCGGCTTCGGCGCAACTGTGCTCCCTGGCCATCCCGACCTTGCTGGGTTTCCTGCATCATGACCCGATGGTTAGCGGCAAATTACGGCGATGGATAGTCGGCCTGCGGCTGCCCGGTGAAAAGCCTGTGGCCATCGCCGGCGCTAAATCCCGTCGGGATGGCTGGCATCGACCTTTTTCAGATACGACAGCACGGTGATGTGCGAGGTCGCAGCCGTCAGGGCCGCGATGAGGGCGACGATCACGCCGACGCCGAGATAGCCGGACGGGCCGATGGCGAAATTGCCGAACAGGGCGGTGGCCTGGTCCGCCTCGGGTGTCGCCATGTTGCGCGACGACCACCAGTAGAACACGATGAAGACAATGATCGCGCCGATGCCGCCGGCGGCCGCACCTTTCATGCCGGCCAGCAGGAAGTGGCGGCGGAACTGCGAGGCGATGAAGGATGCCTCGGCGCCGACGAAATGCAGCACCTCGATGATGTGGCCGTTGCCGGCCATTGCGCCGCGCGTGGCGAAGATAACGGTCAGTGCCGTGGCGGACAGCATCAGCCCGAGGACGGTCACGCCGATGGTTACCGTGGTGCGGGCCATGGCGACCAGCCGGTCGACCCAGGTGCGATGATCATCGAGCGTGGCGCTCGGCACGGCCTGCTGGAGCGCTGTGCGTATGGCGGCGAAATCCGGCCGGGATGCGGGGTCGAGCGTGACGATGACCAATCGCGGCACGGGCAGGCTCTCGATGTCGAGCCCGGCGCCGAGCCACGGTTCGAGCAGACGGGCGGTCGCCTGTGCGTCGACGATGCTGGCGCTGCTGACGCCGGCGAAGCCGGTGGCGATGTCGCGCACCCTGATCAGCGCCTCCGCCATGTCGAGCCCATCCTCGGGCTTGATCTGGATGGTCGCCTCGCGGGAGATCTGCGTCTGCCAGGTGGCGGCGGTGTCGCGCACCAGGGTCACCGCGCCGAGCGTCAGGCAGGACAGGAAGGTCATGATGGCGATGACCAGGACCATGGCGCGCCCGGCGACGTTGTCGGAGGGAACGATGGGCATCTGCTTCTTGGCCACCGCGCCGCGCGCGCCGGAGCCGAGGCGCGCGCCGAGATTCTTGAGCAGGCGGGTGGTGTCAGTCATAGATTTCGAGCCTTCCGGCGGAAAGAACCATGCGGCGCGCGTCCACCTGGTCCATCAGGCCCAGATCATGGGTGGCGATCATCACCGCCGTGCCCAGCCGGTTGAGCTCGATCAGCAGGCGCAACAGGCGGCGGGCAAGCTGCGGATCGACATTGCCGGTCGGTTCGTCGGCCAAAAGGATGCGCGGCTGCTCGATCAGGGCGCGGGCGATGGCGGCGCGCTGTTTCTCACCGCCCGACAGGATCGGCGGCAGCACGTGCATGCGTTCACCCAGACCGACCCATTTCAGAAGCTCGATCACATCGGCGCGGTAGCTTGCCTCCTCGCGGCCGCGCACGCGCAGCGGAAGGGCGACGTTCTCATAGGTGGTGAGGTGGTCCAGCAGGCGGAAATCCTGGAACACGACGCCGATGTTGCGGCGCAGGAGCGGCAGCTCCGTGCGGGTGATCTTCGACCGGTCCTTGCCGAAAATGGTGATCAGCCCGCGCGTCGGCTTGAGCGACATGAACAGAAGGCGCAACAACGTCGTCTTGCCCGCGCCGGAAGGGCCGCTCAGGAACTGGAACGAGCGCTCGGGCAGGTTGAACGACACGTCACGGAGGATCTCCGGACCCATCCCATATCTGTGGCCGACATTTTCAAAGCGAATCACGAAAAACCTGCGTTCTCTCAGTGGTGGGCGCTGCCTGGTGCGACCCCGGCCAGACCATCAGCGCGCATGGTTAATAGCAAGTTAACTTCGGCTACGGCATCGGCGCGAGAACCGGAATCGATCTTCGCAAAGCACGATGCACAGATGCAGTAACTTACAGCGTCCTTTGCGCGTTCCAACACCGTACACGACACTGTGCCCCGCGCCGCTCCGGCCCCGGCGCACTTCTGCACCGTTCCGGTATGGATCCTCGGGTCAGAGCCCGAGGATGACGAATTGCACAGGCGTTCGTGTCAATCGTCGAGGTTGACGGTCGGCATCATTCTTCCCCACCCGCTCGCCATCCTCGGGCTCTGACCCGAGGATCCATGCCTGACCGCCAAAACCCCGCTCCGGCCGGGACGATTCCGCGCCAACAGGCGGCGTGGTGAGCGGTACGGCGTCCTTGGTGCGTCCCAAAGGACGCCCGGCCCTGTAAATGCGCGGCGGATGGCGAAGCATTAACCATTTCCATTTACCTCGGAACGGCGGGTCGCAAAAGGACAGCATGGCCGCATGAGGCAATTGGACAGCGCACGCCCTATCTCGGGCGAAATTATGGTGCCGGGCGCCCCGCTGGAGCGCCCGCAGCCGGCGCGTCACGCGCGCGACACCGTTGACGCGGAATACGAGACCGTCCCGACCGGCGGCTCCCGCAGTCGCGACAGGGACACCGCGCCAGCGGCCAAACCCACCGACGTCGGCGTTGCGGGGCTCGACATGCTGCGGCCGGGAGCCGGCGTGTCGCGCAGCGGTGGCGGCCGTGGGGGACCGCTGTTCTGGCTTTTCGGGGCAGTCCTGGTCGCCGGCGCCTTCTGGATCGCCGGTGGACACAGTCTCGTTCATGACCTGGCCATCCTGCCGGCGAGCGCGCCGGCGCAAGCCCTGCGCCTCGTGGATGTGCAGAGCCGTGTCGAACGACACGGCGGGAAATCCCTGCTCTTCGTCGATGGAGCGGCGCTCAACGAGGGCGACCGGACGGTTTCCGTTCCCGGCCTGTCGATCGATGTCCTGGCGCGCGACGGTTCGACGACGCGCTATTTCCTGGGGACAAACGATCAACAGCTCGACCCCGGCACGCGCTTTCCCTTCTCCAGCCGGCTCGTGGCGCCTAGTGAAGGGGTCAAATCCGTATCCGTGACGTTCAGACCGTCATAGTGGTGCGATCCAAACAGATGGGTACCATCTGTTTGGGTCAGACCAATAACAGGGAGCGCGGCCTATGCCTGTGGTTCGCGGCAAGGAAATCGAGGTGTTGTTCTCCGCCTCGGCCATCGCCAGGAGAAATCTAGAGCTGGCGAAGGAAATCGCCGACCGGGAATATGACGACCTGCTCGTCATCTCGGTGCTGAAGGGCTCGTTCATTTTCGCCGCCGACCTGATCCGCGCCATGCACGATGTCGGCATTTCGCCCGAGGTCGAGTTCATCATGATCTCGAGCTACGGGGCGGGGACGGAAAGCGGCACCGTCAAGGTGCTGCGCGACATCGACAACGACGTCGCCGGACGTGATGTCCTGCTCATCGACGACATTCTGGAATCAGGCAACACGCTGAAGCACACGCGCGAACTGATGCTGTCGCGCGGCGCCAAATCCGTTTCCATCGCCGTCCTGCTCGACAAGCATTCGCGCCGGCAGACGACGGTCGATGCCGACTTCATCGGTTTCGAGTGCCCAGATTATTTCGTCGTCGGCTATGGCATGGATGTGGCGCACGCGTTTCGTGAGTTGCCTTTTGTCGGGGTGGTCAAGGGCGACGCCTGAGACTTCCTGCGCGAACTGGCGATGAGGCGATCTATCTCGTTGTTTTTCCGCGTTTGTGCGGACGTCAGGTGAAACCACCTGACTGCAAAATGCTACAGGCGTTTACCGAAGCGTAATCGGATCGGGCGAAAACGGGTCATGGCAAAGCTCTTGATCGTCGAGGACGACGAATCCGTCCGAACCTTCACCGCGCGCGCATTGAGCGCCGATGGTCACCGCGTGGAAACGGCTGGCGACGGGCTGGAAGGCCTCGAGAAGATCAACGCCACGTCCGGCGACTACGACCTTGTTCTTTCCGACATCCGCATGCCGGCCATGGACGGGATCGAGATGGCGCGCGCCGCCGCGAATGCCTTTCCCGGACTGCGGCTCCTGCTGATGACCGGCTATGCGGACCAGCGCGAGCGCGCGGTGGAGCTGGAAGGCACCGTGTCGGGCGTGGTCAACAAGCCGTTCACGCTGAGCGAACTGCGCAAACGGGTCGGCGAGGCGTTGACTGCCTGATCTCCCGTTCGGGAAGGCGCGACCCGCGCTGCTTCCCCTAGCAGCCGTGGATTTCATTGCCGCAAACGGCAAACCGGCTACCGAATGTCGAGCAGCCGTTCGAGATATTCCTTTTCCAGCGCCGGGCTCAGCGCGTCACCCAGCCGCTTGCGGATGGCGTCGAGAATCTGGCGGGCGCGCTGCGTGTCGATCTCGTCGGGCACCTGAACCGAATCGCCGAAATCCGGCCCGGTGGTCGCCTGCGGCCGGCCAAGCGGGTCGCGGCCGTTATTGCCCTGACGGAACCCCTGCTCGCCGCCGCCCTGCTCGCCGCGCATGGCCTGTTGCATCTGGTTCATCATGTCCTGCGCGCCGCGCCGCAGCGCCTCCAAGGCGCGGCCCTGCTCGCCGACGGCCTGTTCGCCCTGGCCTTCTCCCAATGAGCCCTCGGCCTCGCCCATCGCCTCGCCGGCTTCTCCAAAGCCCTCGCCCGGCTTGATGCCCATGCCTTCGAGGCCCTTCATCAGGTTGTCGAGATCGCCGCGCAAGCCACCTTGGCCCTGCTGCAGGCCGCGCATGGCGTCAGCGAATTCCTCCGGCGTCATTCCTTGCTGCCCCTCGCCGGGTTGCTGGCCATCGCCTTGCTGTCGCTGACCTTGCTGACCTTGGCCTTCCTGGCCGCGTTGCATCTGGTCCATGCGGAAGGTCTCGTTCATCAGTTCCTGCTGGCGGCGCATGAGATTGCCCAGCTCATCCATCTGACGACGCATCTCGGATTGCTGGCCTTGCTGACCCTGCTGCGGGCGGCCTGCCTGCAGATTGTTCATCATGTTCTCGAGCTGCGACAGCAGATCGCGCGCTTGCTCGTGCGCGCCGGATTTCGCCAGTTCCTCGATCTGGTCGAGCATGCGTTCCAGGTCGTTCTGGCTGAGCATCTGGCCATTCTGCGGCATCTGGTCGGCGAGATCGGGGTTCTGCCTTGCGCGCTCGGCGAATTCGCGCAGGAACTCCTGCATGGCGCTGCGCAGTTCATCCATCAGCTTGGCGATTTCTTCCTCGCTGGCGCCGTTTTCGAGCGCCTGCTTCAAGGCTTCCTGGGCCTGGCGGAGGCGCTTCTCGGCAGCCGACAGATCGCCGTCCTCGATGACCAGCGCGATTTCCCACAGATAGTCGACCACGCCGCGCAACTGGTCGTCGCTTTGCGCCATGGAAAGCCTGGTGCGGGCGCCGGACACGCCGAGGAAATGCGACAGGTTGGTCAGCGTTTCCTCGGGCCAGGTGAGCACGGCGTCCATCAAGGTCAGGACGCGCGGCTTCTTGTTGGCGTCGAGCGCCAGGATGCGGCGCTGCTCGATGAGCGCCTTGGCGAGCGGATTGGTGAAGCTGCGCTCCGGCAGTACCAGCTTCCTGGTTTCGCTCAGGGCTTCCTGCCCGGCGGCATCGACGGCTTTCAACGTCAACTCGACCGGGCTGCCGGCCCAAGGATGCTCGGTCAGGTCGCGCGCGGTCTTGGCGGCGATGGTCTTGCCATCGCGGCGCGGCAGGGACAGAGGCAGGTCGGGCGCTTCGTAAAGCGGCCGGGTGCCCTGCTCGTCCACCGAGGGCTTGAAAAGCGCTTCGGCGGATGCCGCGCCGTAATCGTCCTCGATCTCATAGGCCAATTCCAGAGTGCCGTTGACGGCGCGTTTTGGATCCTCGGCAAAGCGTATTTGCGGCGGCGTGTCCGGTGTGACGGCAAACAGCCAGTCCTCGATCTCCGTATCACCGCGCTTGAGGACCAGCTTGCCGTCCCGTTCGAGCGGCCTGGAGAAGCGCCGGGCGGCATTCACACTGGCCGTGGCTTCCGCCTGCGAAGCGCCTTCCGGGTCGATCGCCGTCTCCGCACCCGTCGCGTCAAGCAGGGACAGGGTCTCGGTGCCCGAGCCGCCGGTGACGCGCAAGGCAAGGATGCTCCCCTGCGGGACGGTGAAGAGCTCTGTCTGGCGGTTGGCCTCGGCGGTCAGGTAGATCGGCGCGCGGCCGGTATAGGCGGGCGGGGTGACCCAGGCGTCGATGCGTGGAGGTATAATCTCGGCGCCGCCATGAGCGCGGAACGCATCCAGCACGGTGCCGCCATAGGGGCCGGTGGAAAAGGCGGCTGCGGTGATGAGGAACAGGGCGGCCGCGGCGCGCAGGCCCCATGGATCGCGTTCGGGAACGCGCGTTTGAGGCAGGTCGCCGTGGAGATTGTCGAGCTTGCCGGCCATGCGCTTCTGATGCTCGCGCCAGAGTGCGGCGGCGAAACCATCCGCCTGGCCGGCCAGGCGGTCGGACTGGGTGGCGACCGGCTCGTGCTCCAACTGGTTGGCGCGCTCGATGCGGCGGTCGATTTCAGCAGATGTCGGTGGGCGAAAACCGCGCAACGGCCATATAGCGGCGAGACTGCCCAGGCTGAGGGCAACGAGGATGCCAAGCCGCAACTGGTCGGCCATCAGGCGAAACAGGCCGAACCAGGAAAGGGAGAGAAACACGCTCGCGATGACAAGGATCGGCAGGACCAAGGGCCACAGGCGCTCGACCAGCATGATGCAGCGCACGGCGAAGCGCGCGCGCGCCAGCCTGGCGAGCCGTCTGCCGGGGAACATCTGCCGTTCGGGTGTTTCAGCCATCGGCACTCTCAGCACCTCGCCGTGGCGGGCGATGAATCACGCACGCCTTGTTCGGCAAGGATAGCAGCAAACGCGGCGAAGGCGAGGCAGCGCGCGAAATTGTGATCCGCGATTGCTACGCGCAAGCGGCTTTCACTCGGCCAGCCAATCGGGCAGCGAATCCAGCGCCAGAAGCTGCTCGTAGCTTGGGCGCGGACGCACCACATGGAAGCGGTCTCCGCTGACCAGCACTTCCGGCACCAGAAGCCGGGAATTGTAGGTGCTGGACTGCACCGCGCCGTAGGCGCCGGCCGAGCCGATGGCAATCAGGTCGCCGGGCTGCAAATGGGGCACGTCACGGTCGAGCGCCAGATAGTCGCCCGTCTCGCAGACCGGGCCGACCACGTCGGCGGTCATGCGCGCAGCGTCCGCCGACGCCTGCCTGACGGGGCGGATCGCGTGGAAAGCCTCGTACAGGGTGGGGCGGATGAGATCGTTCATGGCCGCATCGACGATGACGAAGTTCTTCGCCTCGCCGTCCTTGCGGAACAGCACCTCGGTAACCAGAATGCCGGCATTGGCGGCGATCAGACGGCCGGGTTCCAGCATCACCTTCAGGCCAAGCTTGGTGACATGCTTGCGGGCGACCGCCGCATAGGCCTCGGGCAGGGGCGGCTGGTCTCCGTCCTCCGCATAGGGCACGCCCAGCCCGCCGCCGAGATCCACATGCTCGATGGCGTGGCCGTCGGTACGCAGCGTCTGGGTAAGTTCGGTCAGCAATGCGAAGGCGTCGTCGAAAGGCTGCAGCTCGGTGATCTGGCTGCCGATATGCATGTCGATGCCTGTCACTTTCAGCCCCGGAAGCTGGGCGGCATGCGCATAGGCGGCGCGCGCTTCCTTCCAGGCGATGCCGAACTTGTTTTCCGCCTTGCCGGTGGAGATCTTCCTGTGCGTCCTGGCATCGACGTCGGGATTGATGCGCAGCGAGATGTTGGCGGTGACGCCCAGCGCCGTGGCGCGGGCGGACAAGAGATCCAGCTCAGGCTTCGATTCGACGTTGAAGCAGAGAATGCCGGCCTGCAGCGCCGTATCCATTTCGGCGGCGGTCTTGCCGACGCCGGAAAACAGGATCTTGCCGGCCGGGACGCCGGCGGCCAGTGCGCGGCGCAATTCGCCTTCCGAGACGACATCCATGCCGGCGCCGAGCGCGGCCAGCGTCTTCAAGACAGCCTGGTTGGAATTGGCTTTCACGGCATAGCAGACCAGCGCATCCAGCCCCGCAAAGGCTTCGGAGAAGACGCGGTAATGACGGGTCAGCGTGGCGGTGGAATAGCAGTAGAACGGCGTGCCGACGGCGGCGGCGATGGCCGGCACCGGCACGTCCTCGGCGTACAGCACGCCGTCGCGGTAATCGAAATGGTTCACGGAAACTGGCTTTCAGCTGGAAGTTAGGGTGCTTTTCGTGAATACAAGCTCACTCAAAACACCCTATCTGCTTGTTTTCACCGCATTTATGCGACGCCAAATGAATCCATTCGGCTGCAAAATGCTCTACAGCAACCTGTCGAGGATGAACGGGCGGTCGGCGACCGGCTTCTTTGGCGCCGCCGGCACGGGTTCGTCGTTCTGCTCCGCCTGTTTTCGCGCATCGATGGCCGCTTCATAGGGTGAATCAAGCGGCGCCTTGCGCCCGCAGGCGACCAGGCCCAGGACCAGGCCGAGCATGAGAAGGGTGAGCGTTCTGCGGGCCATCATGAGGCGTTCCGTTCCTTGAAAATGCGTGCGCTGCGTTTTAGCGGTTTTTTGCCGGGCTTGCATCCCGTTTCAGCCGTTTCTTCCAGGCGCGGATCTGGCGGCGCACCTCGGAAGGGGCGGTGCCGCCATAGGAGGTGCGGCTCCTGACCGAATTGGCGACCGACAGCACCGAATAGACGCCGTCGGTGATGGATGGGTTGATGGCCTGCAGGTCCTCGAGCGGCAGCTTTTCGAGGCCGCATTTCCTTTCCTCGGCCAGGGCCACGGCGCGGCCGGTCGCGTGGTGGGCCTCGCGGAACGGCAGGCCGGCCTCGCGCACCAGCCAGTCGGCCAGGTCCGTGGCGGTCGAGAAGCCGGCGCCGGCCGCCCTCTTCATCGCATCCTTGTTGACCACGAGATCGCCGATCATGCCGGTCATGGCCGCCAGCATCAGGTCGAGCGTCTCGGCGGCGTCGAAGACCGCCTCCTTGTCTTCCTGCATATCCTTCGAATAGGCGAGCGGCAGGCCCTTCATCACGGTCAGGAGGGCGATCAGGTCGCCATTGATGCGGCCGGTCTTGGCGCGGATCAGTTCAGCGGCATCCGGGTTCTTCTTCTGCGGCATGATGGAGGAGCCGGTGGAGAAGGAGTCCGACAGGCGCACGAAGCCGAATTGCGGCGTCGACCAGATGACGATCTCCTCGGCCAGCCGCGACAGATGGACGGCGCAGATGGCCGACAGGGAGAGGAACTCCAGGGCGAAATCACGGTCCGAGACCGTGTCGATGGAATTGCGCGTCGGTTCACGGAAGCCAAGCGCCTTCGCCGTCATGTGCCGGTCTACCGGGAAACCGGTGCCGGCGAGCGCGGCGGCGCCGATCGGGCTTTCGTCAAGCCGCTCGATGGCGTCGCGGACACGGCTGCGGTCGCGGCCGAACATCTCCACATAAGCCATCAGATGATGGCCGAAGGTGACGGGCTGGGCCGATTGCAGATGGGTGAAACCGGGCATGACGCTGGCCGCATGCTCCTCTGCACGGGCGACGAAGGCCTCCAGGAGCCTGCCGAGGGCGGCGTCCACACGCTGCAATTCCTCCTTCACCCAGAGCCGGAAGTCGAGCGCCACCTGGTCGTTGCGCGAGCGCGCCGTGTGCAGGCGCCCGGCGGCCGGGCCGATCAGCTCGGCCAGCCGCGCCTCGACATTCATGTGGATGTCTTCGAGCCGCGTGGAAAAGGTGAAACTGCCGGTCTCGATCTCTGACAGGATCGTGTTGAGCCCGTGAGCGATGTTTTTTTCGTCGTCCGCCGAAATTATGCCAGTCTTGGCCAGCATGGCGGCGTGGGCCAGGCTGCCGCGAATGTCCTGGGCGTAGAGTTTCTTGTCGAAGCCGATGGAGGCGTTTATCGCTTCCATGACGGCGTCAGGCCCTGAGGCAAAACGTCCACCCCACATGCGGTTGCTGGCTTGGTCTTCGCTCATCATGATAACCGGGTGTTCGTGTGGAAAGAAAAATGTCGAAGCAAAAACGGAAATTCCCGGCACTCCGCCTGATCGTCCTTGCCGTCGCCGCAGGCGCCGTCGGAGGTGCGATTGCGGTATACGTGAAGGGCGGCCCGGATGGCAACATCGCCGGTGCGCCGATGACGGTGGTGGCGGACGATGCGAGCTGTGCCGCCAAGGATGCGAAGGCCCGCGCGACGGGGCAGGCGGCCAGGGGCGAGGTCGCGGCCATGTTGGCCGCGCATCCGCCGCGTTCCATGAAATCCCTGGCCTTCACCGGACCGGAGGGCACGCCGATGTCCGTGGCGGATTTCTCGGGCAAGGTTGTCCTGCTGAACCTCTGGGCGACATGGTGCGCGCCGTGCCGTGAAGAGATGCCGGCGCTCGATGCGCTGCAGGAGGCGAAAGGGTCGGACACTTTCGAAGTGGTCGCCGTCAATGTCGATCGCGGCGATGACGAGAAGCCGAAAACCTTCCTCAAGGAAACAGGGATTCAGTCGCTCGGCTATTATCGCGACAGCTCGATGAAGGTTTTCAACGATCTGAAAAGCCAGAGCCTGGCGCTGGGCCTGCCGGCGACCCTGCTGATCGACGAGGAGGGCTGCCTGCTTGCGCATATGAACGGCCCCGCCGAATGGGCAAGTCCGGATGCCGCCCGGCTGATCGACACGGTCTTGCCAGCGCAGAACTGACCGGAGCCGATGACTTGCGCAGCGGCGTTGCCATTCGCGCAAGTCATTGTTTCAAGGACGTTTTTTCAGGCGGCTTGCTGGCGGCGATAAACGCAGCCTTCGGCCTGGCCGTCGGCGCCGCGCTTCAGCTCGACCCGGTCGAGCGTCGGAGATTTTTCCGCGAGCTTGTCGAAAATCCACTTGGCCAGATTCTCCAGCGACGGAATGGAAAGCCCGTCGATGTCGTTCAGGTAGGTATGGTCGAGAATGGCGTGGACCGCCTCGATCTGCTTTTCGACTTCGTACAAATTGGCGGCCCAGCCATAGACCGGGTCCGGATCGCCGACGAGGTGCACGGAGACTTTGAAGGAATGGCCGTGCAGCCCCGAATAGGGTTCCAGCTTGTGGGCTGCCTCGAAGGTGAATTCCTTGTATGTTTCCATTGCGCTCACTCCCAGGGACGAAGGTCCGTGACCTGACCTTAAGGCGGCGATCCCTGCGCGGATATGTGATTCCAGCAGAAATCGAGCCTGCGAATTCAGCAGTACCGCTGTTGACGCGGTTCGATGTATGATCGCTGCGGAATGGAGGTTTGGCACCGTGGTTTATGCCTGTCAATGCGCCGTCCGCGCGGAACCCCTTCTCGCGTGAAGCCGGCACAAGACATTAACCTCTTGTTGGTTAGCCGGCGCTACGATGCACGCATTCCCCTTCATACCAGCAGAGAGGCTTCAAAATGTCGACAGAACAGAAGTTTACACGAGGCTGGGTGGCGGTTGTCGCCGCATTTTTGCTCACTCTGGCCATGCCCGCCGCTGCCCAGGACGGAATGCTGCCGAAACCCACGGGAGACGTCATCCTGACGATCGAAGGGAAGATCGGCGCCACCAATGCAGACGGAGCGGCTGATTTCGACCTTGCGATGCTGGAGGAACTCGAGACCGCGAAGATCAAGACCAGCACGCCGTGGTTCAACGGTACCGTCGAGTTCGAAGGGGCTCTCCTCACCAGCCTGATGGACCGCGTCAAGGCAAATGGCGCGGAACTGGTGGTGACGGCGTTGAACGACTATCAGGCGCCGGTGCCGATCGCCGACTTTGCCCAGTATGGAACGATCCTGGCCTTCAAGCGGGATGGAAACTACATGCCCGTCAGTGACAAGGGTCCTCTGTTCATCATCTATCCCTATGATTCCGACGCCGAGTTGAGCACGCAGAAATTCTATTCGCGCTCGGTCTGGCAAGTTAGACGCTTGACGGTTCGATAGGCGCGAGACAGGCTTAGGTCATGTCTGCCTCCGCTGCGGAGATTTCGGGGCGCCGCACAGCCTCTCGCGTGGTGCAGACGGTGCTGACCATCGGCATCGTCGCCCTTGCCGTGTCGGCACTTTACATCTCCGTGCTGGTGTTTCAACGCCAGGAAGCGCTGAGCCAGATCTTCCGCTACAACATCGCCTTCAGCGCAAGCCAGGGCATGAACGAGCTGTTGCGCTTCAGGCAAAGGCTTGCGGGGCTGCTCGTCGACCCGCCGCAATCGACGAAACAGGATGTGGACCTGCGCTACCAGATCCTGGTCAGCCGCATGGATCTTTTTCAAAGCGGCGAATTCCTGGGTTTCGTGACGGAACTTCCCGACAATCGAAAAACCGTCGAGGACATGACGGAAGCCGTGCGCCGCATCGGCACGTTCATCAAGGAGATCGACAAGCCGGAGAATACTCTTCTGGCGCTGCAACTGACGGCGCCGCTGGAACCCAAGATGATCGCGCTGGCTTCCCAGGCCAATGAATATGGCGCCACGGCGCAGGCGCGCGACCAGCGCGAACTGCTCAAGCTGCACTGGATATTCTCCATCCTGGCGCTTGGCCTCGTGGTCAGCGGCTTTGTCTTCGTCGCCATGCTGCGCTGGCAGCACAGACTGCAGATCAGTGTCCAGCGGCGTTTGAAGGCGACCAATGAGGACCTCCTGCGCACCAGCGCCGAACTGGCGGAGAGCGCGGCGGCGGCGCGGCGCGCCAATGAAGAACTGATCACCCAGAACGTGCTGTTCAACACGGCGCTGAACAACATGTCGCACGGCCTGTGCATGTTCGACGCGCAGCAGAAGCTGATCGTCAGCAATCAGAAGATGGAGAGCATTTACAGATTCTCCCACAACCATCTGAAGCCGGGCGCGTCGTTCGCCGATCTGATCGGCAACATGGTCGCGGCAGGCGCGTGCGACAAGGAGGAAGCAGAGCGGATTGCCGCATTGCAGACAAGGCTCATCGAGCAGAATCGTTCCGACACGCTGACCCAGGAACTGGGAGATGGACGGACGATCCTTATTTCGCACCAGCCGATGAAGGGCGGTGGCTGGGTGGCGACCTACGAGGACATCACGGAGCGGCACAAGGCGCAGGCGCAGGTGGCCTATATGGCGCGCCACGACACGCTGACCGATCTGCCGAACCGCCTCATGATGCGTGAGCGCCTGGAGGAAACCCTGCGGCTCGGCGCGGAGCGTGCTCTGTCGACCGCGGTGATGTGCGTCGACCTGGACAATTTCAAGAGCATCAACGACACGCTTGGTCACCCGGCCGGCGATGCGCTTTTGCGCGAAGTGGCGCGGCGCATCAAGAATACCGTGCGTGAAATGGATGGTGTGGCGCGGCTGGGCGGCGATGAATTCGTCGTGGTGCAGGGCAATCTCGACGGCGCAGAGCAAGCCGTGAACCTGGCCAAAAGGCTGATCGCAGCGATCGACGAACCCTATCTGATCGACGGCCACCAGGTGCTGACGGGCGCCAGCATCGGCATCGCGACGACAACGAATGGCGAGGAAGCCGACGATCTGCTGATGCAGGCCGATGTGGCGCTCTACCAGGCCAAGGCCGATGGACGCGGCGTCTACCGTTTCTACGAAGAGGGCATGAACAAGCGGCTGCAGAGGCGCAGGACCCTCGAGGCCGAGCTTCGGGCAGCCAATCTCGATGAGCAGTTCCATCTGGTGTTTCAGCCGATCATCGACCTGGATGCCAACAAGGTGACGACGTTCGAAGCTCTGCTGCGCTGGACGCATCCCGTGCATGGGCAGATCCCACCCGACGAGTTCATTCCGATCGCCGAGGATACGGGCGCGATCGTGCAACTGGGCGAATGGGTCCTGCGGCAGGTCTGCCTGGAACTGAAGGTCTTGCCGGACAGCATCAGCATCGCCGCGAACCTGTCGCCGATGCAGTTCAAGCGCGACGATATCGTCGAGACGGTTGCCCGTGTTCTGGTCGAGACCGATACGCCAGCGCATCGATTGGAACTGGAGATCACCGAAACACTGCTGCTTGAAGACAATCGCAAGCTGCACACCGACTTGAAACGGCTGCGCAAGCTTGGATCGCGCATCTCGCTGGACGATTTCGGCACCGGTTACTCCTCGCTAAGCTATCTGCAGAAATTCGCCTTCGACAAGGTCAAGATCGATCGGCTCTTCATCAAGGATATCGCCAAGAGCGCCGACCAGGCGGCCATCGTGCAGACCATCGTCAACCTGGCCTTCACCCTGGGCATGACGACCGTGGTCGAGGGTGTCGAGAGCGAGGAACAATTGCGCATCATTCGCGCCATGGGCTGCGACGAGGCGCAGGGTCACCTGTTCAGCAGGCCGATCCGCTCGCAAGCCATCGCCGGCTATCTGGCCGAGCACGAGCGCAGACGGACGGCCGCCTGATCCCCGTCTTCGGCCCGGAACCGGAAGCGGCGCGGGCCGTTCGCCCTGTAGCAGCATGATTGTTATAGTGCACCGGACAATGGAGGCCGGCCATGAGCTTCACGACATTTCGCCGCAACCGCGTTTCAAAGCCGATCTTCAGCTGGGCGCGCAAGATCATGCCGCCCATCTCCAACACCGAACGCGAAGCCATCGACGCCGGCACCGTCTGGTGGGATGGCGAACTGTTCACCGGCAATCCCGATTGGGACAAGCTTCTCGCCATGCCGCCGGCCAGGCTGACGGAGGAGGAACAGGCTTTCATGGACGGGCCGGTGCGCGAATTGTGCGGCATGGTCGAGGACTGGACACTCAATTGGCGCGACCGTGATCTTTCGCCGGCCGTCTGGGATTTCATGCGCAAGAAGAAATTCTTCGGCATGATCATTCCCAAGCGTTATGGGGGCCTGGGTTTCTCCAACACGGCCCATTCCGAAGTGGTTCGCACGGTTTCGTCCGCCAGCATCGTTGCCGGTGTCACGGTGATGGTGCCGAACTCGCTCGGGCCGGGTGAATTGCTGATGCATTTCGGCACGGACGAGCAACGCGACTACTGGCTGCCACGGCTCGCCGACGGGCGGGAAATCCCCTGTTTCGGATTGACCTCGCCGCATGCGGGTTCGGATGCGGCGGCGATGACCGATACGGGCGTGGTCGAATACGGGATGTGGAAGGGCCGGAAAGTGCTCGGCCTGCGGCTCAATTTCCACAAGCGCTACATCACGCTCGGCCCGATCGCCAGCGTGATGGGGCTTGCCTTCAAGATGCACGATCCGGAAAATCATCTCGGGCGCGGCGAGGCGTTGGGCATCACGGTGGCGCTGCTGCCGACCGACACCGACGGCGTGCGCCATGGCGATCGGCACATTCCGCAGTTCACCTTTTTCCAGAACGGTCCGTTGCATGGCAAGGACGTGTTCGTGCCGCTCGATCACATTCTCGGCGGCGAGGCGCAGATCGGCCAGGGCTGGACGATGCTGATGACGGCGCTGGCGGCGGGACGCAGCATTTCGCTGCCGTCGCAATCGGCCGCATCGGCCGCCATGTGCGCGCGCGCCACGGGGGCCTATGCGCGGGTCCGCACGCAGTTCAATGTCCCGATCGGCCTGTTCGAAGGCATCCAGGAACCGCTGGCCGAGATCTGCGGCAATGCCTACCTGATCGACGCGGCACGGCGGGTGACGCTCGCAGCGCTCGACGAGGGGCACAAGCCTTCGGTGCTGTCGGCGATCATGAAATACCACGCGACGGAACGGATGCGCCGTTCGGTCGAGCATGCGATGGACATCCATGGCGGCAAAGCGATCATCGACGGGCCGAAGAACTATATGGGAGCGGCCTACCGCGCCGTGCCGGTCGGCATCACCGTCGAGGGCGCCAACATACTGACGCGCAATCTGATGATCTTCGGCCAGGGCGCGATCCGCTCGCATCCCTATATGCTGGACGAGTTGCTGGCTCTGTCGAACGAGGATCGTGAAGAAGGGCTCGACCGGTTCGACGCGATCTTCTGGAAGCATGTCGGCCACGCCTTCAAGACGGCTGGACGCGCTTTCGTGCGTGGCTGGTCGGGAGGGCTGATCGGCCCGTCACCGAAGAATGCGGCGATGCCCGGCCATTGGCGGCGCCTGTCGCGCCATGCGGCGGCGTTCGCGCTGATCTCCGATTTCGCGCTGCTGACGCTGGGCGGCGCGCTGAAGCGCAAGGAGATGATCTCGGCCCGGCTCGGCGACATCCTGGCGGAACTGTATCTGCTTGGCGCGGTCCTCAAACGCTTTGAGACCGAGGGACGCCAGGCCGATGACAGACCGATCGTCGACTATCTGATGCTGGCCGGCGAGGCGCGCATCGGCACGGCGTTTCGCGGCGTTCTCGACAATCTGCCGGCTCGGCCGGCAGCGTGGCTGGTGCGGCTGATCGCCTTTCCGCTCGGTGTGCCCAATCCCGCGCCTGCCGATCGGCTGAGCACGCGGCTGGCCGAGATCCTGCTCAAGCCCTCGGCGCAGCGCGACCGGCTGACGCCGGACCTTTATCTGGGCGGCGGGCATGACGAGCATCCGCTGAAGGATCTGGAGAAGGCTTTCCGGCTGGTGGTCGATGCCGCGCCGATCGACAAGAAAATGCGCGAGAAGGGCGTTCACGAGGCGCGCGATGCGCTGGATATGGGGCTCATCACCGACGCCGAGTTCGCGCAGATGACAGAGGTGCAGGCGGCGGTCGAGCGCGTGATCGCCGTCGATGCGTTCAGCATGGACGAGATTTCGGCGACGGCGGCCCAGCACAGGCGCACAAAACCCGCCGCGCGAAGGAAGCCCGCGCGGCGGGAAGCCGTCGAATAGGAAAAGTCAGCGTGTGGGAACCGGCGTCTCGCCGCGATAGTCGTAGAAGCCGCGTCCGGCCTTGCGGCCGAGCCAGCCCGCTTCGACATATTTCACCAGCAGCGGGCAGGGCCGGTATTTGGAATCGGCTAAACCCTCATACAGAACCTGCATGATCGACAGACAGGTGTCGAGGCCGATGAAATCGGCCAGCTGCAGCGGTCCCATGGGGTGATTGGCGCCAAGCTTCATCGCCGTGTCGATGGCTTCGACCGAGCCGACGCCCTCATACAGCGTGTAGATCGCCTCGTTGATCATCGGCAGCAGGATGCGGTTGACGATGAAGGCGGGAAAATCCTCGGCGACGGTGATCGTCTTGTCCAGGCTCTGGACGAAGGCGCGGGACTTCTCGAACGTGTCGTCCTCGGTGGCGATGCCACGCACCAGCTCGACCAGCTTCATCACCGGAACGGGGTTCATGAAGTGGATGCCGATGAAGCGCTCGGGGCGGTCGGTCTGCGCGGCCAGCCGGGTGATGGAGATCGACGAGGTGTTGGTGGCGACCAGCGCCTCGGGATTGAGGACCGGGCAGAGCTGGGCAAAAATCTTGCGCTTGACCGTCTCGTCCTCCGTGGCCGCCTCGATCACCAGATCCATGTTGGCCAGCGCCTCCATCGTCGTGGCCGGCGAAATACGGTCCAGCGCATCCTGGCGCACCTTGTCTTCCAGTTTTCCCGAAGAGACCTGACGCGCCATATTGCCGGAAATCGTCGCGATGCCGGCCTCGATGCGTTCGGCCGACAGGTCGTAGAGCTTGACCTCGTAGCCGGAGAGCGCCGCCACGTGTGCGATGCCGCTGCCCATCTGGCCGGCGCCGATCACACCCACTTTCTCAATCTTGCCTGTCATGTCGAAAAATCCCGTGGGGCGCCAACAGCACCCTTCGTCGCTATTGTTGCAGTGCAACCTAGTTGGGCAGGCGGGTGTCGTCTACCCCGCCGATCAAGAATCTGCGCCGATGCGCGGGTCGCAGCCCGGATAAGTAAAAGCCCCGCCGCGCGGGGAGGCAGGGCTTTGCGTTGACGATGTCGCGTCGTGCTTTTGTCAGAGCGCCTTTTCCAGCTCCGGCAGGACGTCGAAGAGGTCGGCGACGAGGCCATAGTCGGCGACCTGGAAGATCGGCGCTTCCTCGTCCTTGTTGATGGCGACGATGACCTTGGAATCCTTCATGCCCGCCAGGTGCTGGATGGCGCCGGAAATGCCGCAGGCGATGTACAGGTCGGGCGCGACCACCTTGCCGGTCTGGCCGACCTGCCAGTCGTTCGGCGCGTAGCCGGCATCGACGGCGGCGCGGGAAGCGCCGACGGCGGCGCCCAGCTTGTCGGCGACGGGCAGGATGACCTCCTGGAACTTTTCCGCCGAACCCAGCGCGCGGCCACCGGAGATGATGATCCGCGCCGAGGTCAGCTCCGGGCGGTCGCTTTCGGCGATGCGGTTCTCGACGAAGCTCGACAGGCCGGCATCGGCCGGCGCATTGGCGCTTTCGACCGCGGCCGAGCCGCCTTCGCCGGCAGCCTGGAAGGTCGCCGTGCGGATGGTCAACACGCGCTTGGCATCGGTCGATTCGACCGTCTGGATGGCGTTGCCGGCATAGATCGGACGCCGATAGGTCTTGGCGTCGATCACGTCGACGACGTCGGATATCTGCATCACGTCAAGCAGGGCTGCCACGCGCGGCATGACGTTCTTGCCGGTCGTCGTGGCCGGCGCGACAAACGTGTCGTAGCCGTCGGCCAGCGAGACGACGAGGTCGGCCATCGGCTCGGCAAGCTGTTCGGCCAGTGCATCGCTCTCGGCCAGCAGCACCTTGCGCACGCCGGCGAGCTTTGCCGCCGCATCGGCAGCTGCCTGGGCGCCCTTGCCGGCGACCAGCACATCGATGTCCGGGCCGATCTTGCTTGCGGCGGAAAGCGCCTTGGCGGTCTGCTCTGAAAGGCTCTTGTTATCGTGTTCGGCAATCAAAAGAATGGCCATGGTCCGTTTCCCTTCCGCTTGGAGCACCATGCGTCCATTCGGGCGCATAAAGGACGCTCCATCTTTTTGTTTCCCCGCATTTATGCGGACGTCAGATGATCCCACCTGACTGCAAAATGCTCTAAAGCACGCCGGCTTCGTTCTTGAGCTTGTCGACCAGCTCGGCGACCGAGCCCACCTTGACACCTGCCTTGCGGCCGGCCGGCTCCTCCGTCTTCAGCACCTTCAGGCGCGGCTTGACCGTGACGCCGTAGTCGCCGGGCGCCTTTGCGTCGAGCGGCTTCTTCTTGGCCTTCATGATGTTGGGCAGCGAGGCATAGCGCGGCTCGTTGAGACGCAAATCCGTGGTGACGATGGCCGGCAGCTTCAACTCGACCACCTGCAGGCCGCCGTCGACCTCGCGCGTCACCCTGGCCTTGCCGCCGGCGATCTCAACCTTGGAGGCGAAGGTGCCCTGGCTCCAGCCCAGCAGCGCCGCCAGCATCTGGCCGGTCTGGTTCGCATCGTCGTCGATCGCCTGCTTGCCGAGAATGACGATCTGCGGCTTTTCCTCGTCGACCACGCTCTTGAGGATCTTGGCCACATCGAGCGGCTCCACCGTGTCGTCGGTCTTTACCAGGATGGCGCGGTCGGCGCCCATGGCGAGCGCCGTACGCAGCGTTTCCTGGGCCTTCTCCGGTCCGATGGAAACGACGACGATCTCCTCGACCGTGCCCGCTTCCTTCATGCGGATCGCTTCTTCCACCGCGATCTCGCAAAACGGGTTCATCGCCATCTTCACATTCGCCAGCTCGACGCCAGAGCCGTCCGCCTTGACGCGCGGCTTCACATTGGCGTCGATGACCCGCTTGACCGGAACAAGGACTTTCATGCGCATTCACCTTCCGTGATGGGAACTTCGGTTCGGTTGCTGACTACCAGCAAATGCACCGGCCGGTTGGCCGAACGCCGACATGCGGGGGTGCTTTTTCGACAGGCCTCCCCTCGCATGGCGCGGCTCGCCGCCGGAGTTGGCGGGACCGTAGAGAGGCCTAACGTTCACGTCAATATGCTGGAGAGCTCCTATTGCCGGCCCCAGCGCGGCTGATCGCCTTCCATCGGTTTTCCCATGTCGGGTTTTTCCAGCACGACGGCTTCAGGGGCCTCGACGCGGCGGTCGAACAACGGCACGTCGCGCCGCCGCAGGAGGACGACCAGGATGGCTCCGGCGACGATGCCGCCGGCATGGGCCGCCCAGGAGACCTGATTCTCCGTGTCGATGAACAGCATCAGGAACTGAAAGCCGATCCACAAGGCCAGCACGATGAAGGCGGGAATGCGCAGTGGAATGCGGGCGAAGGCCAGCACCCAGATCTTCACCCGCGGATGCAGGATCAGATAGGCGGCGACGATGCCGGCGACGGCGCCCGAGGCGCCGATCAGCGGAGCGTTGGAATCCGGCGCGATGAAGCCGTGCATGTAGGCGCCGGCAACCGCGCAGGCGAGGTAGAAGATCAGGTAACGGAAATGGCCGAGCGCATCCTCGACATTGTCGCCGAACACCCACAGGAACAGCATGTTGCCGCCCAGATGCATCAGATCGCCGTGCAGGAAGGAATAGGTGATGTAGGTGAGAGGTTCCGGCACCCAATCCAATTCCGGCGGCAGCATTGCCAAATCGTTCGAGACGGAGGGGATGTAGCCGAGCCCCAAGGCGGCCGCGAAGGCGAAATCCTCGCCGGCGACGGTGGTCGCCAGATAGGCAATCACATTGAGCGCGATCAGCGCCAGCGTGACATATTGCCGTTTGATGTGCCGAAGGCTGTTGGCGTCATGCAGCGGTATGAACATCGGAGCCCTCGTTGCGGACCCCGATACGGTCCGTAAATCTTATCCAGACCGGTTCATCGTCGCATGGAAACGTTGCCCGCTCTACTTCTTTGTTTTCTGCATTCGTGCGGACGTCAGGTGAAACCACCTGACTGCAAAATGCTATAAATCTCATCGGTTCTGCCCGGGAACCCATAGCACGTCGCGCGCGCCATTGTCATTGACGGCGCGGGAGGCGACGAAGAGGAAATCGGAGACGCGGTTGATGTAGCGCAATGCCTCGTCGCCGACGATCTCCTCCGGCTTCGCCTTCAGCTCGACCATGAGCCTTTCGGCGCGGCGCGAGACGGTGCGGGCCAGATGCAGCGCGGCTGCCGCCGGCGTGCCGCCTGGCAGAACGAAGGAGCGCAAGGGAGCGAGATGCGCGTTCAGGGCGTCGATGTCGCGCTCCAGCCGCTCGACCTGGCTGTGGACGATGCGCAGCGGCTCATACTCCAGCTTTTCCCCGTTGTCGGGTGTTGCCAGGTCGGCCCCGAGGTCGAACAGGTCGTTCTGGATCGCCGCCAGCATGGCGTCGATGCCGGGATTGTCCCTGGCCGTGTGGATGCGCGCCATGCCGATGCAGGCATTGGCCTCGTCCACCGTGCCGAAGGCGGCGATGCGCAAATCGCTCTTCAGTCGCCGTTCGCGCGTGCCGAGCCCGGTCGTGCCGTTGTCGCCGGTGCGGGTGTAGATCTTGTTGAGCTTGACCATCGAACCTCTTGTGGAACCCTCAGCCGCCCCGCGACTTGGCGTAGTACATGGCGAGCACGACGAAGACGATGGCGACCGCCTGCAGGATGACGCGCGCCTGCATCAATTTGTTGGAGGTGCTGCCGGAGCCGCCGCGCATCATGTTGATCAGGCCGCGAATCAGAACGATGACGACCGCCATCATGACGAGGATCGCGAGGATGTTGAAGAGAGTGGACATGGCGGCTTTCTTTGTTCAGGTCAGCCCTTGTCGGACAGGAAGCGGTACAGCATGCGTGCCGGCAGGAGGCGTTTCAATGCGACACCGATGCGCGCCGGCGTCGTTACCACATAGTGCGGACGCGGCGCCGGGGAAACAAGCGCGTGCCGCAGCTTGACGTATACGGCCTCCGGCCCGAGCTTGAAACGCGACTTGGCGCCGCCCTGGCGCAGGCGGGCGAGCTGCGCCTGGTACGCCTCGCGGTGGACCGAGTTCTCGTGATCGATATGGCGCTCGAACCAGGCGAGCCCGTTGCTGGCGATGTTCGAGGCGATGGGGCCGGGCTCGATCAGACAAACGTGGATGCCGGACCCTTGCAGCTCGGCGCGCTGGCACAGCATCAATCCCTCGATGGCATGTTTCGAGGCGGCGTAGGCGCCGCGGAACCTGATCGGCACGAGGCCGAGAATGGAGGAGCAATGGACGATCCGGCCATGTCCCTGGGCGCGCATGACGGGTACGACGCGCCGCGTCAGGTCGTGCCAGCCGAAGACATTCACCTCGAACTGGTGGCGCAGCGCCTCGACCGGCAGATCCTCGACGGCGCCGGCCTGCGCATAGGCGCCATTGTTGAACAGCGCGTCGAGCGTGCCGCCGGTGCGCCGCAGGACCTCGCTGGCTGTGGCGGCAATCGAAGCCGGTTCGGCGTAATCCAGATACAGGGCTTCAACACCGTCGCCTTCCAGTGCCGCCATGTCGGCGTCGGTGCGGGCGGTGGCGAAGACGCGCCAACCGTCGCGCTGCAGGGCGCGGGCGCAATAGGCGCCGATGCCGGAGGAAGCGCCGGTGAGGAGAATGGTGCGTCGTGCGGCCAAGAAATATGCGCTCCCACTTGTGTATAAGCGTGAGGGTTTCACATATTGGCGGGGGCGAGACAATAAAAGGCATGCGAGGAATGATGATACAGGTGGCACAGTGCGCGGATTGACGGCCACGAGGCGCATCCTGGGGGATGCGTTCGGTCATTTCAACACGGATGACGGCTGGGCCATGTCGAGCCATGTGGCGATCTCGGCGCTGATGGCGCTGTTCCCGTTCCTCATCTTCGCCACGGCGCTGGCGAGCTTTCTCGGCGCCGACGCCTTTTCGGAGCAGGCCATCGACCTCATCTTCGACACCTGGCCGAAGGAGGTGGCCGAGCCGATCGCCAATGAGGTGCACAATGTGCTTGGCGTGCGCCGCGGCGGCCTCCTGACCTTCGGCGTGGTGCTCGCCGGCGTGTTCGCCTCGAACGGCGTCGAGGCGCTGCGCCTGTCGCTCAACCGCGCCTACCGGGTTACCGAGCAGCGGTCCATCTTACGGCTGCGGGCGCAGAGCCTGGTGTTCGTGCTGGTGGCGACGATCGGTTTCCTGGCGATCAGCCTGCTCCTGGTGGTGGCGCCGGTGGCGCTCAACATCGCCGTCAACAATCTCGAATGGATCGCGCCCTATGTGGGGACCATCACCTTCTGGCGCTACGTGATCGCCCTGACCGTGCTGGTGCTGGCGCTGATCTCGGTGCATCTGTGGCTGCCGGCGGGCAGGCGCAGCCTGTGGGAGGTGCTGCCGGGCGTTGCCTTCACGCTGCTCGGTTCGTTTGCCGGGTCGAGCCTGTTCGCCGCGTATCTCGGCCGTTTCAGCAATTATGCCAGCACTTATGCGGGGCTGGCATCGATCATGATCGCGGTGGTCTTCCTGTACATCATCTCGGCGGTGTTCATTCTCGGCGGCGAGATGAACGCCTCGATCAAGCGCTACCGGGAGGCGCGGGCGGTCGTCGGCGCCGGCAAGGGCTGAGCCGGCGGCTTTCGGGTGGCCAGCGCGACGCCGAAGGTGGTGATCGCCATGCCGACAAGCTGCACCAGGTTGAGCGTTTCGCCGAACAGGAGCCAGGCCAATAGCGCCGTTACAGCGGGAACGAGATAGAACAGCGAGGCGACGCGGGCGACCTCGCCCTCGCGGATGAGGATCATCAGCAGGAAGATGGCGCCGAGCGACAGGACCAGCACCAGCCAGGCCATGGCGAAGATCAGCTCGCCATTGATGGTGAACTCCTGATGCTCGAAGGCCAGCGAGGCGCAGAAGGCGACCAGCCAGCCGCCGGCATACTGGCAAAGCGTGACCGTGACGAGGTCGGCGCGCGAGACGAAATGCTTCTGCCACACCGTGCCGGCGCTCATGGCGATGACGGCGACAATCGCCGCGCCGACGGTCGCCAAGGTTACGCCGCCGCTGATCTGGTTGAACTTGGGCGACAGCACGATGGCGACGCCGACCAGGCCGACCAGCAGGCCGAACCAGTGCTTGCGGGTTACGGTCTCGCCGATGAAGGCACCCGCCATCACGGCCGTGAGCATGGGCTGCAGCCCGACGATGAGACCGGCGAACCCCGCCGGCAGGCCGTGCTTGACCGCCCAGAAGACGCCGCCGAGATAGAGCGCGTGCATCAGGATACCGGCGATGCCGGCATGCAGAGCATTGCGCAGGCCGATCGCCTTGGCGCCGAAAATGGGTATGAGAGCGAGGAGCAGGGCGAAGGACAGGGCGAAGCGCACCCACAGAAAGGTGAACGGCTCGGCCCAGGGCATCGCATAGCGGGCGCCGATGAAGCCGGTCGCCCAGAGGACGACGAAAAGGGCGGGAACAACCCGGGCGGAGTTCTTCATCGAGGCGGCCATCGGCTTGTATCGGGCGGGATAATACCGGCCTGCGCTGTAGCTGCTCCAGGAGAGCAAGAAAAGCGAAACATTTCCAAGCTATCATCAATCGCGCTGAACTGTTGTGTGCAGGGAGCGTCGGCGTCCGATTGGACGCAGGCGACCCAACACCTTGAATCTGCGCATCGTGCTTGCCGAAAATCGATGCCGATTTTCGGGCCGATGCGCCAGCGCGAACGGTTGCCTGAACCGGGCGGGAGTGCACGGATGCTGATGAAACTGGACACGAGCTGGCTGCTGTTCGCCGTCGCCGCGGTGACGATGCTGTCCTATCTGCTGTCGATGGCGCTGGACGCCGTCATGCGCGAGGATGGTTTCGGGGCGATGGGCAATGCGGGCATCATCACCATCGCGTTTTTCGCCACAGTCTACATGGCGAACGATTACGGCATCCGCTTCACCAGCCTTATGGAAGGGGCACTGGCGGGTTTGAGCGGCGCCTTCACCGCGCTCCTGGTGATGACCTTCGTCAAAGCCATCCTCAGGCGAATAATCTAGAGCATTTCCGCTTTTCTCCGAGTCGCGGAAATGCTCGATCTCTTTGTTTTTACGCAATTCCGGACGGAAAACCGGTTCCCACTTTTCCTGGAATTGCTCTAGCCCAGTCCCACCATGCGGGCGATGTCGGCCGGCGTCGCGCCGGTGGTGCGCAGGGCTGCCAGGCTGGTGTCGCCACGGCTTTTCGACAGTTTGCGGCGGTCGTCGTCGACGATCAGGTCGTGATGATGGTAGCTGGGGACCGGCAGACCGAGCAATTCCTGGAGCAGCCGATGTATGGCGGTGGCGTAGAACAGGTCGCGGCCGCGCACCACATGGGTGATCCCCTGCAACGCATCATCCACCGTGACCGACAGGTGATAGCTGGCCGGAATTTCCCTGCGGGCGATCACCACGTCGCCCCAGTCTTGCGGGCTGGCCGTGACGATGCCTGTTTCACCACGCGGGCCCTGGCCGGTTTCGTCCCATCTTGGCGCGACGCCGGCATGGGCCATGGCGCGACGCATGTCGAGCCGCCAGGCAAACGGCGCGCCCTCGGCGATCCGGCCTCGCCGCTCGGCAAGGCTCAGATGCTTGTCGTCGCCGGGATAGCGCGGCGCACCGTCGGGATCGCGCGGCCATGAGCGGCCCTCTGCCTCGTCGTGGGCGATGCGGGTCCGCACCTCGCCGCGGGTCATGAAGGCGGGGTAGACAAGCTCGGCGTCGATCAACTGCTCCAGCGCTTCCCGATAGTCGTCGAAATGGTCCGACTGGCGGCGTGCGGGTTTCTCCCATTCCAGCCCGAGCCAGGCGAGATCGCGGTAGATGCCGTCCTCGAAGGCCGGCGTGCAGCGGGTGACGTCGATGTCCTCGATGCGCAGCAGGAACCGGCCCCCGGTCTCTTGTGCCATTCGCCAGTTGACCAGCGCCGAATAGGCGTGGCCGAGGTGGAGCTCGCCATTCGGGCTGGGCGCGAAGCGGAAGACCGGCTTTGTCATGAGTGTTCGGCGAATCGGGTTGCGGTCGGCATGCAACGATTGCTACGGATTTCCTCCACTCGCAGCAAGATTGGTCGCAGCAAGATTGGTCCAAGTCGCCCCATGCGCCGCATCGAAACCGACAGCCACATTGTGGAGGGACTGGACGCGCTCGTGGTCGCTGACCCGCGGCTCGTGCCGGTCAGGGCCTTTGCCGGCGGCGTGCCGTTGCGGCGGACGCAGCCGGGCTTTGCCAGTCTCGCCTCGGTCATCGTCTCGCAGCAGGTTTCGCGGGCCAGCGCCGATGCGATCTTTGGCCGGCTCGTGGAGCGTGTGGCGCCGCTGACGCCCGTGGCGCTGCTTTCGGCCGGCGAGGAGCCGCTGATCGCCGCCGGCCTGTCGCGGGCCAAGCAGCGGACGCTGGTTGCCGTGGCACGGGCTGCCTGCGACGGGACACTCGATCTCGACGCCCTGTGCACGGTGGAGGCCGAGGAGGCCATTTCCCGGATGACCGCCATTCCCGGCATCGGGCCGTGGACGGCGGAGGTGTATCTGCTGGTCTCGGCGGGGCATCCCGACGTGTTCCCGGCGCGCGACGTGGCGCTACAGGCCGCCGTCGCTCATGCCTTCGGGCTTGCAGCCCGCCCCGATGCGCGGGCGCTGGCCGGGATGGCCGAATCATGGGCGCCCTTTCGGGCGGTCGCCGCGCGCCTGTTCTGGGCCTATTATCGCGAGATGAAGGGGCGAGAGGCCGCGCCCTTGCCGTAAAAGGCCGAAAAGCTGCGGGAATCCGGGTGTTTAGCGCGTCACAAAGCAAAATATCCGCTTCACATTCCTGTCATGGCGGGCTTACAGTATCCGCGTCGATCGACTTGAGCATCTTGCAGGCAAGCGGAACGGCTTGCCGTTCGCACGGTGCGGAGAACAAGGGAATAGCGTCCACCTGCCTGCAGGGCAGAGTGCGCGCTGGGCCAGTGAAGGAGCTCCAAGGACGTGACGATCGCTGCTTCGCCGGACGGCATGCCCGCTCTGGTGCTGAACGCGGACTACCGGCCGCTGAGCTATTACCCGCTGTCGCTGTGGTCGTGGCAGGACGCCATCAAGGCGGTCTTCCTCGACCGGGTGAATATTGTCGCCGAATACGAGCACCAGGTCTCCTCGCCGTCATTTTCGATGAGGCTGCCGAGCGTCATCAGCCTGAAGACCTATGTGAAGCCGTCGCGCTATCCTGCCTTCACGCGCTTCAACGTGTTTCTGCGCGACCGGTTCCAATGCCAATATTGCGGTACGCGCGAGGATCTGACGTTCGACCATGTGATTCCCCGCCGCTCCGGCGGGGTTACTTCCTGGGAGAACGTCGTGGCCGCCTGCTCACCCTGCAATCTCAGGAAGGGCGGGCTGATGCCGGCGCGGGCCAAGATGTGGCCGCAGCAGAAGCCGTTTCGCCCGACCGTGCACGATCTGCACAATAACGGCCGGCTTTTCCCGCCCAACCACCTGCACGAAAGCTGGATGGATTATCTCTACTGGGATGTCGAACTGGAGCCGTAAAGCCCGGCGAGCGTCAGCGCTTGAACGCTGCACGCAGGGCGATCGTCGCCCAGAGCGCACTTGCCAGCACGTTCCACCCGGCAAAGGACAGGCCGAGGAAACGCCCGGCCGCCTGGTTGCAGGAGGGGGGGATTACCGCGTTGAGCTGATCAAGCAAATTGCCGCCCGCCGAACCGCTCGGCATGACGGCGACGCCGCAATCGGCCGGGCCTTCCCACCAGCTCCATTCGACGCCGGCGTGATAGACGCCGAGGCCCATCCCGTAGAGCATCAGCGCGCCACCGGCGGCCAGCAGGCCGCGCGTGACGATCGGCGGCGCCTTCAGCCACGAGGCGATCAGCGCTAGCAGCATCAGCGGTGCGCCGATGTAGTAGGGCGTGCGCTGTTCGAGGCAGAGCATGCACGGGATATACCCGCCCAGATGCTGGAAGCCGAGCGCTGTCCCGACGGTTGCCGCCATGCCGATGGCAAGAAGGGCGGCGGCGCGTGTCTGCGTCTTGCCGGTCGGGGCGCTCAGGGACATGAAAAACCTCTAGAATACATAGCGGACGGCGACAAAGCCGCCGATCAGCAAAACCATGAAAAGGGTGAAAAGAAGGCCGAGATTCTTCTCGATGAAGATGCGGATCGGCGGGCCGAAATGATAGAGAAGCCAGGAGACGAGGAAGAAGCGCAGGCCGCGGCCGATCACCGAAACGATGACGAAGGTCAGCAGGTTCAATCCGGTCGCGCCGGAGAAGATCGTCAGCACCTTGTAGGGGAAAGGCGTGACCGCGGCGAAAAGCACGCCCCAGCCGCCCCAGGTGTTGTACCAGCCGGCGATCTGCTCGAAGGCGTTTTCCTTGCCGTAGAAGGCGAGGATCGGCTGGCCGATGGTCTCGTACAGAAAAGCGCCGATGAAATAGCCGAGAAGCGCGCCCAGCACCGAGCTGACGGTGCAGATCAGCGCATAACGCAGCCATTTCGTCCGCTCCGACAGCACCATCGGGATGAGCAACACGTCGGGTGGGATCGGAAAGATCGAGCTTTCGATGAAGGATACGGCGGCAAGAGCCTTTTGCGCATGTCGCGTCGCCGCCAGCGCCATGGTCCAGTCGTAAAGTTTGCGAAGCATCAAAGGCCCTCGGTGAGGGCATTTGTCTAGCCGCAGTCGCCGGTGCGCGCAACGGCGCTGATAAAAGAGACGGCAGGAGCGACAATTTGCTGGGGCAAAGTGTTGACGAGCACCGGCTTCCCCGTATAGTCCGCTGCCTGTCCGGCCTTTGGCGGCGGGGCCCCTGTGGCGGAATTGGTAGACGCGCTCGACTCAAAATCGAGTTCCGCAAGGAGTGCTGGTTCGATCCCGGCCAGGGGCACCAATCCGCCTGATATGTGCTGATCGGGCAGGGGAGGGACCCCGTATCCATGCTCGAACGGCGTGACAGCTATCAGGCGCTCCATGACGGGTTCCGCTGGGACATTCCGCAACGCTTCAACATCGGCACCGCCATCTCCAATCGGTGGGCCGCGCGCGCGCCGGAGCGCATCGCGCTTTACGAGTATCGCCTTGACGGAACCGCCGCGACGCTGACCTACGGCGCCCTCGCGGCGCAATCGGATGCGCTGGCCAACGGATTGCGCCGCACGGGTGTGACGCGTGGCGACCGGGTGGCGCTGCTCATGCCGCAATCCTTCGAGACGGCGATCGCCCACGCGGCGATCTACAAGCTCGGCGCGATCGCCGTGCCGCTGGCGCTTCTGTTTGGCATGGAGGCGCTCGAATACCGTCTGTTTTCCGCCGGCGCGAAGGCGGTCATCACCAATGAAGCGGGCCTTGCCAAGCTGACGCCGATCCGCGAACGCCTGACCAGCCTCGAGACCGTCGTTTCGGTCGATGGCGCCGACCGGGGGGCGCTGGATTTCCAGCGCGTCGTCGCCGACAATCCGGGACATTTCGCGGCTGAAGACACCGGTCCCGACGACCCGGCGATGATGATCTTCACGTCCGGTACGACCGGTCCGCCGAAGGGCGCGCTGCATGGGCATCGTGTGCTGCTCGGCCACCTGCCGGGCGTTCAGTTTCACCACGAGTTCCTGCCGCAGGACGGCGATCTGTTGTGGACGCCGGCCGATTGGGCGTGGGCAGGCGGCCTGCTCAACGTGCTGCTTCCCGGCCTCTATCTCGGCGTGCCGGTGGTGGCGGGACGATTCGAGAAGTTCGATCCCGAAACGGCGCTCGGATTGATGGAGAAGATGAAGGTGCGCAACGCCTTCGTTCCGCCAACGGCGCTCAGGATGCTGAAGACGGTGCCGGAGATCGGCCGGCGCTTCGATCTTTCGCTGCGCACGGTCGGCTCGGGCGGCGAGGCGCTTGGCCGCGAAACGTTCGAATGGGCGCGTGCCGAGCTTGGCCTCGCCATCAACGAATTCTACGGCCAGACCGAGTGCAATCTGGTCCTGTCCTCATGCCATGCGCTGGGCGTCGGGCGGCCCGGCGCCATCGGCTTGCCGGTGCCGGGGCACCAGGTGGCGGTCATCGATGGCGAGGGTCGGCCAGCCAGGATCGGCGAGGCGGGCGACATCGCCGTGCGGCGCCCCGATCCCGTGATGTTCCTGCACTATTGGCAGAACGAGAAGGCGACGCGCGAGAAATTCATCGGCGACTGGATGACCACCGGTGACCAGGGCATGCGCGACGCGGACGGCTATGTGCATTTCGTCGGGCGCGACGACGACGTGATCACATCGTCCGGCTATCGCATCGGCCCGACCGAGATCGAGGATTGTTTGACCGGCCATCCGCAGGTCGCTCTGGCGGCCGCGGTCGGCAAGCCGGACCCGATGCGCACCGAGATCGTCAAGGCGTATATCGTTCTGCGCGCCGGGGTGGAGCCGAGCGATGCGCTTGCCGAGGAAATCCGCCTTTGGGTTCGCGAACGGCTTTCAGCGCATGAATATCCGCGCGAGGTGGCGTTCGTCGAATCGATGCCGCTGACAACGACGGGCAAGGTCATCCGGCGCATCTTTCGCGATCAGGCACGGCGCGAGGCCGATGCCGGATAGGGCGCGGCACGAGCCACTCGGCCACGCAGCATGGCGGCGCCGGGGTCAGCCCGGTTTGCGACGCAAGCGGTTGCGCAGGATGCGCAGCGTGTTGCGGGTGCGGCGGTAGAGGCTCAGTTGCGCTGCCGCCTTGCGCACATGGCGGTCGGCATCCGGCGTCAGTCCGATGACGATCGTGCCGAGCGGGCGACGCTCGCTCCACAACCGGCTCATGACGGGGTGATCCGGCACGGCGCATGAATCGGTGACCGTGATGTTCGGGTCGTCGAGGTGGTTCTTGGTGACCTCGATCATCAGCAGCGTTCCAGGCGAGAACGCCGACAGGGTCTCGTCATAAGCGGTTTTCCAGGTGTAGGCGGTGCCGTTCTCGATGAAGACGATGAGACAGGCGATGACCGTCTCATCGAGGGTCAGCATGTGAACGCGGCACAGGTCGCGTTCGGCCAGGCGATGCACAGCCTCGCGGGCGAAAGCGGCGCGATAGCGGTCGATGGCCATGGCGGTGCGCTCGCGCCCCTTCCAGCCGGCGGCTTCCAGCGTGAGGAAGGCTTCGACCCCATGGCGGATTTCATCGGGGTGGCGGGCGATGCGGTACTCCAGGCTGCCTGTCTCCGACAAACGCCGCTTCAGGCGGCGGAACTCGCGGTGGTGGTGAGCGCGCAACGACGCCTTGAGATAGGTTTCGCCGTCTTCCTGGCTCTGCAGGATCGGCCGTTCAACCCGGTTGGTTATCTGGAAGGGCAGGTTTCGGGCATCGGCAACCGTGCGCAGCATGGCCGTGAACGGGCCGTCGAGCCGCACGTCGGGCATCACGAACACCTTTGGCAGGTGCAAATGCGGCCGCGCCAGCATGGCGAAGAAGTCCTCGATGACGCCGGCCGGATCGTCGTAATCCACCAACGGCGTGCCGAGCGGGCCATACGGGCTTGCCCAGGTGCGCAGCACCGGAACGCTGAGTGGCAGGGCCGGACGCTCGACGGAGAAGGGCACGAGAAGGCGCAGGCGGCTCTTGGCCTCGGTGCCGTCGCGGATGACGGCCAGCCGCACTTCGCGGTCCTCCAGGCGCGGCATTGCCGGAGCCAGGAAGCGCGGGTTGAAGAAGATGTTCGATTCGATCGAACGGGCCGCCAGGTAGTCGAGTTCCTCGACCAGGTCGAAGCCGGCGGCGGCCGGATAAATGGCAAGCTTGCGCTCCGGGCGCTGGCTCGCCAGCAGTTCGAGTTGCGCCCGATCGGCATTTTCGGCGAGCCCGGCGAATTCGTCGATCATCGCGCCCGACGCGCTGCCGCTCAACTCCTCCAACAGGGGGGGTACACTCATATCCCGACCTCGGTTTTCTTCAGGGGCTCGGCCTTCTTGAGGGGAAGGAAGATCAGCATGGCAATCCCGAGCTTGCGCCACACGGTGACGGACAGAATGACCGCTTCAAACAGCATGGCAACGCCAGTCGCCAGCGCCGCGCCCCACAGGCCGTATAGCGGGATCAAAAGCATGTTGAGGCCGATGTTGATCGCCAGCGTGGCGGCATAGACGGCGGCGCAGATCTTCTGGTGGCCGCTCATGGTCAGGAGGCTTTCGGCCGGTCCTACCGCCGAGCGGGCGACAACGCAGGTGACCAGCAGGAAGAGAAGCGGGTAACCCTCGGTGAACGCCGCGCCGAACAGCATCAGCATCGGCTTGCCCACCAGCAGCACGACAATGCCCATGGCCAGCGACGGCCAGAAGGTCCAGCCCACGGTTTCGCGGGCGAAGGTTTCGAGCCCGGCACGGTCGCCTCCATGCATGAAGGAAGCGTAGCGCTGGGCAACGCCCGCCTTGACGGCGAAATAGACGAAATGGACCAGGGCCAGCGTCTTCACGGTGGCGAAATAGACGGCGACGTCGGTCGGCGCCATGTAGCGGCCGACCATCAGAACGTCGGCATTGGTGAGGAGGAAGAAGAAGCTCTCGACGAGGAAGATGGGCAGCGAGACGGCGGTCCATTCGCGCATGCGGAAGCTGGGCCTGCCGGCCGGCAGCTTGCGGTCGACCCGGGTCGTGACGCTGACGAACTGCAGCAGCGTCGTCAGATAGGTGGCAAGGATCGCGGCGAACATGGCGGTCCTGGCATCCGCCGGGTAGCCGGCAAAGAGGGCGATCGCCATGAACAGCAGGATCAGCAGCGGGCGAACGAAATAGGTGGGCATCAGCGCCCATATGACCCAGGCATTGGCGCGCGACACGCCTTGCATCAGGTCGCTCAGCGCTGCCATGGGCAGGCAGATCAGGCCGAGATAGAATGGCACCACATAATAGGATTCGATGGACGGAGCGAAGTACCAGAGTCCGAGAATGCCGATGGCGGCGAACAGGGTGGATGAGCCGAGGACGAACAGTCGGCTGGCCAGGTTGATGCCGCGCAGCGCGGCGAATTCTCCCTTGGCGCGGTACTCGGGGATGAAGCGGATGACCGAGGTGTGAAAGCCAAGGCAGGAAATATTGCCGAGGATGATCATCGTCACCCAGACGAGGACGAAGATGCCGTACTCGAACTCGCCCATCCAGCGGGCCAGGAAGACCTGACTGAAGAAGGCAATCGCCGCGTTGACAATGCGGATGGTGAAGGCGATGAGCGCGTTGCGGCCGGCTTCGCCACGCGCGTCTGGCGCCGAAATGAGCGCATCGATCCGTGCGAGAAAAGGCTGCGCGCGCGCCGACAGCCGCTCCGGAAGGAGGCGTTCACCAGCCGTTGCAACTGAAAAGCGCACGCAACCACACTCCGCCGTGACCCTGGCCGCGAAGCATCCGCGCCGCGCGCGGAACTCCTGCGTCCCCACATGGCGCGCGCCCGCACCGGGAACGTCTCGTTCTCCGGCTCGGGCTCCGCTCCATGCGCCGGGACGCTAGCCCAAAGTCTTTAAGAAACGGTTCGGCGCTGACGTTGCGGCACGCGCTTCGTCAGGAGCGCAGCGTCAGGCGAAAGCGCCGTGGCAATGCTTGTACTTCTTGCCGGAGCCGCAGGGGCAGGCCTCGTTGCGGCCGACCTTGCCCCAGGTGGCGGGGTCGTTGGGGTCGCGGTCCTCGGCGGCGACGGTTCCCGTTTCGACGCGGGCAAGCGTCATCGTGTCGGCGCCGAAATCGTCCTCGCCGGTGAAGCCGTCGACATGATGGGCCTCCATTTGCGGCGCCTGGGGCGGCGGTGCGTCGGCGGCCTCGCGGACAAGCTCGACCCGCATCAACTGCGCAGTGACCGCCTGGCGCAGATTGCCGAGCATGGCCTGGAACATCTCGAAGGCTTCGGATTTGTACTCGTTCAGCGGATCGCGCTGGGCATAGCCGCGGAAACCGACGACCGAGCGCAGATGGTCGAGATTGACCAGGTGCTCGCGCCACAGGTGATCGAGCGTCTGCAGGAGGACCGATTTCTCGACATAGTTCATGATTTCAGGTCCGAAACGCTCAGCGCGGTCCTTGGCGGCGGTTTCAGTTGCCTCGGTGATGCGCTCGCGGATATCGTCCTCGGCGATGCCTTCCTCGCCCGCCCATTCCTCGATCGGCAGATCGAGATTGAGCGTCGTCTGGACGCCCTCCTTCAGTTCGGCGATCTTCCATTGCTCGGCATAGGCCCGCTCGGGAATGTGGCGATCGACCAGGTCGTCGATCATGTCGCGGCGCATTTCGGCGACCGTTTCCGACAGATTGTCGCCGTCCATCAGTTCGATGCGCTGGTCGAAGACGACCTTGCGCTGATCGTTCATCACGTCGTCGAACTTCAACAGGTTCTTGCGGATGTCGAAATTGCGTGCCTCGACCTTCTTCTGCGCCTTCTCCAGCGCCTTGTTGATCCAGGGGTGGACGATCGCCTCGTCTTCCTTGAGACCGAGCTTCTTCAGCATTCCGTCCATGCGGTCGGAACCGAAGATGCGCATCAGGTCATCCTGCAGTGACAGGAAGAATTTCGATCGGCCCGGATCGCCCTGACGGCCGGAGCGGCCGCGCAACTGGTTGTCGATGCGGCGGCTTTCATGACGTTCCGTGGCCAACACGTAGAGACCGCCGGCGGCGATCGCCTGCTCCTTGAGCCGCTGCACGTCCTCGCGGATGGCCTTTTCCTTGGCCTCGCGCTCGGCGCTCGGCTCCATGTCGCCGAGCTCGTCGGCGATGCGCATTTCGGGGTTGCCGCCGAGCTGGATATCGGTGCCACGGCCGGCCATGTTGGTGGCGATGGTGATGGCGCCCGGCTTGCCGGCCTGGGCGACGATCGACGCCTCGCGCTCGTGGTGGCGCGCGTTGAGCACTTCGAAGTTCTTGATGCCTTCCTTGCGCAGGTGTTCGGCCAGGAACTCCGACTTCTCGATCGAGGTGGTGCCGACCAGGATCGGCTGGCCCTTGGCATTGGCTTCCTTGATTTCGCGGACGATGGCGCGGAACTTCTCATCGACCGTGCGGTAGACCTCATCGTCCTCGTCGAGGCGCTGGATCGGCAGGTTGGTGGGAACCTCGACGACATTCAGATTGTAGATGTTGCCGAACTCCTCCGCCTCGGTCGATGCCGTGCCGGTCATGCCGGCCAGCTTGTCGTACATGCGGAAATAATTCTGGAAGGTGATCGAGGCCAGCGTCTGGTTTTCCGGCTGGATCGACACATGCTCCTTGGCCTCGAGGGACTGGTGCAGTCCCTCGGAGAAGCGGCGTCCCGGCATCATGCGGCCGGTGAACTCGTCGATGATGACGATCTCGTCATCGCGGACGATGTAATCCTTGTCGCGCTGGAAGAGCCGATGCGCCTTCAGGGCGTTGTTCAGATGGTGCACGATGGCGACATTCTCGATGTCGTAGAGCGAATCCCCCTTGAAGAGGTTCGCCTCGCGCAGCATGTTCTCGACCTTCTCCGTGCCCTCTTCGGTGAAGGTGGCGGTGCGCTGCTTTTCGTCGACCTCGTAATCGGCCTCGTCCAGCTTCGGAATGAAGGCGTCGATGGTGGTGTAGAGTTCCGAGCGGTCGTCAAGCGGGCCGGAGATGATCAGCGGCGTGCGCGCCTCGTCGATCAGGATCGAATCCACTTCGTCGACGATGGCGTAGAAATGATCGCGCTGAACCATCTGGTCGCGCTCGTACTTCATGTTGTCGCGCAGATAGTCGAAGCCGAGTTCGTTGTTGGTTCCGTAGGTGACGTCGCAGGCATAGGCCGCGCGCCGCTCCTCGTCGGACATGCCGTGCACAATGACGCCGGTGGTCAGGCCGAGAAAGCCGTACAGGCGCGCCATCCAGGCGGAATCGCGCTGGGCCAGGTAGTCGTTGACGGTAACGACATGGACGCCCTTGCCGGTGAGCGCGTTCAGATAGACGGGCAGGGTGGCGACCAGGGTCTTGCCTTCGCCCGTCTTCATCTCGGCGATGGAACCTTCATGCAGCACCATGCCGCCGACCAGCTGCACGTCGAAGGGGCGCATGCCGAGCGCCCGGCGCGATGCCTCGCGCACCGTGGCGAAAGCCGGCACCAGAAGGTCGTCCAGGGATGCGCCGTCGGCAAGCTGCTTGCGGAAATCCACCGTGCGCGCCCGCAGGGCTTCATCGGAAAGCCCCTTGATTTCTTCCTCGAGCGCATTGATGGCATCGACGCGAGGACGCAGGCCCTTGACACGACGATCGTTGGAGGAGCCGAAAACCTTGCGGGCGAGACCGCCGAGACTGACCATCGAGTGGTCCTTTCACTTCCTGACAAGCGGCACTTCAAGAGCCGGGATGATTCCGCTCATGCTAAGCTGAGGCGGTGATACGACAATAACGCCCGGAAATGGGTTCTGGACGCACGACCACAGGACAGATAAGAGGGGCCAAGAGTGATGTCAACGCCGCGTTAAACATGGGCCGGCGCGCAAAATTCCGCCATATTCCTGGGTGGTTTGGACAATTTCGGAATCACGATCGGAGAGTTCAATGCTGAAATCGTTTCGCCGTTTCCTTGTCGTTCAGGTCGGTGCCGGCCTGACTTTGGCGGCGGTGGGCGTCCTGTCCGCCCCGGCGGCGGATGCCGATGTTCTTGCCACGGTGAATGGCCTGGAAATCACGGAGGGCGATCTGGAGATCGCCACCAGCGAGTACGGCGCGCAGTTCGGCAATTTGCAGGGCGACCAGCGCCGGGCGGCGCTGCTTTCCGCGTTGATCGAGATCCGGCTGCTCTCTTCGGAAGCGGAGAAGGCCAAGCTCGACCAGGGAGAGGCTTTCGAACGGCGCCTGGCATTCCTGCGCCAGCAGGCGCTGCACACGGCATTCATCGACAAGGTGGTCAATGAGGCCGTGACCGAGGATCAGGTGCGTGCGAGCTACGACAAGCAGGTCGCCGCGGCGCCGGCGGTCAACGAGATTCGTGCGCGCCACATTCTGGTGAAGACCAAGGAAGAAGCCGAGGCAATCATCAAGCAGCTGGGCGAAGGCGGTGACTTCGAGGCGATCGCCAAGGAGAAATCGACCGACGGCGCGGCCGCCAATGGTGGCGATCTCGGCTATTTCAGCGCCGGCCAGATGGTGCCGGAGTTCGAGACGGCGGCGTTTGCAATGAACCCCGGCGACTATTCGAAAGAGCCGGTCGAGACGCAGTTCGGCTTTCATATCATCAAGGTCGAAGACAAGCGCGCCCAGCAGCCGCCGGTATTCGACACGGTGAAGGACCGCGTGCGCTCGGTTCTGGTGCGCGATAAATATGTCGAGGAGGTTTCGGCTTTGCGCGATGCGGCCGAGATCGAGGTGAAGGAGCCGGCGCTGAAGGAAATCATCGACGGCATCGAGAAGCAGCGCCAGGGCGCGGCCGAGGAAAAAGCCGAAGAGCCGGCGCCTGCCGAATAACGGCTTTCGCGTTTCGCGGTCCTAGGAAAGGCGGGTGTGTTGCATCCGCCTTTTTTTGTTGCGCTTGAAGCCGCCGCTGCCTGGTTCATTCCTGCGCCTCGATCCCATGGATAATGCTGCGAACCATGGCGAGGATGTCTGCCTCGGCGTTGCCGAGCGCGTTCGTCAGAAGGCGCATCCAGGCGAAGGAGACGAGCAGATCGGCCACCATCAGCGGATCGACATCGGCGGCAAGCCGGCTCTTGGCGCGCGGTAGGCGGACCATTTCGGCGATGCGCTGACGCCGCTGGTCAATATAGGCGAGGAAGGCTTCGCGCGCTGCCGGCTCCGTCTGGGCCTCGGCCATGATGGACCGGAAGACGTCGCCGGACGGGCTGTCGTGCCAGTGACTGAACAGGCTTTTGAGGAACACGACGAGATCATGTTCCAGGTCATCGGTCACGGAATAATCGATGTCTCGCTTCTGCGCGTGGTAGACCTCGATCAGCAGCGCGGCCTTGCTTGGCCACCAGCGATAGATGGTTGGCTTGCCGGCGCGCGCCCGCCGCGCGACTTTCTCGATGGAGAAGCCTGCGTAGCCCTCTTCCTGCAGGATTGCCAGCGCTGCGGCGCGGATCGCCTCGGCGGTATCCGGATTGCGCCGCGCGCCGATCGATTGCCGTTTTTGAGCGTCGTCGTCGGTCATCGACGTGTTTCCTCCCATGAATCTCCGGCTGACCCTAGTGGTCTGACCGAAACAGATGGGTACCATCTGTTGGGATCGCACCACTAGCACAGCCTCTTGACGAAACGAAACGGCCCGTTTTATATAACGAAACGTATCGTTTTGATAGGAGGCCTTCATGGCATCGGCTGCTCACGTCACCCGCTTTTCGCGTCCCCGCTTCGCGCTGCTGGTTTTCGCCGGCGTCTACCCGCTGGTCACGGGATTGCTGTACCTCGTCTTTCCGCTGACTACAGGCTGGACGCTCTGGCAGCGCACGCTGATTATCGTGCCGCTTGTCGTCGTGGCGATGGTGTGGCTGTTGATCCCGACGGTCCAGCGCGTGTTCCGGGCCTTTTTGAACCCGGTCCTGCGTTAGGGACATTGTGCCGAAACCGCGTCCCCCGGCGCGGTTTCGGCTTGCGTCTCTTGAAATTCTCGGGCAGATCGGCGGCATCCAAGCTGCAAATCGTCAATGTTGGTGGCCATGTCTGTCGCGATTTCTCCCCTCGCCCCGAAGAAGCATCCCGCGATGCCCGTCATTGACGGTGTCCGCATCGCCACCACCCAGGCAGGCGTCAAATACAAGGGGCGAACAGATCTCCTGGCGATGATCTTCGATGAAGGCACGACGGTGGCGGGGGTCTTTACGCGTTCCAAATGCCCTTCAGCGCCGGTTGAATATTGCCGTGACAATCTTGCCGGCGGCGCGGCGCGCATCCTCGTCGTCAATTCCGGCAATGCGAATGCCTTCACGGGCAAGAAGGGGCGGGAAACGACGACACAGGTGGGAGAAGCTGCTGCAAAGGCCGCCGGCGTTGCCACTGGTTCGGTTTTCATGGCTTCCACCGGTGTCATCGGCGAGCCGCTGCCGGCCGAGCGCATCACGGGATCGCTGGGCCAGATGGCGAAGGACGCCCGTCCGGAAGGTTGGCTCGACGCGGCGCGCGCCATCATGACAACCGATACCTACCCGAAGCTCGCCACGGCGACGGCGCGGCTGGGTGATGTCGACGTGGTCATCAACGGCATTGCCAAGGGCGCGGGGATGATCGCGCCCGACATGGCGACGATGCTGTCCTTCGTCGCGACCGATGCGCCGATCGCCGCCCCCGTTCTGCAGGAATTGTTGTCGAAGGGGACCGGCAAGACGTTCAACGCCGTGACGGTCGACAGCGACACCTCGACCAGCGACACGCTGATGATGTTCGCCACGGGTGCCGCGGCAAAGCGCGGCGCGCCGCTCATCGACGATGCGAAGGATGCGCGCCTGGCGGGATTCCGTCGCGCCCTGAACCGCATCCTCAAGAATTTGGCCCTGCAGGTGGTGCGCGACGGCGAGGGCGCGCGCAAGCAGGTGGAGATCACCGTGACCGGCGCAAAATCCGCCCGCTCGGCCAAGAAGATCGCCCTGTCGATCGCCAATTCGCCGCTGGTGAAGACGGCGGTCGCCGGTGAGGACGCCAATTGGGGGCGCGTGGTGATGGCGGTCGGCAAGGCCGGCGAACCGGCCGACCGCGACCTGATTTCCATCTGGTTCGGCGATATTCGCGTCGCCCATGAGGGCGAGCGTGATGCCGCCTATTCCGAAGATGCCGCTTCGGCCTATATGAAACGTGACGAGATCGTCCTGCGGGTCGACCTCGGCATCGGTCGGGGCAAAGCCACGGTTTGGACCTGCGACCTGACAAAGGAGTATGTCGCCATCAATGGCGACTACAGGAGCTAGGTGTGCCGGGCCGCGTGGGGCAGGAAGAAAACAAGGATCTTGCCACCATCCGCCGCTTCGAGGCGGCGGGCCTGCGCGCCTGGCCGGCGGAGACCGTCGCCTATGACGGCACCTGGGTGGTGCGCCTGACGGCGGGGCACCCGGCCAAACGGCTGAACTCCATCAATCCGCTCGATCCCGGCGACGACCGCGATCTGGAACAGCGCATCGACCGGGCGAGGGGGCAGTTCGAGGCCTATGGCCGGACGTTGACTTTTCGCATTTCGCCGCTTTCGGCGGCGGCGATCTCGCGCCATCTCGACAAGACCGGCTGGAGCACACTCGGCACGTCGCTGGTGATGGCACTTGATCTCGACCAGGCGGTGCTGGTCGAGGCGATGGACCAGATCCCGCTGAAAGACCGCAAACGCTTCGTCAATGCGACCCTCAAGGTGCATGGCTATGAGGACAAACTCAGGGCCGGGCTTTCGCGGGTGATCGGCGCGATCCGGCCCGATACGGGTCTTTTCGTCCTGGAAGATGGCGATGAGCCGGTGGCGACCGCCATCTGCGTGCGCGACGGCGTTTTGGCCGGATTCTTCGAGATCGCCACGAGGCCGGCCTGGCGTGGCAAGGGCTTTGGCCGGCGTGTGTTGCTTTCGGCATTGAAATGGGCGCGCTCGCACGGCGCCGAGAAAGCCTGGCTGCAGGTCGAGGCGGATAATCATGCGGCCGTGCGTCTTTATCGCGCGCTCGGCTTCCGTGAGATCTATCGTTATCACTATCGGCAGCCACCCGAAGCGGCCGAGGAGGGCGAAGGCGAATGAACCCGGCGCCCAAGCCTGTTCTGCTCGTCGCGGCCTGCGCGCTGGTCGATGCGGACGGCCGCGTGCTGATCGCCCGGCGTCCCGAGGGGAAGTCGCTGGCCGGTCTGTGGGAGTTTCCGGGCGGCAAGGTGGAGCCGGGCGAGACGCCCGAGGAAACGGTTATCCGCGAACTGCAGGAGGAGTTGGGCATCGAAACCAAGACCGCCTGCCTTGCGCCGCTGACCTTCGCCAGCCACAGCTATGATGCGTTTCATCTGTTGATGCCGCTGTTCGTCTGCCGCCGCTTCTGGGGAACGCCGCAGCCACGCGAAGGGCAAGGGCTGAAGTGGGTTCGGCCGCGCGACATGCGCGACTATCCGATGCCGCCAGCGGATGCGCCGCTCATTCCATTCCTCGTCGACCTGCTCTAATCGCCGGCCAGGTCGCCAGCATTAAGCATTCCTTTACGCAACAGTGAAAATTTGAGGCAGGGGTTGGATCGCTCGTCTCTTCAGCGATTCCCGATGCTGGCAGGGGAATGGCCATGGCTTCTGACGCGGATTGGGATACGGGGCGCGGTGCGTGGCCGACACGCATGGGCAATGCCGGCATCGGCGCGCTGCGGGTGGCCTTGCTGTTCGGCTCGGCGGCGGTGGCTCTGGCGCTGGTGCTGACCCCGATCGCCGAGAAACGTACACGGCCGACGGTCGTCCAGCTTGGCGCACCCTTCGGCATCGACCCGATCACCACATCATCGACCAAGCGCAGCGGCGGCACCTACACGATCCGTCGCAGCGTCCTGCAGCCCACGCGCGATGCGGTCTGCGTGATCAGCGAGAATGGGCAGCGCAGCGGCGCCTGCTAGGCCGCATTTATGTGGACGTCAGATACTCCAAGCTGACGAAACTGTTCGGTGACCAGTTCCTTTCAGCACGCATGCGAACTGCGCGCGCTGATCTTAATACTTCTTAATGGTTCTTCGCTATCTTCAGGTGGAGAAACAAGGATGGCGCGGGCCGATGTTCAGGCAACTTCTTGGCGAAAGATCAGGGGCCACGGCGATTGAATATGCACTCATTGCAGGGCTGATCGCCATGGCGATCGTCGTCGGCGCCAGGCAGACCGGCACCGCCCTGCAGGAAACCATGGATAACGTCGCGACCCAGGTTACCGAGGCTGGCGGTTAGAGAACGCGTCAACTCCCGCCTTTCTTCTCCAGCACTTCCTTCAAGGACATTGTCGCGCTGCCGGGCGTCAGCGGCTTCTGCTGCGATTCATGCGGCGCCCACCCCGACAGCCAGACCAGGTTGAACGTTGCCCTGATGCGCCCGTCGGCATCGGCGAAGCGTTCGGCGTAGATTTGCGAGGCACGCAGGAAGAAGGCGCGGGTCGCCGGTTTGCGCGAGCGCGCGGTGAGCGTGCTGGTGGCGCCCATGGCGCGCAGGTCGCGCATCAGGTCGAACATGGTGTCGTAGCGGACCGTGACGCTTTCCAGATCGGTCACCGGCAAGGCAAAGCCGGCGCGTTGCAGCAAGGCGCCCACATCGCGCAAATCGGCGAAGGGGCTGACGCGCGGTGCCGCGCCCCCGGTCAGTTCGGTCTCGGCTTCCAGCAGTGCCTCACGCAACTCCTGCAACGTGCCGGCGCCGGCCATGGCGCCGAGAAACAGCCCATCCGGTTTGAGCGCGCGGCGTATCTGCGCCAGGAGGCCCGGCGTGTCGTTGGTCTCGTGCAGGCTGAGCAGCGACACGGCAAGATCGAGGCTCGCCGGTTCGAAGGGCAAGGTTTCAGGGCGGGCGACCAGGTCGCCGACACCGCCAAACAGAGGATCTGCCTCAACCCTGACAACTGCGTCGACCTTGCCGCTTTGGCGCAGCGCCGTTGCCGCGTCGTCGGTCAGGCAGAACAGTGTGGCGGCCTTGTCGAATCGGCGCTCGACCGTCGCCAGGCGCTCGCCAAGGTCTTCGGCGGCGCGCCGCATGAGGAAGCCGGCGCCGACATCACCGTGCCGGAAGGCACGTTTCTTGCGCACGATCAGAAGGTCGGTATCGAACAGCGGTTCCATGCATCATCCGTCATTGCTGGTGGTGCGACCCTAACAGATGGTACCCATCTGTTTCGGTCAGACCACCAGAGCGCCGTGCGTCCGTTCGGATGCACGGCGCTCTATCTCTTTGTTTTTCCGCATTTATGCGGACGCCAGGTGATTCCACCTGACTGCAAAAATGCTTTAGGTGCGCAATCGCATAAAATGGATATGCTGGCAAAGAGGCAAATGCCGCGGGGGTGGCACATGATGACGGGGAGCGTTGCGCGCGGGGCGAACACGATGGTGCGGTGGACGGCGCGTGTGCTGTTTCCGCCCGTTTGTCTCGGCTGCGCCGACCACGTCACCCAGCCCGGCACGCTTTGTCCGGCCTGCTGGCCGCGCTTGCGCTTTCTCGAACGCCCATGGTGCGCGGTGATGGGCACGCCATTCTCGGTGGAAATGGGCGAGGGCATCGTGTCGGCGGAAGCGATTGCCAATCCGCCGCCCTTTGCGCGGGCGCGTTCGGCCGTGATTTACCACGGCGTCGCGCGGCAGATGGTGCAGGGGCTGAAATTCCGTGACAGGACCGATCTGGCGCCCTGGATGGCGCGCTGGATGCTGCGTGCGGGGGCGGAACTGGTGAGCGATGCGGATGCGGTCATTCCCGTGCCGCTGCATCGCGGCCGCCTGCTGATGCGGCGCTTCAACCAGTCGGCCGAACTGGCGCGGGCCTGCGCCCGGCTGAGCGGCCTCGCCTACGCGCCCGAAGCGCTGCTGCGGGTGAAGAAGACGCGCCAGCAGGTCGGGCTTGGCGCGCGCGAGCGGGAGGCGAATGTGCGCGGCGCGTTTCGCGTGCCGCGGGAGAGGCTGGCGGCGGTCAGCGGACGGCGGATCATTCTGATCGACGATGTCTACACGACGGGCGCCACGGTTTCTGCCGCCGCGCGGGTCCTGAAACGGGCCGGGGCGCGGCAGGTGGACGTGTTGACCTTCGCGCGCGTGTTGCCGGGGGACTTCCTGCCCGACGAATGAGGCCCTATATAGTCTCAAGAGACTTTGGAAGAGACGAATGGCTGACGTAACGATCTATACCCGCATGATGTGCGCATACTGCTCGGCGGCAAAGCGCCTGCTGGAGCGCAAGGGCGTTTCCTTCACCGAGCATGATGCGAGCTTCTCCGCCGAATTGCGCCAGGAGATGATCCAGCGCGCCAACGGGCGCTCGACCTTTCCGCAGATTTTCATCGGCAAGATCCATGTGGGCGGCTCCGACGAGTTGCACGCACTCGAGCGCGATGGCCGTCTGGACACGCTGTTGGCCGGAGCGGAGGCATGAGCGCCGTCCGCGTCGCCGCCCTGCAGATGCGCTCCGGCACCGAGCCGGAAGCCAATGCCGATGCCTTCGAGGCGCTGGTGCGCGAGGCGGCCGGTAAGGGCGCGCTTTATGTGCAAAGCCCGGAGATGACCGGAGTGCTCGTACGCGGGCGCGATGCGCTGCAGGAGCGGATCGCCGGCGCGCGGGGTGCTATCCTGATTGAGCGGGCGCGCGCGCTGGCCGAGGAACTCTCCATCCACGTGCATCTCGGTTCCACCGCCGTGGCGCTTGACGATGGGAAGGTTGCCAATCGGGCCTTCCTGTTTGCGCCCGATGGCGGCCTGACCGCCACCTATGACAAGCTTCACATGTTCGATGTTGATCTGGACAACGGTGAAAGCTGGCGTGAATCGGCGACCTATGCGCCGGGCGAGAAGGCGGTTGTGGCCGATTTGCCATTCGGCAGGCTCGGCTTCGCCATCTGCTATGATCTGCGCTTTCCGCAACTGTTTCGCGCCTTGGCGCTGGCCGGCGCCGCGGTGCTGACCGCGCCCGCGGCCTTCACGCGCCAGACGGGCGAGGCGCATTGGCATGTGCTGGTTCGTGCGCGGGCGATCGAGAACGGCGCCTTCATGATCGCCGCGGCGCAGGGCGGGCGGCACGAGGACGGGCGCGAGACGTTCGGTCATTCGCTGATCGTCGATCCGTGGGGCAAGGTGCTGGCCGAGGCCGCGCATGACGAGCCCGGCGTGATTCTCGCCGATCTCGATCTGGCGCAGGTTTCGGCGGCGCGGGCGAAAATTCCCAATCTGAAGAATGCGCGTGATTTTGCGGTGTCGCATATCGCGCGCGTGGAAGAGGCCGGAGCGAGGAAGGCTTCATGATCAGTTTCAACCTGATCTGCGAGCACGCGCATCCCTTCGAAGCCTGGTTCCGCAACAGCGCCGATTTCGACAGCCAGAAGGAGCGCCTGCTCGTCGCCTGCCCGCAATGCGGGTCGCACAGCGTCGAGAAGGCGCTGATGGCGCCGGCGGTGTCGACCAGCCGGCGCAAGGCGCAGGTGGCATTGGCCCTGGGCGAAGAGCAGAAGAAGGCGCTGACCCAGCTCAAGGAATTATCGAAGAAGGTGCGCGAGAACGCCGATTATGTCGGCGACAAGTTTGCCGAGGAGGCGCGCAAGATCCATTTCGGCGAGACTGATGCGCGCGGCATTTATGGCGAGGCGTCGGTCGACGAGGCCAAGGCACTGGTCGAGGACGGAGTGGAATTCATGCCGTTGCCGGTTTTCCCCGACGACCAGAACTGAGCCGGTTTCTTTTCAGCCCGCCTTGGTGGCGACAATCATGTAATTGACGTCCATATCGCGCGAGCGCTGCCAGCGGTCGGCCAGCGGATTGTAGACGACGCCGGTGCGGTCGGTGATGGTCACATCGGCCGCAGAGAGCGCGCGCTCCAGCTCCTCCGGGCGCACGAGCTTTTCGTACTGATGCGTTCCGCGCGGCAGCCAGCCCAGCACATATTCGGCGCCGATGATGGCCAGGCCCCATGCCTTCAGCGTGCGGTTGATGGTGGCGACGAAGATCAGGCCGCCGGGCTTCAGCATGGCACCGCATTTGGCAATGAACAGATCGACGTCCGAGACGTGCTCGACCACCTCCATGTTGAGGATGACGTCGAATTTCTCCCCCTCGTCGGCCAGGGCCTCGGCGGTCGTGGCGCGGTAGTCGATTGTCAGCCCGCCCTCGGCGGCATGCAGCTTGGCCACCTCGATGTTGGTTTCCGAAGCGTCCGCGCCGACAACCTCCGCGCCAAGGCGTGCCATCGGTTCGCACAGCAGACCGCCGCCACAGCCAATGTCGAGAAAACGCAGACCGGCGAAGGGTTTGACCGCATGCGGGTCGCGGCCGAAATGGGCGGCGACATGATCGCGGATATAGGCAAGCCGTACGGGATTGAACTTGTGCAGCGTGCCGAACTTGCCGGCCGGGTTCCACCACTCGGCGGCCAGCGCCGAGAAATGCTCGATCTCGCGCGCATCGATCGTCGTTTGTCGAGCTTCCGGCATGGGTCGGCCTATCGTCTGCGTTGCAACGTCCTCTGGCTGACATGAAGTCGGGTTGTGGCGGCCAATTGTCAAGGAAGGAATTGTCTCAGTGCGTCAGCCGGCGCGATGTCTCGCAAGGTCGGCCAATTGCCCCAGATAAACGCTCCAGCCCTCATCGAGGAGCTGGCGGGTCGGCGCCGGGGCGCCGCCCTCATGAGACAGGCGCAGGCGGACGCCATCGTCAACCTCTTCCAGGCGAAAGGAGACGCGCCCCGGGGGTGCCGCATCGGTGCAGTCGAACGACCAGACCATGCGGTGCGGGGGAGACAGTTCCAGAACCTCGACATTCGTCCAGCCGCGCCAGCCCGCCACGGCCTCGCCGACAATGGTGAAGCGATGGCCGACAATCGGCTTGAAGTCCGTGGCGAAGAACCATCGGGCGATCAGGTCCGGCCGCGTGATGCAATCCCAGACGGTCGCAAGCGAGGCGCGGATGTGGCGTTCAATCGTCAGGTCGATCGGCCGAAGCATCGATTTTCTCCGCCAGTTCCTGCAGTTCATCGAGGCGTTCTTCCCAGAAGCCCGTCAGTGCGGTGGTCCAATCGGTGATTTCCCGCAAGGGGGTGGGGTCGAGACGATAGAGGCGATGGCGCCCGGCGACGCGACGGCGCACCAGGCCGGCTTTCAGCAGAAGCTGGAGGTGCAGGGAAATCGCCGCCGTGGTCAGGCCCGAACCGGCGGTCAGCGCGCCAACGGACTGCTCCTTGCCGTCGAGACGCTCCAGCAGCAGCCGGCGTGTGGGATCGGCAATCGCGCCGAAGACATCGCCGACCAGTGAAACCCTTGCCATGATTTTCCCATTCAAGTATAAACTTGAATATGAAATAGCCCGCTGCTACGCCATCGTCAAGCGGCGGGTCGATGTGCACTTCTGGAGAGGAGGGTCCGATGACCGTGTTGAATGGGATCATCCCGTGTCTGACGATCGACGGCGCTGCAAGGGCGATCGACTTCTACAAGCAAGCTTTCGGCGCCGAGGAAGTCAGCAGAAAAGAGGCGGAGGACGGCAAGCGGCTGATGCATGCGCACCTGCGCATCAACGGCAGCGACCTGATGATGTGGGATCTGTTCCCCGAGTTCGGCATGTCGGCGGATCGCCCGCACGGCGTGACGATCCACCTGGAGGTCGATGACGCCGACACCTGGTACCAGCGCGCCGAAAAAGCCGGCGCGACGCCTTCCATGCCTTTGGACAATACGTTCTGGGGCGCGCGCTATGGCCAATTGCTGGATCCCTTCGGTCATTGCTGGGCCATTGGCGGGCCGATCAAGCCGTAGCGGTACAGCCGGACAAAACGCATCTGTGACGAATGACGGACGGCGGAAATTTCCGCCGCCCGCCGTTTCTCACTTTGCTTGCAGATGCGTGGTGTTTTGGGTAATGAAACCGCGACGCGCGGCTGCACGCTGCCGCTGCGTCAGTTGATTTCCGTCTGTTCGGACGGATGGAATTTCCCAGAAAAGGCACTCCGTTCCCATGGCGCGCATCGTGATGAAGTTCGGCGGAACCTCCGTCGCCGATATGGACCGCATCCACAATGTGGCGCGTCACGTCAAACGGGAGACGGATGCGGGCCATGAGGTCGCCGTCGTGGTCTCGGCCATGGCCGGCAAGACCAACGAACTCGTCGGCTGGGTGCAGAACATGCCCAAGATGGCCGGCGCCAACGCGCTCGTCTACGATGCACGCGAATATGATGCGATCGTTGCTTCCGGCGAGCAGGTGACGAGCGGTCTTCTGGCCATCGCCCTGCAATCGATGGGCGTCGACGCCCGCTCCTGGCATGGCTGGCAAATCCCGATCCGCACCGACAATGCGCATGGCGCGGCGCGGATTCTGGAGATCGACGGCAGCGAGATCGTGCGCCGGATGGGCACGGGCCAGGTTGCCGTGGTGGCCGGGTTCCAGGGGCTCGGCCCCGACAACCGCATCGCCACGCTTGGCCGCGGCGGCTCGGACACCAGCGCGGTGGCGGTTGCTGCGGCGGTGAAGGCCGACCGCTGCGACATCTACACGGATGTGGATGGCGTCTACACGACCGACCCGCGCATCGAGCCGAAGGCGCGGCGCCTGCCGAAGATTTCCTTCGAGGAAATGCTGGAAATGGCCTCGCTCGGCGCCAAGGTGCTGCAGGTGCGCTCGGTCGAGCTTGCCATGGTGCACAAGGTCAGAACCTTTGTAAGATCGTCGTTCGAGGATCCGGACGCACCAGGCATGGGGGATTTCGACAACCCGCCTGGAACACTCATTTGCGATGAGGATGAAATCGTGGAACAGCAAGTCGTCACCGGCATCGCCTACGCCAAGGACGAGGCACAGATATCGCTGCGCCGCGTGGCCGACCGGCCAGGCGTTTCCGCCGGCATTTTCGGCCCTTTGGCCGAGGCCAACATCAATGTCGACATGATCGTGCAGAACATTTCTGAAGACGGCTCGCGCACCGACATGACCTTCACGGTACCCTCGGGCGACCTCGACAAGGCGCTGGCTGTGCTCACACGGGTGCGCGATACGGTCGGGTTCGACGTCATCCAGTCGGAGGCGGGGCTGGTCAAGGTTTCCGTCATCGGCATCGGCATGCGCAGTCACGCCGGTGTCGCCGCCACGGCCTTCAAGGCGCTCGCCGAGAAGGGCATCAACATTCGGGCCATCACCACGTCGGAGATCAAGATTTCCATCCTGATCGACGGCCCTTACGCGGAATTGGCGGTCCGCACTTTGCATTCCGTCTACGGTCTCGATAAGCAGTAGACAAAGAAAAACCCGAATCTGGCTTTTGCTCCGTATCTCCATGCGGATAGCATGGGGTCGATGGAGAGGGGTTCGATGCGAGATACCGCCGGTGGTCCACGTGTGCTGTTGAGGCGTCTGCGCGAGCTGATGGCCGAGGCGCTCGAGCCACAGGCGCGCCTCGACCGGATCGTTCGCGAGATCGCTCAGAACATGGTCGCCGAGGTGTGTTCGCTGTATGTGCTGCGGGCCGATTCCGTCCTTGAGCTCTACGCCACCGAAGGCCTTAATCCCGGTGCGGTGCATCTGGCGCAGTTGCGCCTCGGCCAGGGCCTTGTCGGCACCATTGCCGCCAGTGCGCGGCCGCTGAACCTTTCCGACGCGCAAAAGCACCCGGCCTTCGCCTATCTGCCGGAAACGGGCGAGGAGGTTTATCACTCCTTCCTCGGCGTGCCGGTGTTGCGGGCGGGCCGTACGCTCGGCGTGCTGGTCGTCCAGAACCGCACCATGCGGCACTATCGCGACGATGAGCTGGAAGCGCTGGAAACGGTCGCCATGGTGATCGCCGAGATGATCGCCACGGGGGATCTGGCGCGGCTGACGCGGCCGGGTATCGAACTCGACCTCAGCCGCCCGGTGAGCCTGACCGGACTTCCGTTCAACGATGGCGTCGGACTCGGCCATGTGGTGCTGCACGAGCCGCGCATTGTGGTGACGGCGCTGTTCAACGAGGACAGCGATCAGGAGCTGGTGCGGCTGGAGACGGCGCTCGATTCGCTGCGGCTGTCGATCGACGACATGCTGTCGCGGCGCGAGGTGGCCTTCGAGGGGGAGCATCGGGCGGTGCTCGAGGCCTACCGGATGTTTGCCAATGACAAGGGGTGGGTGCGCCGCCTTCAGGAGGCGGTCAACAACGGCCTGACGGCGGAAGCGGCGGTGGAGAAGGTGCAGAGCGACATGCGGGCGCGCATGATGCACATGACCGACCCCTATCTGCGCGAGCGCATGAGCGATTTCGACGATCTCGCCAATCGCCTGCTGCGCCAGCTGATGGGGCGCGGCCCGGAAGCCCTGGCGGAGATCCTGCCGAAGGATGCGATCGTCGTCGCCCGCTCGATGGGAGCTGCCGAACTCCTCGACTACCCGCGCCAGAAACTGCGCGGGCTGGTGCTGGAGGAGGGCGCGCCGACCAGCCACATCGTCATCGTCGCCCGTGCCATCGGCCTGCCGACGGTCGGCCAGGTGAAGGGCGTCGTCTCCATGTCGGAGAACGGCGATGCGATCATTGTCGATGGCGAGGACGGCCAGGTGCACCTGCGCCCGCAGGGGGATGTCGAGGCGGCCTATGCGGAAAAAGTGCGTTTCCGCGCCCGGCGTCAAAAACACTATCAGGAACTGCGCGACCGGCCGGCACAAACCAAGGACGGCGCGGCTATAGACCTGATGATGAACGCCGGGCTTGCCGTCGACCTGCCGCAGCTTTCCCAGTCGGGCGCCGCCGGCATCGGCCTTTTCCGCACCGAACTGCAGTTCATGGTGGCGGCCGCCTTCCCGCGCGTCGAGGCGCAGGAACGGCTCTACCGCGAGGTGCTGGATGCCGCCGACGGCAAACCGGTGACGTTTCGCACCATCGATATCGGCGGCGACAAGGTGCTCCCTTACTTCAAGGGCGCGCAGCAGGAAGAGAACCCGGCTCTCGGCTGGCGGGCGATCCGCCTGACGCTCGACCGGCCCGGGCTTTTGCGGACGCAGATCAGGGCGCTTTTGAAAGCGGCCGGCGGGCGCGAACTGCGCCTGATGCTGCCGATGGTCACCGAGGTCAACGAGGTGCGCCAGGCGCGCGAGATCATCGACCGCGAGGTGCGCCATCTGTCGCGCTTCGCGCATCATCTGCCGACGCGGCTGAAGCTTGGCGCCATGGTCGAGGTGCCGGCGCTGCTTTGGCAGCTCGACGAATTGATGCAGGCGGTGGATTTTGTTTCGGTCGGCTCGAACGACCTGTTCCAGTTCGTCACGGCGACCGATCGTGGCAACACGCGCATTTCCGAGCGGTTCGATCCGCTGAGCGTGCCGTTCCTGCGGCTGCTCAGGCAGATCGTGCGGGCGGGAGATGCCGCCAGCACATCGGTGACCTTGTGCGGCGAACTGGCCGGGCGGCCGATCTCGGCCATGGCGCTTCTGGGCATCGGCTATCGCTCGATCTCCATGGCCCCGGCGGCGATCGGCCCGGTCAAGGCGATGCTCTGCGATCTGCCGCTCGCGGAATTGACCGGGTTGATGGACGAGGCCCTTGCCAATCACAGTTCGTCCACCGATATTCGCGCGCTGCTTCGGCAATTTGCCGAGACCCATGACATTCCTCTTTGATTTGACAGGCTTTTCTCCTCGATGACCGACTTGCCGCGCGATCGCATGGATCAGGTGCTCAAACGTTTCGAACTGATCGAGGCGCAGATGGCGGCCGGGCCGGAGCCTGAGATTTATGTCAAACTCGCCTCCGAGTACTCGGAGCTTCAGGAGGTTGCCGCCAAGGTTCGAGAATTGCGGCAGGCCGAGGCCGAGATCGCCGATCTGCAGGCGATGCTCGCCGATCCGGCGACCGAGCGCGAAATGCGCGAACTGGTGGAGGTCGATCTCGGCGACGTCGAGGAACGGATCGACAATCTGCAGGCGGAGATGCAGCTTCTGCTTCTGCCGAAGGACGCGGCGGACGAGAAGAACGCCATCCTGGAAATCCGCGCCGGCACGGGCGGCGACGAGGCGGCGCTGTTCGCCGGCGACCTGTTTCGCATGTATGAACGTTACGCCGCCGAGCGCGGTTGGAAGGTCGAGGTCGTCTCGGCAAGCGAGGGCGAGGCCGGAGGCTACAAGGAGATCATCGCCACGGTTTCCGGGCGCGGCGTGTTCTCGCGGCTGAAGTTCGAATCGGGCGTGCACCGGGTGCAGCGTGTTCCGGCGACCGAGGCGCAGGGTCGCATCCATACGTCGGCGGCGACGGTGGCGGTGCTGCCGGAGGCCGAGGAGATCGATGTCGACATCAAGAACGAGGACATCCGCATCGACACGATGCGCGCTTCGGGCGCCGGCGGCCAGCACGTGAACACCACGGATTCGGCGGTGCGCATCACGCATATTCCCTCCGGCATCGTCGTTGTTCAGGCGGAAAAATCCCAGCACCAGAACCGCGCCCGGGCAATGCAGATCCTGCGCGCCAGGCTGTTCGACGCGCAGCGCTCGAAGGCGGCGGACGAACGGTCGGAGGCGCGCCGGCTGCAAGTGGGCAGCGGCGACCGCTCGGAGCGCATCCGCACCTATAATTTCCCGCAGGGACGGCTGACCGATCACCGCATCAACCTGACCCTGTACAAGCTGGATCGCATTGTCGAAGGCGATCTCGACGAGGTGATCGACGCGCTGATCGCCGATCACCAGGCCAAGCTGCTGGCGGAAACCGGGGTGGATGGCTGAGCCGGCGACGACGCTTGGCGCGCTGCTTGCGGCAGCCCGCGAGCGGCTGAGGCAGGCCGGTATTTCCGACGCTGCGCTGGATGCGCGGCTTCTGGTCGAGCATTTCACCAGGACAACACGAGCTGATGCGCTTTCACACCCCGAACAGGCAGTCGATGCGCCATCGGGAGCGGCTGTCGAGGCGGCGCTGGAGCAGCGGTTGCGCGGCAAGCCGGTGCATCGGATCATCGGCCATCGCGAATTCTACGGTCTCAGATTGACCCTCTCGCCGGAGACGCTGGAACCGCGTCCGGACACGGAGACGCTGGTCGATCTGGTGCTCAAGCAGGCGCGTCGCGATGGCGGCGATGACCGGCCGTGGCGCATCCTCGATCTCGGCACGGGGACCGGCGCCGTGGCCCTGGCGCTGCTCAGCGCATTGCCGAACGCGCGCGCCGTCGGGGCGGATATTTCGGCCGGTGCGCTTGCAACGGCCGGGTTGAATGCCAATATCAATGGATATGGCAGTCGGTTTGCGACCTGTCGGTCCGACTGGTTTGCCGGGATCGAGGGGCGTTTCGATTTCATCGTCTCGAACCCGCCCTATATTCGCGAGCATGACTGGCAGGGTTTGTCGCGGGAGGTGCGCGATTTCGATCCGCGCCTGGCGCTGGTAGCAGGCATCGACGGGCTGGACGCTTACCGGGCGATCGCCGAAGGCAGCGCGCCGCATCTGAGCCTTGGCGGAATGGTCGCCGTGGAAACAGGCTTCGACCAGAAACGGGCGGTCACGGACATGTTCACGGCGAATGGATTTGATTTGCGCGATGCGGCACGCGATCTCGCCGGCCGCGACAGGGCATTGATTTTCGCGGTAAAAACGGTTCGTGGAGCCGGTTGAAAAAAAACTTGGCATTGCGTCCGAATGCGGATAGTTTCCGGCTACCGGATGGGACGAAGCAGACAGCGCCGTTATCGATTCGGTTCCCGAGGACTGGCTGTCATGAACGGCGTTCAAGCGCCTTAGCTTCATTACGGGGATTGTCCGGCAACTGACATGAAGCGGAACAGGATGGCGTTCGCGCCCGCATCTCGCGGCGCAGCAAATGGCTAAGGGAATATCAGAGACTGCTGGCTTCCCGCCATTATCCGCCGGCTAGTGGGTATTGTTTCAATCAAACCGTATCAACCGAGCAGTCTCAACCAAGCAGTCTCGAAAACCAAGAGAGTCGAATGAGGCCACAACAGCAGAACAGGCGCATGCGCGGGCGCGGCGGCAACAACAATAATAACAACAATAGCAGCAACAACCGCAAGGGACCCAATCCGCTCGCACGCAGCTATGAGAGCAATGGCCCGGACGTGAAAATCCGCGGGACAGCGCAGCAGGTTGCCGAAAAATACACCACGCTGGCGCGTGATTCGCATAGTTCCGGTGATCGGGTGATGGCTGAGAACTACTTACAGCACGCCGAACACTACAACCGCATCATCGCCGCCGCGCAGGCCCAGTTGCAGCAACAGCAACAGAGTGCGCGCGACAACCGCGAAGATGATGACGACGCCGATGATCGCGATGCCGGCGAAGGCAATGGCAACAACGGTAACGGCAACGGTAACGGTAACGGTAACGGGCGCAACCAGCGTCAACAGCATGTCGAAGACGGTTCGGGCCCGCAGCCTGAAATCGAGGGCATGCCGGCCGAACTGGCCTTGAAGGGCGGCGGACGCCGCCAGCCCAATGGCAATGTCAACGGCCATGCGGCCGAAGACAGCCCCGTGCGCGATGACGCCGAAACGTCGGCCAAGCCGGCACCAAAGAGAGCCCGCCGCCCTGCCGTGACGAAGACGCCTGATGCTGACGGCATTCCGGCTGGCGAGATTTCGGCCGGCGAGATTCCGGTGGAAGAAAAGGCGGCCCGCCGTCCACGTCGCCCGCGCGTTCGCAAGGCCGATGAGGTGGATGCGGCCGCTCCCGCCGACGATGTTGTCGTGCCGGGCTGACGGCCGGTAATCATCCGGATTGATCTCTGACGAAGCGGCGGGATTTCCCGCCGCTTTTCGTTATGGAGATGCGCATCCGATGGTTTCCACCGGAGCAAAATGCTCCGAAGGTCATCTTGTCGCGACCGCGCGCTGTTCCCATATCCCAAACAGTTGGACCTGCCTGTCCGGAGCCGTGATAGTCTCATCGCGTCAAGGCTTGAGGGGGTCCGTCACCTTGGTCATTGCCGATGCCGCAAAGCGGGTCGGCATGGGAATGGAGACATGCATGAACATTGAAAAATACTCCGAGCGTGTGCGCGGTTTCATTCAGTCGGCGCAGACGCTGGCTCTTTCCAGCAATCATCAGCAATTCGCCCCCGAACATCTCCTGAAAGTGCTGGTCGACGACAATGAGGGACTGGCCGCCTCGCTGATCGAGCGGGCCGGTGGTCGCGCGCAGGATGTGCGGTTGGCGGTTGATGCGGCGCTGAAGGCGATGCCTCGGGTCGAAGGTGGCAATGGCCAGCTCTATATGGCGCAGCCGCTGGCCAAGGTTTTCACGACGGCCGAGGAGGTCGCCAAGAAAGCCGGCGACAGTTTCGTCACCGTCGAGCGCCTGCTGACGGCAATGGCGGTCGAGAAGTCGGCCAAGACGGCGGATATCCTGGCGAAGGCCGGCGTCACGCCGGCGGCGCTGAACCAGGTCATCAACGATATCCGCAAGGGGCGCACCGCCGATTCGGCCAGCGCCGAGCAGGGCTATGACGCCTTGAAGAAATACGCGCGCGACCTGACGGCGGATGCACGGGCGGGAAAGCTCGATCCGGTGATCGGCCGCGACGATGAAATCCGCCGCACCATCCAGGTGCTTTCGCGGCGCACGAAGAACAATCCGGTGCTGATCGGCGAACCCGGTGTCGGCAAGACGGCGATCGCCGAAGGGCTGGCGCTGCGCCTGGTCAATGGCGACGTGCCTGAATCGCTGAAGGACAAGCAGTTGATGGCGCTCGACATGGGCGCGCTGATTGCCGGGGCGAAATATCGCGGCGAGTTCGAGGAGCGGCTGAAGGCCGTGCTCAACGAGGTCACCGCCGCCGACGGCAACATCATCCTGTTCATCGACGAGATGCACACGCTGGTCGGTGCCGGCAAGGCCGATGGCGCGATGGACGCGTCGAACCTTCTGAAACCGGCACTGGCGCGCGGCGAGTTGCACTGCGTCGGCGCGACGACGCTCGACGAGTATCGCAAGCATGTGGAAAAGGATGCGGCGCTGGCGCGGCGTTTCCAGCCGGTGTTCGTCAATGAGCCGACCATCGAGGACACGGTGTCGATCCTGCGCGGATTGAAGGAAAAGTACGAGCAGCACCACAAGGTGCGGGTGTCCGACTCTGCGCTGGTGGCGGCCGCGACCCTGTCGAACCGCTACATCTCCGACCGCTTCCTGCCCGACAAGGCGATCGACCTGGTCGATGAGGCCGCCGCGCGGCTGAGGATGCAGGTGGATTCGAAGCCCGAGGCGCTGGACGAGATCGACCGGCGCGTCATGCAATTGAAGATCGAGCGCGAAGCGCTGAAGGCCGAGAAGGACGAAGCCTCGAAGGACCGGCTCGGCAAGCTCGAGAAGGAATTGAGCGGGCTGGAGGAAGAATCGGTCCGGCTGACCAGCCTGTGGGCGGCCGAGAAGGACAAGCTCGGCTTTGCCGCCGAACTGAAGGGACAGCTCGACGAGGCGCGCAACGAACTGGCCATCGCCCAGCGCAAGGGCGAGTTCCAACGTGCCGGCGAACTGGCCTATGGGCGCATTCCGGAGTTGGAAAAGAAGTTGCTGGAGGCCGAGGCGCAGGGCGATGAAAGCACGCCCGGCGGCATGGTCGAGGAGACGGTGACGCCGGACCATGTGGCGCATATCGTGTCGCGCTGGACCGGCATTCCCATCGACCGCATGCTCGAGGGCGAGCGGGACAAGCTGCTGCGCATGGAAGACGAGATCGCCAAGCAGGTCGTCGGCCAGGGCGAGGCGGTGCAAGCCGTCTCCAAGGCGGTGCGGCGTGCGCGCGCCGGCCTGCAGGATCCGAACCGGCCGATCGGTTCGTTCATGTTCCTCGGGCCGACGGGCGTCGGCAAGACGGAATTGACCAAGGCGCTGGCCAATTTCCTGTTCGATGACGAGCAGGCGCTGGTGCGCATCGACATGTCGGAATTCATGGAGAAACACTCCGTGGCCCGGCTGATCGGCGCGCCTCCCGGCTATGTCGGCTATGAGGAAGGTGGCGCCCTGACCGAAGCGGTGCGCCGCCGGCCCTATCAGGTGATCCTGTTCGACGAGATCGAGAAGGCGCATCCCGACGTGTTCAACGTGCTCCTGCAGGTGTTCGACGACGGGCGGCTCACCGACGGGCAGGGCCGGACGGTCGATTTCCGCAACACGCTGATCATCATGACGTCGAATCTCGGCGCCGAGTACCTGGTCAACCTCAGTGAAGACCAGGATGTCGACCAGGTTCGCGACGAGGTGATGGGCGTGGTCAAGGCGTCGTTCCGGCCGGAATTCCTCAACCGGGTCGACGAGGTGATCCTATTCCACCGGCTGCGGCGGCAGGATATGGGGCAGATCGTCGAAATCCAGCTCAAACGGCTGGAGCGGTTGCTTGCCGACCGCAAGATCGTGCTCGACCTCGATGCCGATGCTGTCGAGTGGCTGGCGGCGAAGGGCTATGACCCCGCTTATGGCGCACGCCCCCTGAAGCGGGTGATGCAGAAGGAACTGCAGGACCCGCTGGCGGAGAAAATCCTGCAAGGCGAGATCTTCGACGGTTCGACCGTCAAGGTCTCGGCGGGATCCGACCGGCTGAACTTCCGGTCGCGCAAATCCGCTGATGCGGAACAGGCCGAACAGGCGGCTTAATGCATGGCGCATCCTATTGGATGCGCGGCGCTGCAAGGACGATTGACGAGGGGGAGCGCAATGCGGATCGAAGATTTCAATCGCGTGTGCGCTTCCCTTCGCCAGACCACGCATGTGGTGCAATGGGGCGGATCGCAGGTCTGGAAGGTTGGCGGCAAGGTGTTCGCCATCGGTTCAGGCAGCGATCACCTGGCCGTTTCCTTCAAATGCTCGGAAATGGCCTTCGACGTCTTGAAGGAACAGCCGGGCCTGCGACCGGCGCCCTATCTCGCCTCGCGCGGGATGAAATGGATCCAGCGGCAGACGGCCGAGGTTATGGATGACGCGGCGCTTGCCGACTATCTGGGTGAAAGCCACCGCCTCGTCGTTGCCGGCCTGACGAAGAAAACCCGCCGCGAACTGGGCCTGGAAGCCGTGTAGCGGCTGGAGAATGCGGGTTTTCATTTTTTCGCCATCTTCACGTCCGGTTCATCAAGCATGGTGAATAATTCGTCAAATCGCGAATCGCCGGGGCGGTTTGCCTTGTTGCGTGATTGTGCCGCGCGGTTGTTAGGAACGAGGGGCGAAGGTTTTGAGATTGCATTTCCTGACGGTTCTTTGCCTGGCTGTCGGACAAAGTTCGGTCCTTGCCGCGCAGCCGGAGAACGAAGACAGGCGTGGCTGGTGGGCAGGCCAGCCGCGCATGGACGTCGCGCAAGGGCTGTTGCCGGCGGCCAAGCCCGCCATCCGGCCGGTGCAACTGGCCCAGGCTTATGATTTCGACGTCTATATCGACCAGTACGGACGCGAGATCATCGTCGATGCGGCGACCGGCGAAGTGGTCGAGATCCGTCCGCCGGTGGCAGGCCAGCGGCGTCCGGCGCCTCCCCCGCCGCGTGCCCGGGAGTTTGACGGGCAGGTCTATGATTTCACCGACCCGCGCGAGGTCGACCGTTACCGCCGCGACCGCAGCAATGGGCGCGGCCGCAATTCGGCCCGTGCCGACGATCCCTATTCACAGCGCTTTCTGGAAGACGTGCCCGTCTATGAAGACCGGGGCGGTTTTGACGCGCCGCCCGTCTATGGGCAGGAGCCAATCCAGCGGGAGCCCCTGGTCGCTCCCTCCAACCCGAACGACATGGCCTCGATACCGCGGCAGGATGGAATGCGCGATGACCCGGGCCTCGGCGGGACGCAAACACCATCCCTGCCGCGCGACAGCGCGGTCGTCACACCAGGTGGATCCAGTGAGGAAGTGGCCGGATTCCAGGTGCTGCTCGACCGGGCGGGTGCCTCGCCCGGTGTGATCGACGGGCGCACCGGCGATAATGTCAACAAGGCGATCCGCGCCTATCGGGAGATCACCGGCCAGACCATCAAGACCTACGATGCCGAGTGGATCAAGGCCGAGCTCGAGCGGACCGGCGGCCCGGCCTTCCAGGACTATGTGATCACGTCGGAGGACGCTGCGGGACCGTTCATCGCCTCGGTCCCGGCGGACTACAGCCACAAGGCGCAACTCGACGCACTCTCCTACACCTCGGTCGCCGAGATGCTGGCCGAGCGCTTCCACATGGATGAGAAGTATCTCATCGCGCTCAATCCGGGCGTCAACTTCAACCGCGCGGGCTCGGTCATCAAGGTCGTGAACCCGGGCAGCAAGTTGAAGGCGCAAGTGGCGCGCATCGTTGCCGACAAGAGTGCCAAGCAGCTGCGCGCCTATGGGGAGGACGGCCAGCTTGTCGCCGCCTATCCGGCGACGATCGGCTCGGCGGATACGCCGTCGCCGACGGGAGCGCATACGGTGGCGCGCGTAGCGCTCAATCCGCAATACACCTACAACCCCAAAGTCAACTTCAAGCAGGGTGAGAACGACAAGGTACTGACCATTCCGCCGGGGCCGAACGGGCCGGTCGGGTCGGTCTGGATCGCCCTGTCGAAGCCGACCTATGGAATTCACGGCACGCCGGATCCGTCGAAGATCGGCAAGACCGCATCGCATGGCTGCATTCGCTTGACGAATTGGGATGCGGAGGAACTGGCGAAGCGGGTGAAGGCCGGCATTCCCGTCGAGTTCGTCGAATAGCGCATTGGCGGGAAAGAGACGTTGCCGTGTCAGCATGTGTCGCTTTGCTGAACGCGGTGATTCCAACCGGCGGTGAAATGCACTAGTTTCCCCGCATGCAAGCGCCCTGTGAAACCGGTTCTATAGCATCGGCCCGAAAATCGGAATCGATTTTCGGAAAGCACGATGCATAGATTCAAAGTATTGGAGCGTCCTTTGTGCGTCCAAATGGACGCACGGCGCTCTAATGCCGTTGTGCAAGCCAGTGACGGCGGCAACGGGACATTCTGCCCGCAGAAGCAGCGGCGCTATGTGCTGTTCGCCGCGATCCTCGCTTCGGCGCTCGGCTTCATCGATGGGTCCGTCGTGTCGGTGGCCATGCCGGCGATCCGTGCTGATCTTGGCGCGTCGCTTGCCGATGCGCAGTGGATTTCCAACGCCTATGCGTTGACGCTGGCGGCGCTTATCCTGGTCGGCGGGGCAGCCGGGGACAAGTTCGGCCTCAGGCGGACCTTCATTGCCGGCATTGTCCTGTTCATCCTGGCCTCCATCATTTGCGCGATTGCGCCGGATGCACGTTCGCTGATCCTGTCGCGCGGCATCCAGGGGATCGGCGCCGCCGTGATGGTGCCGGGCAGCCTGGCGATCATCGCCAAGGCCTATCCAAAGCGTGAGCGGGGCCGGGCCATCGGCATCTGGGCGGCGTCCTCGGCGCTGACGACGGCGATCGGGCCGGTGCTTGGCGGCCTGATGCTTTCGACGTTCGGCGACGGCGCCTGGAGACTGATCTTCGCCATCAACTTGCCGCTCGGCGCCCTGGCGATCGGCCTGCTTCTCAAGGTCCCGGCTGACGCGCCGTCCAGGCAGAGGCAGCTCGATCTTGGCGGTGCGCTGCTGGCGGTCATCGCCTTCGGCGCGCTGGCCTACGGATTGACGGCGACGACCTCCGATGCCGGAGATGCGCGGCTCGGCCAGGCGGGCGCCATGATTGCCGCCGGCCTGACGGTGCTGATCGGCTTCGTCGCCTGGGAATTGTCGCGCAAGGAGCCGATGATCAATCTCTCGCTGTTCCGCATCGTCTCGTTTGCCGGGGCGAATGCGGCGACCTTCTCGCTCTATTTCGCGCTTTCGGGCATCCTGTTTTATCTGCCGATGCTGCTGATTGCCGGTTGGGGGATCGATGCGGCGACGGTCGGCTTCATGTTCCTGCCGCTGTCGCTGCTGATCGCCCTGCTTTCCGGGCCGGCGGGCCGTCTGGCGGACGCGGTCGGTCCGCGCTTGCCGATCTCCGTCGGCAGCCTGGTGGTCGCGGTGGCTTTCGGCGGCCTTGCGGCCTTGGTCGGCGGCGGCATCCGCGCATTCTGGACGGCGGTGTTTCCGATGATGGTCCTGATGGGACTGGGGATGGCGCTGGTCGTATCGCCGTTGTCGACCGCCGTGATGACCTCGGTCGAGGACGACGATACGGGTGCCGCATCGGGCATCAACAACGCGATCTCCAGAATTGCCGGCCTGATCGCCGTCGCGGCGATGGGCAGTCTTGCGGCTTACCGCTATGCATCGAAACTGGGCGACAAGGCCGTCTCGATGCCGGCTTTCGGCGAGGCGGCGCCGGGGCTGTCGACGGAGCTGGAGGCGGCGCGGCTGGCGGCGGGCGATGCGGCCTTTTCCAGTGTGGCCTGGACGATGGCGGCGCTCAGCCTCGCCGCGGCGCTGCTTTCGTGGATGACGCAGTCATCGGGAAAACCGTCCGCTCATTCGGAGCGCGCCGAGGCGGGCCGCTGAACCGGTCGATCTCTTTGTTTTTCCGCATTTATGCAGACGTCAGGTGCTTCCACCTGACTGCAAAATGCTCTTGGCGATCAGTTGCCAACGGCCACCGAGAAGGGGTTTTCCTCATCGTTCTTCAAGAGGGCGTCGATCCGGTCGCGTTCACGGGCGAACGCTTCGAGGTCCTTGTCCTTCAGGGCGCGGTTGTCCGGCAGGCGAACACGCATCGGGTCGACCTTGGTGTCGTTGACCATCATTTCATAGTGAAGATGGTTGCCGGTAACCAGGCCGGTGGCGCCGACATAGCCGATGACCTGGCCCTGGCGCACCCGCGCGCCCGCGGTCACGCCCTTGGCGATGCCGCTCTGGTGATTGTAGGAGGTCTTGAAGCCGTTGTTGTGGCGGATGATGGTCTGCCGGCCATAGCCGCCCGCCCAACCGGCTTTTTCCACAATGCCGTCGCCGGCGGCAATGATCGGCGTGCCGCGCGGGGCGGCCCAATCGACGCCGGTGTGCATCTTGCTGTAGCCGAGGACGGGATGCCGGCGCATGCCGAAGCCCGAGGTGAAGCGGCCGTGGGGTACCGGGTTTCTCAGCATGAAGCGCCGCGCGCTGCGGCCTTCCTCGTCGAAATAATCGGTCGTGCCGTCATCGAACTGGAAACGGTAGAAGGTGCGGGTGCTGCCGCCGAAGTTGGCCTTTACATAAAGGAGCTCGGATTCCGACGTTGCATTCTCTTCCGCGTCGGGGGCGGAAAAGAAGACATCGAGCCGGTCGGTCGGCGCCAGGCGCGCCTGAAAATCCACATCCGCCGACAGGAGCTTGATGAGGCGCCGCGTCATCTCCTTCGTCAGGCCATAGGAATAGGCCGCGCGGTAAATGCCGTCATAGGCCAGGGGCAGGTCGGCACGGGCGCGACGCGGCGCTGCCGGATGGTCGAAGGCGGCGAGCAGCACCGGATTCATCTCCGGTTCCTCGGCCGGGACATATTGCTTGCGGTCGTCGAGCGCGATGGTGACGATGTGCTGCTTGCTGTCATAGACGCTGGTGCGGACGATGTGGCTCTCCTCACCCGATGTCTCGACGCCGATGCGCAGGATGGTTCCGGCCTTCAGTTCGGTTGCGTTGAGGAGCTTGCTGATCGCCTCGACCATGCCGTCGGCATCGCTGCCCTGATAGCCGGCCTGCTTGAAGACATCGGCGATGGGGCGCTCACTGCGGAATGGAACCAGGTCTTCGGCGAACTCGGGCGCGAATTCGGGAGTCGTGCGCAAGGCGATCGAGACATTCTCCGGCACGACGCGGGCGCCGAAAGCGGACAGCGCCTGTGTCGACAGGGTCTCGCCGAAGCGCTGCGGATCGACATAATGAAGCGAGGCCACCTGGACGTCACCGTCGGTGAGGATGGCGCCGGTGTTGCGCACCATCACCTCCACCTCATCGGTGGT